>JAAUTE010000070.1 GCA_012031815.1 Chloroflexaceae bacterium
AATGCAGCATCGCTGGTCTATTGCTAAATGGATAGATGGCAACAAAGATTCTATTAAACACATAATAGATTACGGTGGGGGTATGGGAGTTTTGGCAAAACCGTAGCCAGTCAAAATCGCAACTTTTGCGTAGATATTTACGAACCTTATCCCAATGAAATTGCTTTAGCATATGTCACGAATAATCCTGAAATTAGGTATATCAATAAACTTGAAAAAAATTATTATGATTGTCTTGTCAGCACCGATGTACTCGAACATGTAGTTGATCCACTACTGGTATTGTTTGAGATGATAAGTAGCGTTAGAGTTGGGGGATACTTAATTATTGGAAATTGTTTTTATCCTGTTATAAAATGTCATCTACCTCAGACCTTTTACCTTCGATTCAGTTTTAATGTTTTTGCAAAATTAATGGGTCTAAAAAATCAGGGGAGGTGCCAAGGCAGTCATGCCAACATCTATCTTAAGGGGCAGAATAAAAAGCCTGATTGGAACAGTATTAAGCTGTTAGAAATCTTTTTTAAGTCCATGTTTCCAATATTAGACATAGTTGAACGCTTCTATAGGAAAACTAAGCAAGCTCTAAAAACCATGCAGAAAATACTACATCAAAGAAAAGTTTTTTATTAGAGCACTATGAAAATTTTACATTTAAGTAGCAGTGATATTTTAGGGGGTGCGGCACGAGCCGCATGGAGACTGCACCAAGGATTTTTGAAACTAGGAATGAATTCAACTATGCTAGTTCAAAATAAAGCTAGTGATGATGAAACAGTAGTTTGTTTTAATAAGAAAATACAGAAAGGAATTGCAAAAATAAAGCCTACTCTAGACTGTTTCCCACTAGAAATCTTTTCCCAACACAAGAAATCTGTTGGGGAAATTTTTTCATTACAATGGGTTCCTGACAATATCTCTACGAAGGTCTCTTCAATCGCTCCCGACATAATTAATCTTCACTGGGTTAATTCTGGTTTTCTACAAATTGAAACTTTAGCTAAATTTGGTCTTCCTATTGTTTTGACTTTACATGATATGTGGCCTTTCACGGGCGGTTGCCACTATAGTCAAGGTTGCGATCGCTACACGCAGTCTTGTGGGAAGTGTCCACAACTAAAAAGTACTCAAGAATGTGATTTATCGCGGTGGGTTTGGAAACGCAAAGAGAAAGCATGGAAAGATTTGAACTTGACAATTGTCACACCAAGCAAATGGCTTGCTGAATGCGCTCAGTCGAGTTCTCTCTTTGGTGATTTACCAGTTCAAGTTATTCCCTCTGGTTTAGATACTCAAAAATATAGGCAAGTAGATAAACAAATAGCCAGAAGTTTACTAGGATTGCCGACAGACAAAAAAATTATACTTTTTGGAGCTATCAACTCTACCACAGATCGTCGAAAAGGCTATCATCTTCTGATTCCTGCCTTGCAAAAAATTAAAACCCTTGTAGACAATCAAGATATTGAGCTAGTTGTTTTTGGGGCATCCCAACCCTCAAATACTTCAGATTTAAGCTTCAAAACTCATTGCCTAGGTAGATTAAACGATGATATATCTTTAGCATTGGCATATTCAGCAGCAGATGTAATGACAGTACCGTCTATCCAAGAAGCTTTTGGGCAAACTGCATCTGAGTCCTTGGCTTGTGGTACGCCTGTTGTTGCTTTTGATGCAACTGGATTAAAGGATATTGTTGATCATCAACAGAATGGCTATTTAGTAAATCCTTTCGATACTGAAGACCTAGCTTATGGAATACTTTGGACAGTAGAAAATGAAGAACGACAAAAGAAATTATCAGAAAATGCTCGACTGAAAGCAGAGGCAGAATTTGACCTGATGAACCAAGCAAAAACTTATTTGAAGCTTTATATTAGAATCTTGGATAACAAACCCAATTTGACGCTAAAAATTTAAATCCAAACTAAATTCAAAAAAGAAGGCGATGGCTCCTCTTGCTTGTGATATGATAATATCGGACTCAGAAAAACACAAAAGCAAGACAAAAGAACAAAAATTCATTAAATCTATCTACCTACATTATGAACATGAAAAAATCTATTCAGGGAGGATTACAAACCTTAGGGCATCATAAAAAGTCATTACCTCATCTCCCTCTTGTTTCTGTAATTACTGTTGTATATAATGGAGAAAAATTTTTGGAAAAAGCAATAAATAGCGTACTAAATCAAACATACAATAACATTGAATATCTAATAATAGATGGTGGATCGACAGATAGTACATTAGAAATAATAAAAAAGTACAATAAAGAAATCGATTATTGGGTCAGTGAGCCAGATAAAGGAATTTACGATGCGATGAATAAGGGCATCAATTTATCTTCAGGTGAAATTGTTGGGATTCTCAACTCTGATGATGTTTATCAACTTAACGCTCTTGAGTTATCCGTAAACGGTATAATAAATTTTAGGGCAGATTATTCGTATGGGAGCGTCTATCGCATTGACGATTTTGACAAAGTAGTTGGAGCTTTCCATCCACTTTCAAAGGATAAATTTGGGGTGACATTACAACGTTCCTTGTATCCTCATGCTTCCTTATTTGTGACTAGACAGGTCTATTTTTCAAAAGTTGGCTTATTCAACACTAACTATAGAATAGCCGCTGATTTAGATTTTATGATCAGAATCCATAAAAGAGGATGCTTTGGGGTTGACATGAGTGAATACATAGCTAGTTTTCGTACAGGAGGCGTAAGTGTAGCAGCAGAAACTTGCTTGGAATCTAGAAATATAGCAATAGCTCATGGAAGATGTAAATTCATATGCAAATTTAAGTATATACAAAATCACATTCTTAGAATATTATTGGTTAGTTTTGTGCCAAGATCTACTTTTATCGTTTTACACAAATTATTAAATAAGTTAAAGCTATTAAATAGCAAGTTTGAATTTTATAGTTAAGTGGTTTCGCCTTACTAAGCCTAAAATGCAAATGATCAAAACCCTTATTTATAGATACAGTACAAACAATTTAGTCCTAGCAAGACTTTAGTTGACATTTTTTCAATAAATACCATCATAGATTGTTGTTGATAAAGAGTTTGTAAATCTGACAGAAAAATTTCTCAAATCTGTTTAAAATGTTGAGTTAGGAACTAATGTATGACTTTAGATAAGAAGAGGATTTTAATTTGGTATTGGGGTAGACGAGGAGGAGGAGCTTACTACACTTATAAAGTAACTGAAACCCTTTCTAGTTGCTCTGATATTGAGGTGTTTTTATCATTATCTAATCAGAATGTGTTGATTGATAAATTCAATGCTTTTGGTTTACCAGCTTTTCACGTAAACACATATCAGGGAAGGTTTTCAGCTCTGTTGTCAATACTTAGAATCACTCAACTGAGACTTGCATTTCAAGATTTTCTATTAAGAAACAATATAGACATAGTTTACTCAACAATGACCCATATTTGGAACCCTTTTCTGCTCTCCAGTTTGAAAAAGTCTAGCTCGAAATATTTATTTACTATGCATGACGCGCTTCCCCATTTTGGTAATATCGCTTTGATTAGTAGTTATCATAAATGGCAATTTACTCAAGAAATATCAAGAGCGGATCACGTAATCACGCTTAGCAATCATGTCAAATCTCAATTGGTTTCGTCTTATGACTATTGTCCTAACAATGTTTCTGTGATTCAGCATGGAGTTTTTGATTATAATTCTCCAACTTGCGTTTCCAGAAAATATCCTGAAAGTAAGAATTTTCGATTAATATTTTTTGGAAGAATTCTCCCTTACAAAGGTTTACATCTGCTATTAAATGCCTATCAAATTCTAAAAAATGATTTTTCTAATTTAGAGCTTATTATTGCAGGTTTTGGCAGTCTTTCCCCGTACAGAAAGAAACTTCGTGAGTTGTGTGATGTCATAATC
Source organism: Chloroflexaceae bacterium (assembly GCA_012031815.1). Classification (GTDB taxonomy): domain Bacteria; phylum Cyanobacteriota; class Cyanobacteriia; order Cyanobacteriales; family JAAUTE01; genus JAAUTE01. The sequence continues at coordinate 3,909 of JAAUTE010000070.1, forward strand.
GATAATCGCTCTATTCCTGATGAAGAGATTCTTTGCCTGTTTCAAGATGCTCACTTACTTGTCGCTCCCTATATAGAAGCTAGCCAATCAGGAATTATTACTATTGCAATGGGCGCTGCCCTACCTGTCGTTGCCACTCCTGTTGGCGGATTGACAGAACAAGTTGTTCATCGAAAAACTGGTTTAATAACTCGCGACGCAACATCAAATGCTATTGAAACCAGTATTCGCGAACTCGTTACCAACAAAGAACTTTATGAAAAATGTTCTGTAGAAGCGTTAAAACAAAGTAAAAATATACTAAACTGGAATAATGCTAGAGATCAACTAGTTCGAATTTTTATGAATATAAAATGAAAAAATGAGATTAAGATAGACACAAAATTGGTGCGTTTTACACGGGAACGGGTATCAAGGCTTATGGCAGGGGATGAGAAATATAAGAGAATAGAAGTAAAAAGGTGGTGATAAAGGACAAAAGGAACCATGTTAAACATTCTCCTAGAAGAGCAAGCAGTGTTAGAGGAAATGCTTAAAAAAACAGCTTAAATTTCATATGAATATACCGAACCTGAAGAGCTGAAAAGTTTTGCACCTGTTAACTGTGAAGGTCAGTACTCAGATGATTTATTATGATCAACCCCAATATTTGGAAAATGTTTTTCCATAAGGAAAAAACGGTGCTCAGAAAAGACAAGAATAGAGAAAACCTTGGTTGAGAAGGTGGGAATTATGCCAAAGCAAGCGAAGAAACTAGGTTTAAGCGGGATAATCGTTATTAGTCCTGAATTGCAGAAGTGTTGTTTACGAGTCTGCGCGATCGCATCCTATCAGTATGGGCGAGAGACGCTTTTAGAGTTAATGAACTTTTTCGTAGCGCACGATGCCTTACAAGAAATGGTGCAGCGAGTCAATATGCAACCAGCTCAGAGTGAGAAGCGAATTCATGGCTTGAGCGCGCCGATTTCAATTTGCACAAGCATCAACACTATATTTCCTGTTATAAGCGTTTAGGGATTCCAGTAGGGTCGGGAAATACCGAGTCTAAAATCAACCAGGTTGCGGCTCGCGTTAAACTTTCAGGAGCGCGATGGAATCGGGAAAATATTTTTCGCATTTTACATCTTCGATGTGCTTATCTCAATCAGGGGAAAAATAATAAATTTCGCTGTCTGGACTCCATACTATGAAATTACAATCTCTGGGTTACTTAAAATCACTAGCCGCAATTTTAATAGCCCCCATTGTTTGTTTTTTGATTCTCAATATAGCTGGTAATCTTCAAGGTCAGCCATACTATCCGGTTCGTTATCCGATGGCTAATTTTTCATTTTGGATTTCAATACTACTCAGCGTATTAATTCTTTTGGTCATAGGTAAATCTAATTCAAATATGATTAAGCTTTTATTCACTTCATTTATCATCCGATTAAGCTTAACATTAATTGGCACTTACTTGATAGCCTTGCCTATGTCTTTAGATGATGCTTTAGCATTTGAGCAAACAGCATGGAATTGGTCACAAGAAGGATTTTCTAACTTATTAAAGAACTTTACCACAGGCGCATATTTTTACTCATGGTTAACTAGTTTTTTATACATAGTTTTTGGACGTAGCCCATTAATGATTCAAATACTGAACGTTTTGTTTAGTACGCTCATTGTATGGAATGTTCATGAAATCTCCAGCTTGCTTTGGGGAAAAAAGTTGCTCTACGTTCAGCCTGGTTTGTTACGTTGATGCCTACACTGATGTTGTTTGCTGCTGTCAACCTAAGAGAAGTCGTGATTGTTTACTTGTTGACTTTAAGTATGTTTTTTTTGGTCTCCTGGCATTCAAACAAGAAAAATATACATCTTGTCTTGTCTTTGTTATTGGCTTTATTAGGAGGCGCATTTCACACTGGTTTGATACTGTCTTTAATTGTTTCTTTTGCAATTCTTTTTGCCTCTCGTTTTATTCAGTATTTCATTAAGTTTCTTTTTACTCGGAAAACAGTTTTATTATCTTTACTTAGATATATGGTTATTTTCGCGGCAGTTGTTTTTCTTGCTACATTGGTGGTCTTATCTGGCTGGGGTCTAAGCAGGCTTGGGGGAGATATATCCAATCTATCAGCGGAGCAAGTAATTCAAGTTCAGCAAAGATTTGAAGATTCTGATGCAAAATATTTAATAAATTTGAGAGCAACGTCTTTATTTGATTTTGTTTGGCAGGCTCCTATTCGTCTTATTTTCTTTCTATTCACTCCTTTTCCTTGGCAAATAAGGGGAATTACTGACTTAGTCTCACAAATCGATGTCCTTGTCAATGTGTATTTAGCTGTATCTTTGTATAAATCCCGCCAGCTCATCGCATCTAAACCTGCTGCTCAAGCATTGGTCGTTATACTGATTTCATGTATTCTGGTTTTCGCGACTAGCACCTCAAACTCCGGTAACGCCCTTAGGCATAGAAGTAAATTTTCTCCTATTGCAATTTGCTTGTTAGCATCACCGGACTCGCGAGAACGTGTTGAAAAGTTTAAACAAATAAGGTTCTACCGCAGAAATGTTGAATCCTAAGAAATGTGTACCGGATTTTAGGCACGCTTATCCTACAATACCTATAATTTCAACAAATACAGGTCATCCAGCAGACGACCCAAGCAGTCATCATTCAAGTGATGGGCCTCCACTCCTTCTCCTAGCAAGTGAGCAACGGCTTTACTTTCAAAAATTCGCTGAACAGATACCTCCTTTCATTGCTAACTTTTGACTTTTGACTCGGTCTAGCGAATGGTGCTGAGAAAAACTGTCTGGCCCGTGGCTGCCGACTCGCGGGCTGCATCCGCCACTTGCAGTGCGTAATAACTGGCCTGCGGATTAACATATAAAGGCGTTCCCTCAACCAAGTGATCGATCACCATTGTTGTATCTTTAGCAATTAATCCCCGGCGGCTCCCTACTTCAATGGGGGTTTGCTCTTGGCCTTGAATTAACCGGCCCGCATCCCCCGCAAACATCAGCGACCCGGCCTCTCCATGCAGCTCAAAATCTCGATATCCCTGCCAAAACACCTCCCCTTTTCCGTAAACCACCTCTGCAATTAGTCCATTGGTAAACCGCAGTTGGGCATTACACAAACAAGCCCGAAAATAACCCGCTTCCGGGGCGTTCCAATAGCGCGTCTGACAGGAAACCGCCGCCACTGCCCCCAATAAATCCGTCAATCGATGCACCCGCGACAGCGCCCCCACCAAGGGAAACCCAAACAGCTCGCGGTGATAGGTCCAGCGATGGGCCGCCGGGCGATCGCCAGTAATGGTGATATAGCGAGCGTAAAAAACCTGACCCAATAAGGGCAAATATTGCTTTAATACCTGATGCAACCCGCCTAGCAACTCAATATGTTCCACATGCAGCAATTTTCCCTGGGCTGCTGCTAATTCCAAAAGACTCTGGGCATCTGCCGGGGCGATCGCCAGAGGATATTCCACAATTACATGCTTGCCCGCTGCCAGCGCCCCCCGGACAATTTCGGCGCGATCGCAATTGACATTACAGACCGCCACCAGATCGAGGTGGGACAAATTCACCAATTCTTGCCAGGAGCGCTGCGGTTCAGCGCCATAGGTCTGGCCAAACTTAAGCGTTGTCTCCCAAGTATGGCCGCTCGCAGCCACCAGCCGCGTTCGTTCATCAGCCTCAAAGGCCTCCGCACGCCTGGCCGCCACGTAGCCCGTCCCCACAATTCCTACCTGAAGTGGGAGAGAAATCACCATAAATCCTGCCCTCCGATCCTGGTAGTTAACTTAGCAGCTTAGGGACAGTGGTGGGGTTTTGGGGAAGCAAAATTGTAAAGGTTGTTCCTTGTCCGAGCTGGGAGCTGACCTGAATCTCCCCGTGATGAGATTGCACAATTTGACGGCACAAATACAGGCCCAGTCCGCTGCCAGAGCGCTTGTGCTTGCCTTTGCGGAATTGCTCAAACAGCCATTGCTGATCCTCCGGCGCAATCCCGGCTCCCGTATCGGCGATCGCAATTTCCAGCCACGGTTCAGAGAAGGACTGCGGGGCATCTACCAGCGCTAAACTCACCTCAATGTAGCCAACTTCAGTAAATTTAATGGCATTTCCCACCAAATTCGTCAGTACTCGCCGCAACTCCAGGCGATCGGCCACCAACTCCTCTGCCGGAAGCTGGCTGTGCAAGCGCAGTTCAATCCCCTTTTCCAGCGCCAAGGGTGATAACTCCTGCAATATCTCTTGCACTAATTCCGGCAAATTAAAGCGAATAAAGCTCAAAACCTTCTGTCCAATATCGTAGCAATAGACCTCCAAAAGCGTGTTGAGCATCTCCAGCAAATTTTGGTTACTGCTAATCACCGTCCCCAGGGCCGACTCAATCTCCCCATTCACCTGGCCAAACCGTCCCTGCCGAATCAAGCTCAACATGCGATCGGCAGCAACCAGGGGCGTTCTCAAGTCGTGAGTCAGACAGGAGACAAAATTTTCCCGCTGGTCGATGCTTTGCTTGAGACGCAACAAGGATCGGACTCGCGCCTGTAATTCATCAACTTTTACAGGTTTGCGGATAAATTCATCGGCTCCCACATCTAAGCCCCTAACCACATCCGAATGCTCGTGGGCCGTAATCAGCAAAATGGGAATAAAGGGGAGGGCAGGATTTTGTCGAATGCGGCGCGTTACTTCATAACCGTCCATTCTCGGCATCATCACGTCCAAAACCACCAGGGCGGGCGGCGATTTTTCAATGTGGGCAAGGGCCGTGCGACCATCGCTTGCGGACACAACTTGATGCCCCTCCTGCTCCAAAGCTAACTCAATCAAAAATAGATTGTCGGGAATATCATCAACCGCCAAAATATAATTCGATTTGTTTGCGAAAATGCCTGACATAGAGTCCTGGGTATACGCTCATACTATCAGTTCTATGTTAGTGCGATCGCCGGCTAGGCTCCCATACTCTCCTGGTTAGACAAAGTAACGTGGCGGGGAATCTGGACGCGGAAGCTCGATCCCTGACCCAGTTGGCTTTCGACGATAATTTTTCCCTGCATCATTTTCACCAGAGAATCGACAATGGCCAGCCCCAAACCCGTTCCCCCGTGGCGGCGGGTCAAGGATTGATCGGCTTGACGAAACGCTTCAAAATATAGGGCATCTGTTCCAGTTCGATACCAATCCCCGTATCGTTAATGGCAATTTCCAGCCAGTCTGGATTCAGTTCTCGCGCCGTCACGGTAACGCCGCCCTGCTCGGTGAATTTAATGGCGTTGGAGATGAGATTTATCAAAATCCGCTGTAAATAATTGCGGTCATTAGTTGTTAACGGATCGGCCAGCTCCTCAACCGCCGCTACCAGGTAAATTTTTTTGGCGATCGCGAGGGAGCGTAATTCCTCAATGGTAATTTGAATGAGTTGTCCCAGATTGACTTCGCTTGGATAAAGGCGCAGGTGTCCAGCCTCTAAACGGGAAAAGTCCAGGACTTCGTTGAGCATGGTCAGCAGATTCTGCCCATTATTCAAAATTCGCTCTACCATGTCCTGCTGCTGCTCCGACAGCGTCCCGTAGCGCTGTAGCAGCAACATCTGGGAAAATCCCATGATCGCATTCATGGGCGTGCGCAGTTCGTGGGACATGGTAGCCAAAAACTGGGATTTTAAGCGCGATGCCTGGGCCAGCTCCCGATTCTGCCGTTCGATCTGCCGCCGTTGCTCGTCCAGTTCCTGATTTTTACGGCGCAAGAGGTCATTGCTTTCCCGCAGGCGCTGGTGGGCGATCGCCGCTTCCCTCTCGGCCCGATGAATGCGAACAGCATTGCGCAGGACGGTAGAGAGGGTTTCGGGAGAAACGCGGGATTTAACCAAATAGTCCGCCGCTCCCGCCTTCATCATCTCCACTGCTATCTGCTCGTCGCCCTGACCCGTCAGCACCACTAGCGGCACTTTCACCCCCAGGGACTGCAACTGACGGATCAAACCCAGACCGTCTTGATCGGGCAGGCGGTAATCCAGAAAAACACAGTCAAAGTCTGCCCCTTTTAGCGTTGCGATCGCGCTGCGGCAATCCGCTGCTTCTGCAAGGTACATGCCAACCCCCGCCTTGCGAAGGGCGCGACCAACGGCCATGCGGTCAACTTCATCGTCATCCACCACCAAAATTCTATAGGATTCATTCATGGAACTTAGCGCGGCAATATTTCCCCATCCTTACTTAGATTGCTTAAGGGATTTCGCACAGCGTCCAGTATTTATTTAGCGCCACCATCACCTCGGCAAAATTACCGAAGGTGACGGGTTTTAAGATATAGCCAGCGACGTTAAGATGATAAGCCTCCACGCGATCGCGGTCTTCATCAGAGGTAGTAAGTACGATGGCGGGCGTGGCTCGCAGACGGGGGTCAGAGCGCACTTCACTCAAGAATTCCAATCCGCCCATTTTGGGCATGTTGAGATCGAGAAGGATCAGACGGCGCTGCTCAGGGACTTGAGGCGGCTTACCCCCTTGAGAGCGGAGCATTTCCAACGCCTGTAATCCGTTCGAGGCCACATAAAGCGGATTAGTAATGTTGCTTTTCTTAAAAGCCCGTCGGACGTTCATAACATCAACTTCATCATCCTCCACAAGAAGGATATTGATCGCTCTATCATCCATTCTGCCTGGGGGATAGTGTTTTAACCTAAGGTAGCTGGTGAGTGCCAATATGCTTGAACAAGATAGTCGTACCCCCAAAATTCTAAGCGCAAAGCCTGGCTACCGTCTTCCGCTTTCCGGAAGAACCAGACAAGCCGACTCAACCTATCAAAAGAGGGGTTATTATTTCCCGGTTCTGATGTTTTTGGAGCGAGGGAAACGCATTTTATCCCTGAAACTAAGACGACAATTTGCGGTAATCCAGTTCTCTCGCACCGGGATGGCAGCTCAAGCAGGTGCGATGGGACGGCGGCTCTGGAAAATTCACCTTGGGATGGAGCGCCTTAAAGTAGCGGGACTGGGCCACATTCACCGGAGAGGGTTCGTTGGGCAAGAGCGATCGCGAAAAGTCTCGCACATAAGTCCAGGTTGCGACCAATTCCGGCCCAAAAAAAGGCTTCAAGGAGGTTGTAAAGTGTTTTTGAGGATTTTCGAGCAATTCTTTCCAGGTTTCCGTGGGCAGCACCTCTGGCGGAATAGGGGTGTGGCAACTGGCGCAGTTTTTTAGATAAAACTCCTGACCGAGCTGGTAGCGCTCCGGGACGCCTGACGCGATCGCTCTAGACTGAGCCAATACCGCTGCCATGCCCCCACCCAGGGGCACAATCCACAGACACAAAAGGAGCAAACCCCCCAGCCACGGGGCGGCTGTCCCTGGGGCCCGAAGACAGGACAGACGCTGATTAATCCCCAATAGCAGCGAACCAAGCTTAAATCGTTTCATGGGTTGCCGGTAGTTGCTAAGTCTGAATCCCCCTTTAAGATAATAGCAACCCGGTTCCGACACCTACACCTAGGAAGACTAAACCGCAACGGGGCTTTCTACGGGCGTAATCCGCAACAGTTTCTCCACCACGGTTTTGCCCTGCCGCCCGCCAGCAGGAATGAGGCGGTGAGCGAGGACATAGGGAGCCAAATATTTAACATCATCGGGGAAGGGCGTAATCCCTACCTTGCAAATAGGCCAGAGCCTGGGTTGCCCGCTGGAGCGCAACACTGCCCCTGGGACTGACACCGAGGGCAATCTCGTCATCTTCCCGCGTCGCCCGCACCAGGTTGAGCAAATAGCGCTGCAATTCGATTGTGACCTTAACCTGAGCTGCCAAACGCTGTAATTCCTGAATCTCTTCCAGAGAAATGCAAGGTTGCAGTTCTTCGGGGGCGACCCGATGGCTTTGACGCTGTAACATTAGCAATTCGTCCGCTTCGCTGGGATAGCCCAGGCTCAAAGACAGGGTAAAGCGATCCATTTGGGCTTCCGGCAGGGGAAAGGTGCCCTGGTACTCAATGGGATTTTGGGTGGCAATGACAAAAAAGGGTTGGGGCACGGGTCGCGCCAGGCCGTCAACGGTGACCTGATGTTCTTCCATCACTTCTAGCAGGGCCGACTGGGTGCGAGGGGTGGATCGGTTAATTTCGTCGGCTAAGAGCACATTGCTAAAGACGGGCCCGCTTAAAAACTACAACTGCCCGGCTGCGGATTCCAGATATTGGTGCCAGTAACATCGCTGGGAAGCAAGTCGGGCGTACATTGAATGCGCTGGAATTTGCCGTTAATAGAGCGAGCCAGGGACTTAGCGAGGAGGGTTTTGCCCACGCCCGGCACATCTTCTAGCAGCAGGTGGCCGCCGCTGAGGAGCGCTACAATTACTAGGCGAATGGCCTCTGTTTTACCAACGACGCTACGACCGAGGTTGTTCATTAACGTCTCAATGCGGTCTCTCATAGGGGATAGGCTGCCCATAACTTTACTAAGGGTTAGTATTCCCCAGTTTGCTCTCAGTTGGCACTTTAGCACTCATAATTACTTGTGCTTTTTGGCAATCCTGGGCAATTTGAGCCTGTAGTGCCGCAAGGGAAGTAAATTTTTGTTCGGTGCGTAGGAAGGCTTCTAGGGTCATGGTGAGGGTCTGGCCGTAGAGATCGCCCTGCCAGTTAAGCAGGTGAATTTCGGCGGTAATTCCCGCACCGTCAACGGTAGGACGGCAGCCCACGTTCAGTATGCCGATGGGCGGGTTAGTGCCTGAGGCGGCCTGGCCGAAAAAGACATGACCGCAGTAAACGCCTAATCGAGGGAGGAGTTTGTCGGGGGGCAGTTGTAGGTTGGCCGTGGGAAAACCCAGGGTTCGGCCCCGCTGCTGTCCGGGAATGACGGTTCCGCTCAAGGTATAGGCTCGTCCTAATAAGCTGTTGGCTAAGCTCACGTCCCCAGTTTCAAGGGCCTGGCGAATGGCAGAACTACTGATGCGAAGAGATTCAGTTTCGCCATCAGTTTGTAACGCGGCAATATGCACTTTAATACCAAACGGGGCAGACAGTCGGAGCAAATCTGCTGTGGTGCCACGGCGATCGCGTCCGAAGCAAAAATCCTGGCCGACGCTAACTTGGCGGGTTTGGAGTTGATTGACGAGGATAATCTCCACAAATTCCTGGGGCGTGAGGGCGGCCAGTTGGCGATCGAAGGGCAGCAAAACCAGTTGTTCGATGCCGAGGGCTTCGAGACGCTGAATCTTCTCTGGCAGCGGGGTGAGCATGAGGCGGCGCTGACCCGTAAAAAATTCGCGGGGATGGGGCTTAAAGGTGACAACCGTGGCGTAAATCTTTTCTGACCCGTCGGCAAGAGACAAAATGGGTTGCAATACTTGCCTGTGCCCTCGGTGAATGCCATCAAAGTTGCCGAGAGCCACGGCGCAGGGCCGCCAAACTTGGTCAGTGGAGTAAGCTATCTGCACGCTTAACATTCTGACACAATAAATGACCCGCGTTGGCAACTGCCAAAATCCCTGTCAAAATCTGGGTGGGTCGTTATTTCCCAGGGATTTTCCCGCTGCAACCCTTGGAGGCGATCGCGATCCCTTCCGGTCGAGCCTGTTTGCGATTAATTTTGAGCGATCGCGCCAGGGATTGTTGCAGACTTTAACAATGTCGTTGTAAGTCTTAACTCAAGTTTCCTTAACCCTTGAGGAGGAGCTTGATAAACTGAAACCTAGCCCCGCTCTTGGCTGAATCGTACCATCGGGGTATCGTACTCATGACAGCTATTAAACAGACGATTTAAAGATGGTAAGTACCCTTAACAAACCAGACTTTGACGAACTGCGTCCAGGGATTAAAGTCCCAGCTAAGGAAACCATTCTGACGCCGCGCTTCTACACCACCGACTTCGCCGCAATGGCAAAAATGCCCATTACCGCCAACGAAGATGAGCTGCGGGCTATTCTTGAGGAATTTCGGGTCGACTACAACCGTCACCACTTCGTTCGGGATGAGGAGTTTAACCAGTCCTGGGAACATCTTGATGGGGAAACCCGCCGCCTGTTCGTGGAATTTTGGAGCGCTCCTGCACCGCTGAATTCTCCGGCTTTTTACTCTACAAGGAAATGGGCCGCCGCATTAAGGAGAAAAGCCCGGTGCTGGCCGAGTGCTTTCTGCTGATGTCCCGCGATGAGGCTCGCCACGCTGGCTTCCTCAACAAGGCGCTGTCGGATTTCAATCTCTCTCTGGATTTGGGCTTTTTGACCAAGAGCCGCAAATATACCTACTTTGAGCCGAAATTTATCTTCTACGCTACCTACCTCTCCGAGAAGATCGGCTACTGGCGCTACATCACCATCTACCGCCACCTGGAAGCCCACCCCGAAGACCAAATTTACCCGATTTTCCGCTTTTTTGAGAACTGGTGCCAGGACGAGAACCGCCACGGCGATTTCTTCGATGCCATCATGCGATCGCAGCCCCAGTACCTCAACAACTGGCAGGCGCGGCTGTGGTGTCGTTTCTTCCTGTTGTCGGTATTTGCCACCATGTACCTCAATGATATTCAGCGAGGGGATTTCTATGCGTCCATCGGGCTGGATGCTCGCGAGTACGACAAATACGTCATTGAAAAACCAATGAAACGGCGGGCCGCGTCTTCCCGGTGGTTTTAGATGTGGAAAACCCTGATTTCTACAATCACTTGGAAACTTGTATTGAAAATAACGAACAATTGCGAGCAATCGAGACCAGCAGCCAACCCAAGCCGGTTAAGTTCTTCCGCAAACTGCCGCTGTATGCGTCCAATGCTTGGCAATTCCTGAAACTGTACCTGATGAAGCCGATTCGGGTGGATCGCCTGGCAGGCTCGGTTCGCTAGACCTCGTGCTTAAGCAATTGAGTGATGTTGGGGTGGCTTTTTAGGAAAAGGCCGCCTCTTTTTGTTGTCCAGTGGAGAACCCTGACCGCTGGCCCGAAGAAATTTGACCCACCCGGGAAAAGAAAGATTAAACTATGGTTAATTTGTCTGCTTCCCTGTCAGTTAACTGCTTACTGAGTAGCATTTCGTAACGGTTAGAAGACAAAGACTGAGCGCTTACTGTGAGAAAGCAATTATGAAACAGCGTGGAGTAACAGTTTGGTTTACGGGGCTGAGTGGTGCGGGCAAGACCACCATTAGCCGCAAAGTTGCCGAAATTCTGCGATCGCAAGCTTATCCGCTGGAGATCCTGGATGGTGACGTAGTACGGCAAAATCTCACCAAAGGATTAGGTTTTAGCAAAGAAGACCGAGACGAAAACATTCGCCGTATCGGTTTTGTCTCTCACCTACTCAGTCGCAACGGGGTGATTGTTTTAGTTTCAGCGATTTCGCCCTACCGGGACATTCGCGAAGAAGTTAGGAGCCGCATCGGTGATTTCGTGGAAATTTACGTGAATGCCCCCGTTGAAGTTTGTGAAGACCGGGACGTTAAGGGCTTGTACAAGCGAGCGAGAGCCGGGGAAATTAGGGGCTTTACCGGCATCGACGATCCCTACGAGCCGCCCCTCAATGCCGAAGTAGAGTGCCGCACCGATTTGGAAGATCTCTCGGAGAGCGTGGCCAAAGTTATCAATAAACTCGCGGAATTAGGATATATTCCCGAAGCTGCTGCCGTTGGCGCCCTCTAGATCTAGCCAACCTAAGCTGTCCAACCCTAGGACGGGGGGTAGACGAACGCCCTTAATTTCTGAGGACATTGCCCATGCTTGCAACGATTCAAAGCTGGAATCCGTGGTTGGTGGCCATTGCTCTCAATTCGATTTTGGGTTTAATCGCGGCGATCGCGCCGAAGAAGTTGCTAACCCCGGCAGGCCTGCTCCATGCTTGGGGATTGGGGGTGTTG
>JAAUTE010000342.1 GCA_012031815.1 Chloroflexaceae bacterium
GCCTGATGTACTAGCGCCTGCGGCTGGCGAGCGGCCCGGGCCTGCTCAATATCTTGTTGCAGAGACTGAACGAGCTGTTCGGCGCGGACGGCAATACTGGCTCCCACGACCTCCGCATCCAGACTGGTGACCGTCAGCAGGCGGACTGGCGGGCGATCGCCGACCTGAAGGTAAACATCCTGCAAATTTCCTTCTGCTTGGGCAAAAACCCGTAGCAGCTCCCCCTCATCACCAAAATAAATCTCACTTACCTCATCTAAGCGGGTTTGAATGGCGAATGCTCGGTCTTGAATATCTCGACGCTGGTCGGCAATTTTAAACAGACAGCGACCGTCCAGGTGAATACATTCAGTTATGATCGCACTGTCCGCTGTCGCGCCTGAAGCAACTGGGGCGGGCCAGCTTAGCTCTGGCAGCAACGGCAACTGGGCGGCCGTGGGGGGAGCTACCCAAAACAGCAGTAGGCCAGTGACCAAAACTAGCCAAACCGGGGAGCGGTAACGTTTAGGGAACCAGGGCATCGCTTGGCCTCGGAAATCGCGCTTATAATTCAATCCACAGTATCCTAAGTAGTTCTACCCATGATACTCCTCTCTCAGAAGTTGGCAATCCCTGGGCGCAAAAAGGGTATGATAGTGGGCAAACTTCCTCCTATAGCAGGGTTACGCCTTCTTTTGTCTCTCGTGGTTTCCTCTTCATTAAATTAAACATTTTCTCCCTATGGCAAAGGTTTCTTCCGAACAAATGGAGGCCATGCGCCTGGATTTACTGAGCGAATCCGAATTAACCCTCAATTTTCTGGTTTTAGCCATCAGTTCCTGCGCGATCGCCTCCTTCGGCCTGCTCACCAACAGTGCGGCGGTGATTATTGGCGCGATGATTATTGCCCCCTTGATGTTGCCGATTCGCGGCCTGGCCTTTGCTGCCATTGATAGCGAACCTAAATTGCTTCGCCGTAGTATAAATTCCCTCGCTGTGGGAACCATCGGTGCGGTGTTGATGGCGGCCTTCCTGGGGCTGCTGGTGAGCGTCCCGGCCTCGGAATTTGGCGGTGAAATTCTCGCCCGCACCCAACCCAATCTGGTGGATTTGGGCATTGCGCTGGCGGCAGGGGGCGTCTCGGCCTTTGCGAAAACCCGGCCTGAGATTCGCGACTCCCTGGCGGGAACGGCGATCGCCGTGGCCCTGATGCCGCCGCTGTGTGTGGTGGGAATCACCCTATCTCAGGGGCAACTGGCAGCCAGTGGGGGTGCTTTTTTATTGTATTTAACAAATTTACTGGGAATTACTTTTTCTTGCATTGGCGTCTTTGCCTTGATGGGCTATTACACCAACCTACGCAAAGTTCAGCAAGCGCTGTGGCTGTCCCTATCCCTAACGTTGCTGGTCGCCGTACCGCTTTTTACCAGCCTGCTGATCCTGATTCGACAGGCGAGATTGAGTGCTACCGTGAGAAGCACCCTGCAAAATCAGACCGTTACCCTAGGACAACAGGCAGAACTGCTCAAAATGCGGGTTAACTGGCATGCCCTGCCCTGGGATCGCTCTCCGGTCGAGGTTATCCTGGATGTGCAAACCGACGACTTTATCACCCCCAAGCAAGTGGGGTTGGTGGAAGAATTTCTCTATCGCCAGCTTCGGCAGCGCTATCGCTTAATCTTTCGGGTCAACGAATTTCGGGAGGTAACCTCCCAGGATTTAGACCTGGTTAAACCGGCGAAACTTGAGCTTCCTGCTGATAACCCAGGGGAGCAACCAGTTCCTGGGGAGGCTGGGGAGCCACAGGAGCGGCAAAGGGATGATTTAGAAATCAACGGGTCAGCTAGCCCCAACTAATCAGGTTTTTGGCGATTTTTGAGATTAGGTGAGATAGGCGACGGTGACCCCTGACCCCCCTTCATTGGCTGGGGCGTTTTCAAAGCGTTTAACCAGGGGATGGTGCTGCAAAAATGCCTGGACGCCCTCCCTCAGTTTGCCCGTGCCTTTCCCATGAATTATCCACAGGGTTCCCAGATCCAGCACCTTGGCGATCGCGCGATCGATCTCAATCTCCGCATCGGCTACGCGACTCCCCCGCAAATCCAGGGTGTTGCGATCGGTGCGAATGGTTGGCAGCGCTTTCGCCGGGGTTGAAGGCGGTGGGGCAGTTGGTTTAGATTTTACCGGAATATCAGCTTTTTTGCCGTCCAGGGATTCAATTTCTCCCAGGGATACGGTCATCTTCATCAAACCAAAGCGCACCGTCACTTCCCCTGCGCCATCGGGCGCTGTCAGGACTTCCGCCGTCTGAGCGAGGCTGGGAATCCGCACCCGCTCGCCGACTTGGGGCAGATAACCCGGTTTGGGGGCGCGAGGCTCCCGTTTCGATAGCTCCCGTTCGGCAATTGCGTTGAGGGTTTCCGTGGCTTGGCGGGCGCTTTGGGCGGTGGGCGATCCCTGGAGTTGGCGAATCACTTTGGCAATTTCGGTTTTTGCCTGTTGGAGTGCCTGCTGAATTTCCCGTTCCTGGGTTTGCTTGAGTTCCTGCTCTCTGGCTTCTAATTGCGCGGCTTTTCCCGCGACTTCCTCATAAAATCGCTCAGTTTGGGCCAGCAGTTGCCGGGCTGCTTGGGCTTTGCTTTCCTGATCCCGGCGCTCGGCTTCTAGGGCCGCAATCACCTGGTTCACGTCTTCCGTCACGCCGCCCAGGTCTTGCTGGGCCAGCTCGATAATCTCCGCTTTTAAGCCCAAACGCCCCGCGATCGCCAAGGCATTGGAGCGGCCCGGAATGCCCCACAGTAGGCGATAGGTGGGAGAGAGGGTGCGATCGTCAAACTCCACCGAGGCGTTTTCAAAGCGGTCATCCTGGTACTTCAGCGCCTTTAATTCGCCGTAATGGGTTGTGGCGATGGTTAACAACGCTGTTTCTGCCAAATAGCGCAACAGGGCTGCGGCGATCGCACTGCCTTCCGTGGGGTCAGTCCCCGCGCCCACTTCATCTAGCAGCACCAACAGGGGATGAAGGGCGTCTGATTCAGGATGGATGGCGTCGATAATGCGGCTAATGCGGCGGATATGACCAGAAAAGGTGGAGAGGTTCTGCTGTAAAGATTGCTCGTCACCAATATCGGCGAGAACTTGCTCAAAACAGGGCAATTCCACTGGTTCTCGTGCCGGAACGAACAATCCCGCTTTGGCCATAAGGGCGGCGAGTCCCAGGGATTTGAGGGAAACGGTTTTACC
>JAAUTE010000343.1 GCA_012031815.1 Chloroflexaceae bacterium
CGCTCCTCGGTATGGCTGACTCGCCAGGGGTTGATCGGCGTAAGCGATCGCGCAGGGCCTGGGCTTGAGCTTCGTTGAGCAGTACCACCTCGCGACCCGCTGGAATTTGGCCCGTCGCGGGGTCAAAATCGCTGCCGTTGGCAAGGCGCCGGCCGCCTAAAGACGCTAGCTTAGCGACAAAATCCATCTCCGCCTGGGTCAAGGTGGCCAATAAGTCCCAGTAGCTCCCGGAGCGGAAGGCTCGGCGCTCTCGTTCTTTCTGTACCAGCAGTCGCACGGCCACGGATTGCACCCGGCCAGCGGACAGCCCCCGCGCAATTTTTTTCCACAGGAGCGGAGAGACCGTATAGCCTACGAGGCGATCGAGGATGCGGCGGGTTTCCTGGGCATGAACGAGGTTCTCGTTAATCTGACGGCAGTTGGTGAGGGCGTCGCGAATGGCTTCCTGGGTGATTTCGTGGAAGACCATGCGCTTGATCGGGACTTTCGGCTTGAGTACCTGCAACAGGTGCCAGCTAATGCTCTCTCCCTCCCGGTCTTCGTCAGTGGCTAGGATCACTTCATCGGCGGTTTGTAGCGGTTTCATTTTTAAGTCGACAACTACTTCTCTTTTTTTGGGAATGATGTATAGCGGTTCAAAGTTCTTCGCAACATTGACTCCTAACGTTGCCCATTCCTCTCCTTTAACCTGGGGAGGAATTTCTTCTGCGGAGGAGGGGAGATCGCGGACATGACCCATTGAGGCTTCTACCTGAAAGTGGCTGGGTAGATAGCTGCGGATGGTGCGGGCTTTGGTGGGCGATTCAACGATGACCAGGGTTGACATAGAGGTTAGGGGCAACAAACTCAATCGCAGTTTAAGGGGCAACCGTTCAGGCGCTGTTATCGAGTTTAAGCGCGAGGTACTGTTAATTTACGATAATAGGGACGGCGGGGGACAGCGGCAGTCTTTAGACTCTATTAACTCCTGCTAGCATTGGGCCAGCTTGTTGAAAAACTCAAGGGAGTGAACCGGCTTGAGTGGCTTAGTTTCCAGGGGAGTGGGGTTTGAGGACAATTTTTAGTTCTAACTTAGCAACTCTGTTCCCTGGTTGTTACTTGCCACCGCCAAAAACAGCTTTCCTCAATGAAGTCAACGGGGGACTGCTGGGGAGTTACAATCCTTTGTAAAAGTTTTTTAACAACGTCGCCGGGTGCTGCTTGCTCCAGGACTAACCTGGCTTTTTGGCTTCTTTTAGAGTTCAAGTGACCTAAACTATGGATTTTTCTGGTAATATTGCGGCCCAGCTCAATGCTGGCACTATCTGGCCCGAAGGGATTGTCGTCATTACCCTCTTGGTGGTTCTCTTGGGCGATCTGATCGGGGGCCGTCGGGCTGCGGCTTGGCTGCCCTATGGGCAATTTTGGGGCTGCTGGCGGCGGTGGTGTCTCTTTACTATCAATGGGATGCGCCGAATCCGCTGGCGTTTTTGGGGTCGTTTAATGGGGATAATCTCAGTATTGTGTTTCGTGGGATTGTGGCGCTGTCAACGGCGGTGACCATTTTGATGTCGATCCGCTATGTGGAGCAGTCGGGTACGTCTTTGGCAGAGTTTATTGCCATCATGCTATCGGCAACGGTGGGGGGCATGTTCCTCTCCGGGGCCAATGAGCTGGTGACGATTTTTGTGGCGCTGGAGACGTTGAGTATCTCTTCTTATTTGATGACGGGCTATATGAAGCGCGATCCTCGCTCCAATGAGGCGGCGCTCAAGTATTTGCTGATTGGGGCTTCGAGTTCGGCAATTTTTCTCTATGGCGTGTCCCTGCTCTACGGTCTCTCCGGGGGCCAGACCCATTTGATGGCGATCGCCGCTCGTATTGGAGACGCTACTGGATTGCAGTCGCTGGCCCTGGCCATTGCCTTGGTGTTTGCGATCGCGGGGATTGCCTTCAAGATTTCGGCGGTGCCGTTCCACCAGTGGACGCCGGATGTGTATGAAGGGTCGCCGACGCCGGTGGTGGCGTTTTTGTCTGTTGGCTCGAAGGCGGCGGGGTTTGCCCTGGCAATTCGGCTGCTGGTGACGGCCTTTGCGGCGGTGAGCGAACAGTGGCAGTTTATTTTCACGGCCCTGGCGATTTTAAGTTTGGTGTTGGGCAACGTGGTGGCACTGGCCCAGACGAGTATGAAGCGGATGCTGGCCTATTCCTCCATCGGTCAGGCGGGATTTGTCACCATCGGGCTGGTGGCGGGGACGGAGGCGGGCTATTCCAGCATGGTGTTTTATCTGTTGGTTTACCTGTTTATGAACCTGGGGGCCTTTGCCAGCGTGATTTTATTCTCGCTGCGGACGGGAACGGATCAGATTAGCGAATATTCCGGGCTGTACCAAAAAGACCCGCTGCTGACCCTGGTGCTGAGCATTTGCCTACTGTCGCTGGGGGGGATTCCGCCCCTGGCTGGCTTCTTTGGCAAGATTTATCTGTTCTGGGCGGGCTGGCAAGCGGGCTTGTACGGGCTGGTGCTGCTGGGGTTGGTGGCGAGCGTGGTCTCGATTTATTACTACATCCGCGTGGTCAAGATGATGGTGGTCAAGGAACCCCACGAAATGTCGGAGGCGGTCAAGAATTATCCTGAAGTGCGCTGGAACTTACCAGGTATGCGTCCCTTGCAGGTGGGGATGATCGTCACGCTAATTGCCACGTCTCTGGCAGGGATTTTTTCCAATCCGCTGTTTGCCTTGGCGACGGATTCGGTGTCGAGTACGCCCATTTTGCAGTCGGCAGCGGCAAGCGCTCAAGTGTCTCAGGCTCTGTCTCGGTAGAAATTTACTGAGTTATCAATTTGGTTGAGAATCAGGGGGCGCGATCGCCTCCTTTACTATGTCCAGGAATGGCCGCGTCTTCACTGTCGCTCCGGGAGGCAGGGATAACTACAAAATTTGGGAAGAAGGAGCGGTTCCAGCGGTAATCTTCGAGTTGACTTCCGAATGAACGATAGCGCGGCGATGCAGCGAAGCGGAGTCGCCAAACATGATATAGTCTTCCTGCGAGGCATAGACTGTAATAGACCCGCAGAGTCCGTAGAGGATGACCACCCGTAGCATAAAGGCATCTGGGCAACCAGTCGGCAATAGTCTACCCTCAATCGATACAGATTACGGCAGTATCCGGTGTACAGAACCCGTAGGTCAAGAAAGTAACTTCGAGTTTGCTTAATCATCTGGGCAATTAAATAGTTG
>JAAUTE010000344.1 GCA_012031815.1 Chloroflexaceae bacterium
TTATAGAACGACGCTCTGATATAAGCTCCTTTGGCGCTGGAATCGTTCCCGATTAAGCCGGACTTATAGAACGACACTCTGGTATAAGCTCCTTTGACACCGGAATCGTTGCCGATTAAGCCGGCCTTATAGAACGGCGGCTGTCACTCAGATCTGGGAGCCAGGTTGACAGCGCGGCTATCCCCCTCTAATTTCTGATTGCCAATTTCTGATTGCTCAAACCGTGTCTGGGTCGATACCCAGCTCTCGTAAACGGGCTGCCAGCCTTTCTGCCTTCTCCTCGGCTAAGCGACGCTGTTCCTCGGCTTGCTGCGATCGCTCCTCGGCTAAGCGCCGTTCCTGTTGAGCTTGCTGGGCGATTTCTTCCGGGGTGGGACAGCGCTTTCCCTGCTCATCAAACCAATACAGCCACTCCCGATGAATCCCCTGATAAGTGCCGCTCCCTCTGCCAATGCCCAAATCAATTTCCGCTAGCCAAAACGGTTCCCCTGGTAGCGGTTGATATTGTCCGTCTTCCAACCGATAAACTTCCATGCGGGGACGATTTTTCCGCAGGGGATTGTAGATAACGTAATAGAGAACTCCCATCTCTGCATACAGTCGTTTTTTGGTGCTGTATTCCCCTCGCCGTTGATGGGAAACCACTTCCAACGCTAGCAATGGCACTTGTTGTTCTTCCCACAGGACATAGCTGAGCCGGAGATCCGAGTCAATAATGCGCGGCACACCCACCGCCAAAAAGCCATCAGGAACCACCGCCGCCAGATTGGGATGATAATAAATGCCCATATCTACCCCAAAAAACCAATCCAAGCGTTTTGACCAGATAGCGGCTAAACACAATTTCAAGAAACCGGGAATCAGGTCTTGCAGTTCATTATCCACGGGCGTATCGTCAGAATCAGGTAAATCCCTGGCAGTGGGTAAACATCCCCCCGGATTGTACTTGAGAATTTCCACCATAAGCCTCCGCGATCGCCATTCACTAACTATGGAAGTTTCTTGAATTCACTCTAACCCAGATTCTTGGGCCAACCAGACCCAGCAAGGCTCCCTTAGCGGACTTAAAAATGAGGTTACACTCTGCTCAAAAGCACTATTGCTGGATTGCCTACCGCCTCAGTCCTGGTTAACATCGCCGATAAAACCTTGCTCCACCTCACGCAACTCCTGGGATTCTAACCCCCGATGAAAACCGACTCCCTCTTTTACAGCCTCTTCCAGCAAACCCCACAGATCTTTTTCGAGTTAATCGGAGCCGAAGTCACCCCCGGCTATCGCTTTGATGCCATTGAGGTCAAACAAATCGCCTTTCGCATTGACGGGGTATTCCTACCTCCCGAAACGGCCCCAGAGCAGCCCGTCTACTTCGTTGAAGTCCAGTTCCAGCGCGATGAAACCCTCTACCGCCGATTGTTTGCTGAGATTTGCGTTTTTTTCACCTGTCACCCGGAAGTGGAAGCTTGGCGAGCAGTCATCATCTATCCCCAACGAGCTACAGAACAAAGACGAGTTCAGCCTCACCAAAATTTTATCCAGCTTCCAGAAGTCACCCGGTTCTATTTAAAAGAACTGCCCGACGCAGAAATCTCGCTACCCCTGCGAATCCTTAAGTTAATTGTGGAGCCAGAGGTCACCGCCCCCGCCAAATCCCGCCAACTCCTGGAAACCCTCAAAGCTTCCCCCAGAGACGAGATCGTCCAAAGACTAGAAGAGTTGATCGTGACGATAATAGTTTATAAGTTCCCCCAACTCACCCGCGAGGAGATAGCCAAAATGCTAGGAACCAAAGAAAGCTTCAAGCAAACCCGCTTTTACCAAGATGTTTTTGAGGAAGGTCTTGAGCAAGGTCTTGAGCAAGGAGAGCGATCGCTACTCTTAAAACTCTTAAACCGCCGTTTCGGTGTGCTTCCGTCGGCTAAAGTCGCTCAAATTGAAGCGTTATCCGTGGAGCAAATGGAGAATTTAGTAGAAGCCCAGGTCGATTTCTCTGCCGTTGCAGACTTGGATAACTGGCTATCCCAGACTAACTAGCTTTGTGTCGGCAGAAACGTGGGGAAGACGGCGATAAAAACCCTTTCCCACTCCAGCGATCGCCTCCTGTACCCCAACGATGAGGTTTAGAACCCCGTTAGTATTAGCCTATCAGCTTGATTCCGTAGGCGTTAAAGCTGAATCGTAACTCAGAACGGAAATTTTCTCGGCTATAGCTTGAGCAATAATTAAACGGTCAAAGGGGTCGCGGTGGTAGAACGGTAAGCCAGCAACGATCGCAAGATGACTAAGTTGAATGGGCAGGAGGAAGAAATCTATTAAATCCGTTTTTTGGCGAATGTAGTCCTCCAAAGGTAAGGCTAGAGTCAATTTACCTCTGCTTTGTTTAATCGCCATTTCCCAAACACTTGCTAAACTAATGAGCTTTTGATGAGAAGAATCTTCCATTAAACGCTGTCCCGTCTCACTGAGTTGAGGATTACCTGCAAAAAACCAAATTAAACAGTGAGTATCTAGCAGCAGTTTCATTACTGATAATCTTGAAAATCTTCGAGAGGTTCATCAAAATCATCAGACATGGCAATTAAATCGCGATCACAGCCAAACAGGGGTGGGCGAGTAGAAAGAGTTTGAGGAGAGACTAATTTCACCATTGGACGATTATTTTTGGTGATGACAATTTCTTCGCCAGCCGATGCCCTTTCCAGAAGTTTTGAGATATGAGGTAGAGCCTGATTGATATCGATGGTTTCCATGCTCGAATTTCCTCGGTCTTGGGTTGAATTAATGCTAGCTTACTTTTTTACCTGACCAATCAGGTTTGGGACAGCAGCAATGAGCTTTTTGACCTCGCTAATGAAGTTCAGAACTCCAGCGATGCGGTTTGGAATCTTGGCGATCGCCTTTTGCACCTCAACGATGCTGTAGGCTAATCGGTGAGTCTCCCCCTCCCTGCAACCGATGAAAATTGCTTACCTTCAATGCCCCACCGGAATCGCAGGCGATATGTGCCTAGGCGCGCTGGTTGATATGGGCGTGCCCCTGGAATACCTCCAACAGCAGCTCGCTACCCTGGGTCTGGAGCCAGAATATCGCTTGTGGGCCGAGGCGGTTCGTCGCAACGGTCAGGCCGCCACCAAAGTCCACGTCGATCTCCTCTGGGAAGCAGCCCCCACCACCCCCCGCC
>JAAUTE010000345.1 GCA_012031815.1 Chloroflexaceae bacterium
AGGGCAAAGCTGGGAACGGCAACCAGGAAGGACGGTTCATCACCTCTCCCAGGGTTTGGGAGAATTGGGTCATGCGAACGGGATTGGGGGCGGTGCCGTTGTAAACTCCCGTTAAAGCGTCTCGTTTCAAGGCGGCGAGCAATAAATTTACCAAATCGTCGCGATGTATCCAGGACAGCCACTGCTGACCGCTGCCAATGGGCCCGCCCACAAAGACCTTGAAGGGGCCAACCATCTTCGCCAGTGCGCCCCCCTCTCCCAAAACGATGCCAATACGAATAATTGCCAGGCGGACTCCCGCTGATTTGACCTGTTCGGCGGCGGCTTCCCACTGCTGGCAAACCTCAGCCAAAAAATCGGTTCCTGGCGGGCTGGTTTCGTCAAAACTGGCCGTTTCGCTGGTTCCGTAGTATCCTACTGCTGAAGCGCTAACCAAAACACTGGGCCTAGGATGGGCTTGGGCGATGCCATTAACCAGGTTTAAGGTTGTCACCTGGCGGCTATTAATAATTTCGCGCTTGCGCTCTGGTGTCCAACGTTCGGCGATCGCTCCTCCGGCCAGATTTACGACGCCATCGCAACCAGAGAGGGCTTCTTGCCAGGAACCGCCCCGCTCAGGGGTGTAGGCGACAATTTCCAGGCGAGGAAAGCGAGAAGTGGGAAAAATCAACCCCGCTCGCTGGGGGTCGCGGCTCAATACCAGAATTTGGTCGCCTTCCCGGTGCAGCCGTTCTACTAAACCCGTACCAACAAAGCCCGTAGCGCCCGCGATCGCAACTTTCATGATGATTGCTCAGTTTGTTTATCGGTGTAGCCCATGCCATTGGCTTCAGCATAGCGATCCATGAAGCGCATGAACCTCTCCCAGTGGTCTTCCTGGTCGATCTCAAAGCCGCACTCCACTCGCTGGAGGTCATCCCCTTCGTCCCCGCTGAAAATAAACTGTAACTTTGAAGGAATAATGGAAATTTCTCCTTCTGAATCGGTTAAGCAGAGTGTACCGGTAAAACGCTTGGTAAAGCTATTAAAGCGTTCAATGGCTTGGAGCGATTTAAAGGTCAATAAAACGCTGCGAACCCCCGTAAAGCGGCTGCGTCTCAGGCTTACATTACTTAATTCTTCTGAAATGCCTTGAAAAAATTCGATGGTTGGTGCACTCATGAAAAAAAGAGTTTAATTACCGAGAAAATCAGACATTATTAACGGCAAATCTTAAAATCGGGGGTAACAAACGCTGACCCCCCTACAGCCCGGCTCCCCTACAGCTCCTCGGTACTGCCTCCCTGGAGTTTCAGCAGCAGAAAACCCAGGGCCAAGCCCACGAGAATCAGTCCAAAGGACAGGATTGAGCCGTTTACGAGCATACTTTCAGCAGTCATAGTGATGTCCTCAAAATTTGCGATCGCGGTTTGCATGGGAGTGAAATTAATCGAAGTGGCAGCCAAGACCGCCGCCAACGCCGCTAATCTCTGCCGCCAAAGGTAGCGGCATTGATATATCTTAAAACGATTGCTCGTCCCAAAGCTAGGTTGCCCCGCCCTAACCCCCCTGGCTCCAAACCCACTTCTAGGGTGACGTAAGCCCAGAGCTTTCGGTTTAGACTGGCTTAAAACTAATCAAAATTGCTGTATGGTTCCCATAAGAGATGAAAACCCGGTTAAAATAACACCCTACGTTACCTATACCCTAATCGCGATTAATGTTGCTGCTTTTCTTTACGAGTTGACCCTGACCCCCCCGGAGTTGAATGGCTTTTTACACTTGTTTGCGGTGGTTCCCCAGGAGTTAACGGCGAGCTTTCGAGGCATTGCGGTCAATCAGCCGATTCCTGAAGCTGCAACCTTGATTACATCTCAATTTCTCCACGCTGGCTTTGCTCACGTGGGCTTTAATATGCTTTTTCTGTGGATTTTTGGCAACAATATCGAAGAACAGCTTGGCAGGATTAAGTTTCTGATTTTTTATCTGTCTTGCGGCATTTTAGCCTCGCTGTGTCAGTGGTATTTCTCAGCTTTTTCTGCCATTCCTTCCTTGGGAGCCAGCGGCGCGATCGCGGGCGTGATGGGGGCATATATTTTGCGGTTTCCCACGGCGAAAATTGTGACCGTTGTGCCGTTAGGGTTCTTTTTCCCAGCCTTTCGCATTCCGGCGGTGTATTTTCTGGGATTTTGGTTTGTACAACAGGCGTTTAATGGGCTGGCGTCCTTTGAGATTCCGGCTAATGTGGGCATGGAAAGTGGCGGCATTGCTTATTGGGCCCACGCAGGGGGATTTGTGTTTGGAGCGGTTTTGGGGCCAATTTTGGGCTTGTTTTCCTATCGAGAGGCCGCCCCGGAGGTGGAACCAGACCCCTACAATCGCTACTACCGCTAGAACAGTGATTTTGTGAGTAATGGCATTGATGGAGGGGGAGATGTGGGTTGAATTACCCCTGATTTCCTCGATAAAACCCAAGGAGAGACAGAAATTTCTGTTGTTAACCTTGAAAAAAGAGTGTGAGCCGTAAATTTTAGATTTTCTCTAGCTTCAGGGTTTCGCGCAGCGCGTTAGACTGGGCTGTAGCCGAGCTGGGATCGCGGAACTATGCCTAATCGCCTTGCTAATGCCCAAAGTCTTTACCTCCGCAAACATGCCGAAAATCCTATTGATTGGTGGCCGTGGTGTGATGAAGCCCTGGCCACCGCAAAGGCGGAAAACAAACCGATTTTTCTCTCCATTGGTTACTCTAGCTGCCATTGGTGTACGGTCATGGAAGGCGAGGCGTTTTCTGATCAGCAGGTGGCTGACTATCTGAACGCCAATTTTTTGCCAATTAAAGTAGACCGCGAAGAGCGGCCTGATATTGACAGCATCTATATGCAGGCGCTGCAACTCTTGACCGGGCAGGGCGGCTGGCCGCTGAATGTGTTTTGTCGCCGGTTGATTTGGTGCCGTTTTATGGCGGCACGTATTTTCCCTCGCAGCCAAAATATAATCGCCCCGGCTTTTGCAGCTGCTGCAAGCCTTGCGTAATTTTTATGACAGCGAACCCGAAAAGCTGGATACAGTGAAGGGCGAGGTCTTGCAGCGGTTGCAGCAGGCTACGGTGCAGGCCAGCGCCAACGAGCTGAGCAAAGCCTGCTGCTGCGAGGACTGGAATACAGCGCCGGAATTTGAGTTCGCGCGGCATCACCGACTG
>JAAUTE010000346.1 GCA_012031815.1 Chloroflexaceae bacterium
GTGCAGCCTGCCGTTCTTGCTGCTTTTCCTGTAACTTCTGCTGCTGCCATTGAGCTTGCTGCTGCTGATTTTGCAATTGTGCAATCGTTCCTCGGCGGAGTCTCGGTCTATCCTAGTCTGCCCCAGCCTGGCGAGCAATTCCGTCAGTTTGGTTTCACTGACGGTAATTTTTCGGTAATAGCCTGTAATTCCTGATTTCTAACGGCGCTCTGGGCTTGCTGCTGCTGCTGTTGGGTCTGGGCTTGCTGTAACCGTTCCTGGGTTTCGGCGAGTTTTTCGGCTAAACGCTGGTTTTGCAGGGTTAAATTTCTGGCTTTTTCCTCAGCTTGCCTCAAGGCTGTTTCCTGCTGCTGCCATTGGGTTTCCTGCACCTTGATCTCTGCTTGTAGTTCCTGCCACTCCTGGGAGCTTCCCGTGGCTTCCAATTGGGCAAGCCGGTTTAATTCTAGCTGCAATCGCGCCTGTTCTTTGGGGATTTGCCCGGAAAGAATCGCTAATCTAGCTGTTACTGCCTGCAATTCTCCCTGCTGTCGTTCTAGCTGCTCCTGTATTTGCTGAAATTCCTGCTGCAATCGTTCCTGCTCTCGCCATCCTTGCTCCAGGCGAAGCTGGGCTTCTCGGCTCTGCTGTCTGGCTTCTGTGAGGGCTTGGGTCAGTTGCTTAACCGAGGCGGCTTTTTGCGTGACGATGCGATCGCTGCTGCTTAAAATTTGCTCCAAGTCTGCCAGTCGCTTGCGGAGAGCCTGGACTTCTGCGGAATCTTCCAGGGATTGCCTGCCAAAATGGAGGGTAGCTCGCTGAGTTTGACTGCCACCGCTCATGGCCCCCGTCGTTTCCAACAAATCGCCTTCTAGGGTCACAATGCGCCCTTTGCCTAAATGCGATCGCCCTGCTTCCAAAGTCTCAAAGACAACGGTGCTACCAAAAACGTAGGCAAAAATCTTGCGGTAACGGGCGTCACAGCGAATCAAATTCACCGCCAGATCGATAAATCCCAGAGCCGATCGCATTCCCAGCGGTTCCATGATGCGGGGCGGTTGCAGCCTGTTGAGGGGCAAAAAGGTGGCTCGGCCGGCCCGCCGCTGTTTGAGCAGTTCAATGGCCCGGGCTGCGATCGCATCATCTTCCACCACCATTTGACCCAGCCGAGCGCCCGCTGCCGTTTCCAGAGCCAGTTGGAATTGGGGATCAACCTGGCCTAGTTGGGCGACCAAGCCGCAGATCCCCGTCAAATCGGATTGCAGAATTACTTTCGTCCCATAGGTTCCCTGGGCTTCCTGCTCTGCTTCCCTGGTGGCTTCCAGTTTGTCGAGCTGGCGCTGTTTTTCCCGCTGTTCTCGCAGCAATCGGGTTTGGGTGTCCTGCTGAAGCTGCAATTCTTGTTCCGCTGCGGCTAGTTGGGTGCGATCGCCTGTCGCTGTTGTTCCCAATGGCTGCTATTCGCGGAGAATTCTGTTGTTTGAGAGGCTCTGGTTTGTAAATCCGCCTGGATCAGCTCCTGTCTTCGTCCTTGCTCCGTAAGCTGTTGCTCAAGCTGATGGCGGCGCTCTAACAGTTGGGCTTGCTCGGTTTGCAGAGGATTTAAAACCATCTGAATTTCCGTGATTTTCCGGTTTAATGCCATCTGTTCCTGTTGAAAGGCTTCTGACGCGACGGCGATCGCATCGGACTGTTGGCGCTGCTGGGCAAGAATGGTCTGGCTCTGGTCGCGCTGGACGGTTAACCCTGGCAATAGGGCAGCAACTTGCTCGCTTTCTCGGTGCAGGTCGCCTTGCTTTTGACTGAATTGCTGAATTTCCAGGGCGTAACGTTCCTGGCTGCTAACCGATTGCTGAATTTGGCTAGCTAACTCCTGCTGGCGTTGCTGTAGCTGCTCTTGCTTAGCTTTTTGGTTGGCTAACTCCGCGGCGATCGCCAGTTGTTCTTCTTCGCCCAAAGCTTTAACCCGGCGGTTTAATTCGTCCCGTTCCGAGGTGGTTTTGGCAAGGTTTTGGGCTAATTCCGCTAATTGTTGATTTAATTGCGCGATTTCGCGGTGTGTTGCTTGAATCTGCCCCTGTAATTCCTGGCGCTGCAATTGTTGTAAATGCCAGGATAAAATCGCTTCCTGCTGCTGTTTTTCGACAATTTTTAGCTTTAGCTGCTGGTACTTCTCGGCCTTGAGGCGATCGCCTGCCAATTTGTCCCTAGAGGCAATCAACTCCTGTTCAATGATGTGACAGCGCTCCTCCGTTTCTCGCACCGATTCCAGGGTTTCCTTGGTTTTCTCGATTTTGCGGTCAAAGGCGGCAACACCGGCCAATTCGTCGATAATTTCCCGCCGCTCGCGGGCATTCATGTTAATAATGCGCGTCACGTCTCCCTGCAAAACCACGTTGTAGCCTTCTGGGTAGATGCGAAGGCGGTTGAGCTGTTCGTGGAGTTCGTTGGCTGTACAAACTTCGCCGTTGATGTAATAGGTAGAGGAATAATTGCCGCCTTTGCCCACCCGCAAGCGTCGGGTTACCGTCCATCCCCAGCCTTCATTGCTGGTTTTCACGGGAATAAAGGTTTCAGAAGCCTTCCCGTTGCCGTTATGCCCGTTACCGTTACCCTCGGTTCCGTTTTCGCCGCTATATTCTGAAACTAGTTCTGGGAGGTCGGACAGATCGAAGGTGACCGAAACACTGGTTTCTGCGGCATTGTGGTTTTGAGCGTATTTATGATTAATTAAATCCGGGAGGCGCTCGGCCCGCATTCCCTTAGAGCTGGCCAATCCCAGGCAAAACAGCAGTGCATCGAGGATATTGGATTTACCTGAGCCATTGGGGCCAGAAATGACCGTAAAACCAGGAAGAAAAGGAACTTTTGTGGTGCCGCCAAATGATTTAAAGTGGGAGAGTTCTATGCGCTTGACATAAACCATAGGCGCTGAAGAAAGCGGGCGGGACGCGATATTAAAGAAATCCCTTGATGCTCATAAGACTCATTAAAACTCATGATAGTTCCGTTCTATAGGCATTACCGCCCTTGCAAGAAATCTTTATGGGTTACAGTAGACATTCAAGCCACAGAAAGCGTTTACAGCAGCGGAAGGGATTGATTAAACTCTCAAGTAAGCTCAAATCCTAACCCAGTCCCATGAATAATTTCTCCCCCTCCGATGAATCTGTGGGCACACCC
>JAAUTE010000347.1 GCA_012031815.1 Chloroflexaceae bacterium
TACTTGATGAGCCTTCACCGGACTCAAATAGCAAGTTTGCTAGATGAGGCGCTAAAAGCACGATTTGCTTTTCTGAGTTTTGGAAACTCCAATCTCAGCGAAGCGGATTGGAGTAGTTCATGTTTCAGGTTTGGGAAGGGAATTGGGATTTATCTCGCAGCCGTTGCGATCGCACTTCAATAATGCCATCAATGTCTGCCAGCAGTTGGCGATCGCGATCGCAGACCGATTCACGGTAGGCTCCGGGCGGGTGTTGAAAGCGGGCTAATTGTTTGTCCAAGTGATTGCCGGGATAGCGAAAATGCTCAACGGTGGCGATGGGGAGGGTAACCACCTGAAAAAACTGATGCAGCCACTGGGAATAAGCGCTATCTTCGGTGCCATAGCTGCATTCGCGAAAGGCATTCTCTTCAGGAAACCCGCCCAAAAACGCGTGAACTTCCCGGCGCAGGCAGAGATTGAGGGGAATCGACCATTCCACCCGCCGCTGCCACTCTGGATGGAGAATATCTTGGATGCGTACGCGGGTTTTGACTGCTGCTGGATAGTCGCCGCAGCGTTGCAAGTTAGGGTCTGGATGGGTGACGGGCCGATTCAGCACCCCTAGCACCTGGAACAAATGGGTTTCGAGAAAACAGTCATCGGCATCGCAAAAACTAATGCCTTGGCCCTGGGATTGGCGGACGCCCGTGTTGCGAGCAGCGGCAATGCCAAGGTTAGTTTCATGGCGCAGGACTCGGTAGAGACTTCCTTGGGCAAGTTCCGCGAGACAGATAGGCGTTTCATCGGTGGAGCCATCATCCACCAGCACAATTCACAGGTGATGTGCTGGCCGTAGGCGTAATGGCGGTGCAAAAAGGCAATACTGGCTTCAATGCTGCGCAAGGTTCGCTCAAACACTGCCCGTCCTCGACTCCGGATGACGTTGTAAACCGGAACCACCACCGATAGGGACTGAACTGCCAGGTTGGGAGGCGGGGCTGGGGGGCAGCATGGGCCCTTGGGGATAGCCCTCGACCCAGGATTGCAGAGCGATTTGCACGCGGGCAAAAACTCCCGCCCAATCTCCCGGTTGGGTTTGGCGAAATAGGCGCATGGTGGGATACCAGGGCGTGTCTTCTCGCTCCAGCAACCAGCGCCAGTCGGGGTAATAGCACAGCAGCGCCCACACGGGTTTGCCTAAAGCTCCTGCCAGGTGGGCCACCGAGGTATCCACGCTAATTACTAATCCAAATGCGCGATCGCCGCTGCGGTGTCGCCATAGTCGTTGAGGTGGGTATCCAGGTCTAGGATCGCTAAATTTTGAGGTAATTCCCCTAGGTCGCCTGGGCGATCGCCTTTTTGCAGGCTGTAAAACTGGATGTTGGGCAATGACAAGAGGGGCAGCCAGTCTGATAAACGAGTCGAGCGTTCGCGATCGGCGGCTTGGGTGGGACTCCCGGCCCAGACGAAACCGACTTTCAGTTTGGCGGTGGCGGCAATGGCGGGAAAGGGTTGCGCGGGGGGTCGCAGGTAGGGAACTTGGGCAGGGAGGTTGCTGAGAGTTATCTTCAGGATATGGGGCAGGCTCATCAAGGGAATATAGGCATCAAAGGCGGAGAGGAGAATTTCTCCGGGAGTTTGAATTTGGGCGATGCCGTCGATGGCGTTAAACAGGGGAGCCAGGTTGGGCGTGCAGGCCAGGATAATTTTGCCGCAGCGCTGGGCCGCCAGGGGAATAAACCGCGCGAACTGAATCGCATCCCCGCACCCTGCTCCGTGTGGATGAGTAAGGTGCGATCGCCCAGGGGAGAACCGTCCCATTGGGGTTGGGGGCACTCAAAAGGATGGAAAGAATCGGTTTGCCAGCGCCATTCGCACTCGGCCCAGCCGGGAGTAAATTCACCGACTTGGAGCAGGGTCATGCCAAGGTTGTGGTGGGCTTTAGCGAAATTGGGCCGCAGTTTGGTGGCTTGCTCGTAATGGTAGATGGCCGGGTAGGGCTGGCGCTGGCGGCTGTAGGCAAATCCCAGGCTGTTGTGGGCGTCGGCGTGGCTGGCTTCGGCGGCAACCACTTGCTGGAGTTCTTCAATGGCAGCGGCAAATTGTTCGAGATCCCCCAGGGTAACGCCCAGGTTGTAGCGAGCGGGCAGGTAGTCGGGCTGCAATTCCAGACAGCGGCGGTAGGCGAGGATGGCTTCTTGTAATTTTCCCTGACTGTGCAATTCGTTGCCGCGCAAGAAATGGCCGTGGGCGGATTCCCCGGTTTGGGGGGGCAGCACCACATTGGCCAGGCTTCATCGGGAAGGACGTAGGAGGTGCCAATTAAGGCGTCGTCCCAGTCGATCACTTCCGGGAAGCGAATGCCGGGCAACACCGAGACCCCGAAAATTTCCTGCACCGCTTCCTCAAACCGCAAAAAGGCCACGGTTTCGCCGTTGAGCAGGTTCACCACCCAGATCCCACAGATGCGATCGCTTAAGGTGCGAGTCAGGGGGATGCCGCTAAAGACGGCGGTTTCGCGCACCTGGGAGAGGCCGATGAAGGCAAACTGACCATAGAAATCCAGGCCGCGGGTGAAGCCGGGGAGTTGGGCTACAGCCTGCCAGCGATGGCTGGCCAGATCTACTTGGGCGAGGCTGCCCTGGCCCGATTCCAGGAACCAGAGGCGGTTGTCGTACCAGCGGGGCGAGTGGGGCATGGACAGGCCGCGCAGGAGGATTTCGTTGGTGGTGATGTCCATTAAAATGCCGCCCTTGGCTTTGTTTTGCCGCCAGCCACCGGGAGTATCGGTTTCGCCCAGGGCCGTAACGTAGCGGGGCTGACCGTCACGGATGCCCAGGCCATTCAAGTGGCAGCGGTCTTGCAGATCGTAGGCGCTGATGAAGGGGGGCCGCCAGCGGGGCACAAAACTATGGTGGCGATCGCTAACGCACAGACAGGAGAAGCGGGTATTGACAAACCAGAGTTCTTCGCCGAGCCAGGCCATTTCGTGGATATCGATGTCGCCCGTGATGTGAATTTGGCGGGGCAGATAGCAGGCGTCGTGCTTGCCCAGGGGCGGAACTTTAGGGGCAGCGGCGGGGACGTTGCGTAATTCCCAGATTTGGGATTCGGTGCCGATCGCTAATTTTGGGCATCGGCGGCCA
>JAAUTE010000071.1 GCA_012031815.1 Chloroflexaceae bacterium
TCTAGACAGCATTTACATGCAGGCGCTCCAGATGATGGCGGGTCAAGGGGGGCTGGCCGCTCAATATTTTTCTGGCCCCAGAAGATCTGGTTCCCTTTTATGGCGGCACTTATTTTCCGGTAGAACCCCGCTACGGTCGCCCTGGATTTTTACAGGTTTTACAGTCAATTCAGCGTTTTTTTGAGGTAGAGGACGAAAAGCTCCAATCCTTCAAGCAAGAAATGCTGGGAACCCTCCAACAAATTGCTACCCTAGCCAGCCACACCGTTCCAAATTTAAGCAAAAACCTGCTTTACCAGGGGTTTGAAACCAGTAGCGGCATTGTGGGCGCCAATGAATACGGACGTCCCCGGTTTCCGATGATGCCCTATGCCCAAACGGCGCTTCAGGGAGTTCGCTTCAACTATACGTCCCGCTACAATAGCCAGCAAATCTGCCAACAGCGGGGCTTAGATTTAGCCCTGGGCGGCATTTACGACCATGTTGGCGGCGGCTTCCACCGCTACACCGTTGACGCCACCTGGACAGTGCCTCACTTTGAAAAAATGCTCTACGACAACGGTCAAATTCTAGAATATTTGGCTAATCTCTGGAGCCTCGGCTGGAAAGAACCCGCCTTTCACCGCGCGATCGCCGGAACCGTGACCTGGCTAAAACGAGAAATGCGATCGCAGCGGGGTATTTTTACGCGGCCCAAGATGCGGACAATTTTGTCTATCCTGACGCCCTAGAACCAGAAGAAGGGGCGTTTTATGTGTGGGAGCGGGAGGAATTGCAGGCGCTGTTGGCCCCGGCGGAATTGAGCGCCCTAGAGCAGCACTTTACCGTGACCCCAGAGGGCAACTTTGAAGGAAAAACGTCCTACAGCGACGTGATGGGCTAGAATTACCGGATTTAGTTGAGAAGGCGCTGGAAAAGCTCTTTTCCAGCCGCTACGGCGGCACATCAGACCAGGTAAACACCTTTCCGCCCGCCCGCAATAACCAAGAAGTCCGAACCCTGCCCTGGCCGGGGCGGATTCCCCCCGTCACCGATACCAAAATGATCGTGGCCTGGAATAGTCTGGCGATTTCTGGATTAGCCAGGGCTTATGCTGTCTTTGCCGACCCGGATTATTGGGAGCTAGCGACCGCTTGTGCCCAATTTATCATCGATCGCCAGTGGGTTGATGGTTGCTTCTATCGCCTCAACTACGACGGCCAGGTGGCAACTCCCGCCCAATCGGAGGACTACGCCTTTTTTATCAAAGCGCTCCTGGATTTACAAACCGTAGTTCCCCAGGAAACCCAATGGCTGGAAACCGCGATCGCCCTGCAACGGGAATTTGACCAGCGGCTGTGGTCTGTGGAATTGGGCGGTTACTACAACAACAGCGATCGCTGTGGGGATTTAATTGTGCGGGAACGCAACTATATTGACAATGCCACCCCGTCGGCCAATGGAATTGCCATTGCAAATCTGGTTCGTTTGGCGTTACTAAGCGAGAATTTGGATTATTTCAGTAGAGCCGAGCAGGCACTACAAGCCTTTGCCAGTGTTATGGAAGACTCGCCCCAAACTTGTCCCAGCTTATTTGTTGCCCTGGATTGGTATTATGGCGCCAGCTCGCTGCGTAGTAGCCCCGATATCTTGGAGTTCCTTACCAAACAATTTTTGCCCACGACTGTTTATCAAGTGGCGAAGGAATTACCCAGTAATGCAGTCGGACTCGTCTGCCAGGGATTTATCTGTTTGGAACCAGCCCAAAGCGTTGAAGAAATCGTTAATCAAATCCAGCAAGTCACTGCTTAGCAAGATTTTTCCGGGTGCGTGGCAAATAATAAATCCTTGAAAAAACGCGATTAGAATCAAGCACGAATATGGGCGTTAATGTATTTATTTGGCAGTGAGATTTCTTGCGCTAAAATTTCAGCGTTAGGGTTAACTCATTGCTCTCCACATTAGCGAATTATGATCAGAGAATCTATCTCTCCTACCCTGCTCAGTCCAGTAAAAATTGGCGAACTTTCCTTAAAAAATCGCGTGGTCATGGCTCCCTTGACGCGATCGCGAGCGGGGCAAGAGCGGCTGCCCAATGCCATGATGGCCCAGTATTATGCCCAACGAGCCGGGGCTGGCTTGATTATTTCCGAGGCGACGGTGGTGTCCAAACAGGGGCGCGGTTGGGTCAATAGTCCCGGAATTTATAGCGACCGGCAGACGCAAGCCTGGAAACAGGTGATAGAAGCAGTTCACGCCCAAGAAACGCCCATGTTCATGCAACTCTGGCATTGCGGTCGGGCGTCACACAGTGGTTTTCACGAAAATGCCCAGTTGCCCGTTGCGCCTTCGGCGATCGCGATTTCTGGGGATGACATTCACACGCCGGTGGGCAAGCAACCCCATGAGGTGCCGAGAGCCTTAGAAACAGAGGAAATTCCGGGGATTGTGGAAGATTATCGCCGTGGAGCTGAGCGTGCTAAAACAGCAGGCTTTGATGGGGTGGAAATTCATGGTGCCAATGGCTATTTAATTGATGAATTTCTGCAATCGAAAACTAATCAGCGACAAGATTGCTATGGCGGCAGTTTAGAAAATCGCTATCGGTTTCTCCAGGAAATTGTAGAGGCAATTTTGACGGTCTTTCCAGCGGGGACGGGTTGGCGTGCGGCTTTCTCCCAATGGCGTGTTTAATGATATGGGATCGCCGGATTCTCGCGAGACATTTTTGTACGTTGCTGAGCAGTTAAATGGCTATGGCTTGGCTTATTTGCACGTCATGGATGGGCTGGCTTTCGGTTTTCATGAATTAGGCGAGCCGATGACTTTAGGGGAGTTTCGTCAAGTCTTTTCCCGGCCTTTGATGGGCAACTGTGGCTACACCCAAGAAACCGCTGAAGCGGTTCTCAACCAAGGAGAGGCCGATCTCATTGCCTTTGGTCGTCCGTTTATCAGCAATCCCGATTTAGTGGCGCGATTTGCCCATAACTGGCCGCTCAATCCACCAGCCGATCCCGCTATTTGGTATTCTTTTGATGCAGAGGGCTATATCGATTTTCCCCCTTACCAAGAAGCCGCTTAAGCAGTAATTAAGGCTAACTTTGTACCGCTCTAAGTCACGGGGCATTGACTGTTGGCGAGATAAATTCTTTGACCGAAAAGGCTTTAAATCTTGCTATTTCAATGCCTCTATTTCTTTTTTCCTGTTTCCTGAATGACGCGGAGGGTTCGCAAACTGCGATCGCTAATCCCTTCCAGGGCGATTAAGCTATTCAACGAATGAATTTGCTGTAAATAATCAAGGGAAGCAGCGCTAATGGTTTCTCCGGGCAGCAGCAGAGGAATGCCAGGAGGATAGGGACAAATTAGCTCGGCACTGATGCGATTAATCGCTTTTTCAAGGGCTACGGTTTCCGTCGGGGCATAAAAAGCATCCCGTGGCGAGAGAATAGTCTGTGCAGGCGGCAGCTCAGAATGGGAATAGGATAGGTCTGTTTGTGCGGGGTTTTGGGCTAATTGAATGAAAGCTTGCACCAATTGGTCAATATCGGCTGGTCGCGTGCCAATGGTCAGGACAAAGGTGAGATTTTGCAGGGTTGGCAGTTCGGCTGTAACGCCTAATTGCTCGTGCAGGACTTCATCGGCGGCAAATCCGCTCAGCCCCAACTGCTTGACATTGATCGTTAAACGGGTGCGATCGCCGCGCCAGGGTTCGGGGGCTTTAAAAACCGTAATTCCGGGAATTTCGCAAAGTTGTTGAGCTTGATGGGCAAGTTGTAGGGTTTGAGTTAATAAGGTTTGTCCTTGAAGTGCAATTTGATGGCGAGCGGCGTCTAAGGATACGAGCAAAAGATTACTCGCACTACTAG
The DNA here is from genome assembly GCA_012031815.1 of Chloroflexaceae bacterium. Lineage (GTDB taxonomy): Bacteria > Cyanobacteriota > Cyanobacteriia > Cyanobacteriales > JAAUTE01 > JAAUTE01. Next base: position 3,849 of record JAAUTE010000071.1, read on the forward strand.
ATTGCAGCGATCGCAGGGATTGGGCGAGGCGGTCGGGATCGACGCGGGAGCCTTGGAGGTGTAGCATGGCGGCTTGGGTCATGGCTCCCAGGGTTTTGTGGGTGGATTGCACAGCTACGTCCGCACCCAGGGACAGGGCTGAAGGCGGCAATTCGGGGTGAAAGGCAAAATGGGCCCCGTGGGCTTCATCCACCAGCAAGGGTAGGTTGCGCTGGTGTACCAATTGGGCGATCGCCGGCTAGATCGCTACAAATTCCTTGATAGGTCGGATAAACCACCAGGACGGCTTTAGTGTCGGGATGGGCGGCTAACCCTGAGGCGATCGCGTCCGGGGTCAGTCCATAGGTAATATCAGTAGCGCTGTCGTATTGCGGGGTAACAAAGACAGGCATGGCCCCGGAGAGGACGAGGCCCGCGATCGCGGAACGGTGAGAATTGCGGGGCAGGATAATTTTGTCGCCGGGGCCGCAGGTAGCGAGAATAGCAGCGATGACGCCAGAGGTAGAACCATTGACCAAAAACCAGGTCTGATCGGCTCCGAAGGCTTGGGCCGCTAACTCCTGAGCCGCTTGCATCGGGCCGGTGGGCGGAAAGATATTACCCAATTCTGGCAATTCCGGGACATCTACCGCAAAAACTTGACCGCCCAACAGTTGCGCTAAAGATTTTGAGACACCCTGACCCCGCTTGTGCCCCGGCGTGTAGAAAGCCGCATGGGGTCTGTAGGCACATTGTTTCAGCGCCTCCAATAGGGGGAGCTGATTTTGTGATCGCAACCAAGCCTCTGAAAAGTTCATCTTAGATGGAGCCGTAACTCAAGATGAGTAATAATTCACAGTTAATAGCCATGTCCGAGCGGTAGCCATGATAGTATTTTCCTGAAAAACGACATAGGGTTTCTATAGGGGATGATAGCCTGACCAATAGCATCAATTGACCCTCCCGCAGACATCAACGGTTCTCCACGAGGCAGGGGATGGCTCCCCAACAAGCAACTTTTGGCAATGGGATCGCCAGGCCATCAATAGGGTTACAAACCTCGCTGCCGCAAAAGCGATCGCCGGGGAGCTTGATACAATCGGCCTAGGATCCCAACGATTAAGATGCTAAAGGAAGCCGACCTTAACCTATGAGTGCCACCGCCTTAACCCCTCAAATTGCCGACCTGACCAGCGAAGACTACTGCGTCTTTGGCCTCGCCACCTGCTTTGTGCGCGAAGACGGTGAAACCAAACCCGTGCAGATCGTGGAACCCATTCCCTCCGCCGCCCTCGAAGCCATTATCCAGGGCATTCCCACGTCCTATCAGTTTGCCTGTGCCCTCTCCCTCGGCCAGATTATCCCCAACGGCCAGCTCCAACTGCCCGCCGACTTTCCCGCCCCAGCCCAATGGTGTGACAATTTCTTGGAGCGAACCCTCGCCGCCGCCCGCACCTACAAAAGCCGCCCCACCGCCCAAACCCTCATTCCCCTCGGCACCAAACGAGACGATCTAAACTATTCCCTAGAGCGCAAGCGCGTCCTCAATCAAACCAAGGTCGTTTCCAGCGAAGACAATATCAAACAGCATTCCCACACCCATAAAATACTCTAGGTAATCCCAACCCACGGAAGACAATCCCACCATGATTAAAGTTTACGGCGGCGCATTCAGCCGAGCTTCTATTGTCACCTGGTATCTGGAAGAACTGGGCATCCCCTACGAATTTGTCCTCTTGGACATGAAGCAAGGCGAACACCTCAAACCCGATTTCCTCGCCATCAACCCCATGGGCAAAGTCCCCGCCATCGTCGAAGGCGACTGCAAACTCTGGGAGTCCGGCGCTATCATCCTCTACCTGGCCGAAAAATACGACAACCTCACCGACTTCAACGAACGCACCCTCATGACCCAGTGGGTACTGTTCGCCAACTCCACCCTCAGCACCGGCATCTTCGTGGAAACCAGCCGCGATCGCGAAACCCCCAAACTCATGGGCCCCCTCAACGACCTCTTCTCCCAGCATCTCTACGTTACGGGCGATCGCTTTACCGTCGCTGACATTGCCGTGGGTTCTGTGCTAGCCTACATCCCCATCATGCTTAAACTGGACTTGAGCGCCTATCCCGCCGTTATGGACTACATCCAGCGTATCTCCGACCGGCCCGCCTTCCAAAGAACCATTAGCGCCAAATTCCCCGCCCAAACCTAATCCAGCCCCTTTAAATTCGAGGAAATTCCTATGACCCCAGCCGCTCCCATCATTTTTCCCGGTACTGCCGTGCGCGTGACCAATCCCGAAGATACTTACTACCGCTTTCAAGGCTTGGTGCAGCGAGTCAGCGACGGTAAAGCCGCCGTCCTGTTTGAAGGAGGCAACTGGGATAAATTAATTACCTTCAAGCTCTCGGAACTCGAACCCCTCAAACCGGCAACTAAAAAGTAAGTCCACTTGCTGCTGTCGAGGAGAGCCGCTGTGGCTTTTCCCTCGACCTTTTTCACACCTCCCTCGCTCCGGGCCTGTTGAACCGTGCGCTTACCTCTACCCCAATTTGTCAGTGATCGCCGCCATCCCGAACACATTGGCGAGGTCATCGAAACGGCCACTACCGAATTTTTGGCCCAATGTTTGGAACCGGAAGACCTGAGCTTTCCGCCCATGCCGCCCTTTGGCAGTTGGGTCAAATCCGTGGATGAAGAATCGGGCAACCAGCTCTACGCCGTCGTCACCTACGTTACGACCTCCCCCATCGACTCCGTGCATCGGGCCCGCGCCCTTGGCCTGTCCCTTGCGGAATTGCGGGAACAGCAGCCCCAAATCTTCGCCATGCTTAAAACCGAGTTTCGCTCCCTGATCGTTGGGTTTGCCTCGCCTCCAGCCCCCAACACTCCCAGCAGCGGCGACCACCCTCCGCGCACGGGCATGAACCAATGCCCCCCCCCAGATTTACCCAATACCTCGCCGCCGCGCCCCCCCCAAATTCACCAGGCGGTCTATTCGCTGCGACCCCGCCGAAGTCCTCCGCTTTAGCGAAGACCTGGATTTCCTCCGTAGCCTGCTCCAGGTTACCCTCGCCCCCCCGGAAGCCTGGTGGCTGCCGTCCTGCGGGACATTTACCAATTGCGTCAGGGCGATCGCCCTGGCTGGTCAAAGCGGGCCGCACCCTCAGTCTGCTCCATCAAAAACGACTACGACGCCCTCAAATATATCCTCGCTCAAATCCATACCTAAAGGGATCAACGCAGCGGTTCAGGATGGGGAACTTTTTGGTAAGGGGCAAGTCAGGGGGTGGGAAAAGTAAACTATTAGGGTTGAGACTAGATTAGATGGAACGTTCTTTATCCTTTTCTTGGCAACCGATGGCGCTGCAAACGCCTCCAACTTTGGTATCTCCCGAAAAATTAGCAAACTACGATTTAATTGTGCGCTGTCAGGAAGGAACCCAGCCCAATCGCCCTGCCTTTACCGAGCTGCTGCGCCGCTATCAATCTCACGTAGATAAAATTCTCTATCATCTGGCTCCCGACTGGCAGGATCGGGCAGACCTGGCCCAGGAAGTCTGGATTCGAGTCTATCGCAACATCAGCCGCCTCAATGACCCTGGCAAGTTCCAAGGTTGGCTAAGCCGCATTGCCACCAACCTGTTTTATGACGAACTCCGCAAGCGCAAGCGGGCTTCCCAGGCGATTTCGCTGGATGCGCCCCGCAAGGTTAACGACGGCGAGATGGATTGGGAAATTGCTGATAATGCGCCTTCTCCCGAAGATGATCTGTCGGCGCGAGAGTTCTACGACCAGTTACGCCTCGCGATCGCCCAATTGCCAGAAGCTTTTCGCATCACCATTGTTTTACGGGAAATTGAGGGGCTTTCCTACGAAGAGATTGCTCAAATTACGGAAGTCTCCCTGGGAACGGTCAAATCTCGTATTGCCAGGGCCCGGGCTAAACTGCAAACCGTTCTACAATCTTATTTAGGTGAGGAGTCTCTCTAATTCAGGTTACTAGCTAAGTCCTTTTTCCCCGACTCCCGGTAGAGCCGTGCAATTGTCAGTTTCTTGCGGGAGACCTGGGACGTTCACCCAACAATTGGTCTAAAATGACGCCACAATCTGAAATTCCTCCTGGAATCATGGACAACCTGGGACGCGATCGCTTTGAATTGTTAAGCGCTTATCTAGACGGCGAGGTAACTGCCGAGGAACGCCGCCTAGTGCAGCAGTGGTTGGATAGCGATCCGCTGGTTCAACGGTTATATTCTCGCCTGTTGCGCGTGCATCACGGGATACAAAATCTCCCGCCCTATCAACCCCAGTCGGCCCTAGCCGCTCCTGATCTGGCCACAGCCGTGTTTGCCAAGGTCGATCGTCGTTCTCGCCGCAGACAGGTGGAGCTTTTTGGGGGGGGCTGCGATCGCGGCGGTGGTATTGGGGGCAATTTCTCTGTTGCTTCCCGACGGGCCCGTTCCTGAAGTTGTGACTTTCCCCTCGGAGAAAACCGAGTCTCCAGCGTTAATGATTGCGATTAACCAACCTGCCATTGATATTCCGGTTGCGGCTCTACCTTCTAGGGTACAAGAGGCTGTGAACAACAAAGAATTGCCATAGCTTTAATTATCGGTTTTCTGTCCACCATCCCGAAGGCAAGAAGACTCCACCAAGCTCTCGCACTTTCTCCGGCAGCATAAGATACCCCCAGGCCTCTCCGAGGGGACGACCGCTGGTGGCGTAGACGGTCAGGAGCTGGCGCTGATATTCGTTTTGGTGGCGATCGCGCTGGGGGTGGTAGTCTTCCAATTGGTCGAGGCGATTCAAGGCCGCGGTACTGACAAAGGTGAGGAGAAAGCCTCTAACTTTTCCCGCTCCTGGGGTGAGGGCAGGATAGCCCAGAGATAAGGCGTAGAGGTAGCCCGGCGTGTAGGCTTCGAGGCGATCGATAACCTGAGAACCGCAGTAGTAAGGGTAGTTTCTCTCACCGGGTTTGAGGGTTCCGTAGACAAAGACTTTCAGCATCGGGGCTGGCGCAGGGGCCGAAGCCCCTATCTTTGCATAAATGACGATTTAGCGAGATGAATTTAGGCGGCGACGGGCGGCGGGTTGGTCAGGCTGGGACTACGCGCGATTACCTGGTCAATCAGTCCATAGGTCTTGGCTTCGGCGGCTGACATGAAAAAGTCGCGATCGGTGTCTTCTTCAAGGCGTTCTAGGGGCTGTCCGGTTTGCTCGGCCAGGTGGTGGTTGAGTTTGTTTTTTAGGTAGAGGATTTCTCGGGCCTGAATTTCAATGTCGATAGCCTGACCTTGTGCGCCGCCCAGGGGTTGGTGAATCATGATCCGAGAATTGGGCAGGCTCATGCGCTTGCCTTTAGCACCGGAGCTGAGGAGAAACGCACCCATACTAGCGGCCAAACCAATGCAAATCGTGCAAACTTGGGGGCGGATTTGATTCATGGTGTCAAAAATGCCCATGCCTGCCGAAACGGAGCCGCCGGGGGAGTTGATATATAGATAAATATCTTTTTCGGGGTCTTCCGCTTCCAGCACCAACAGTTGGGCAACGATCAGGTTGGCTAGCTCGTCGGTTACGGGCTGTCCCAGGAATACAATGCGCTCGCGTAACAGTCGCGAATAGATGTCAAAGGCGCGTTCGCCGCGACCTGTCGTTTCAATAACGGTTGGAATCATGCGGACGTTGGGGGTAAGCGTTTTTTCTGATTGTAGCGCTCAGACCAGGAGAGTCCAAAATTGGCCTGGGTTTCTGAATTTTTGGTTAGCGAGAGCGTGTTGCGAAAAAAATCGCCGCTAGGACGATCGCTCCTAACAAGCCCAGCGGTACCCAGAAGTTAATTGGTTCGATCATCATGACGCTTTCGATGGACTTTGGCGATCGCGGCGGGCCATTTCAAGGGTTTCAGCAACTGTCCGACCTTGGGCAACCAGGCGGGGGATATGGTCGAACGTGGCTAGATAAACGCCTTTAGGAAGTTTTTCGATATGTAATCTAGCAATTTGTTCCATTGTCATTCTGGAAAATCCAACAAGTTTAAAAGCGTTGATCTTTAGATTAGGCTACGTCAGTCGGAGGTTTGAAAAATATATCTTCTCACAAAGCGGTACAGCTCTCTAAGCGCTAAACTCCATGGCTAAGGTTGCAGTTGCGCATTGCTGGGTTAAAGAATTCGGCTGTGCCGCTAACCCCTGTTACTGCATCAGCAGACTATCCCAAGGCAGGAGCAACTTGTAACCGTTCTGACTCGAATACTTTAACCTTTTGAGGTTTTACTAAACGGTTTGTCCAAGCTGCAACTGAAGTTCCTCAAAATAAGGCAGATCGTTGCCCTGCTGTTTTGCCAGGATTGCTTCATTTTCATAGTTAATCAACACATCACCCCCTAACCCTGTCTGAAGAAAACATCGCTGGCTTCACGGGCATCTTTGGGTAAGATAGGTACATTTTTGTACACTTTTTCCACAAACGCTTGGGCCTGGGTAACGGCTCCCCAGAGGGCCAGAAAATTCTATCGCGCCCCACCAGAGGTTTTCGGGTTAGCGGTGATGACTTTAATCTTAGGATTGGCTAAATCTGACCATTTTGTTACCTTAACCCCATTGGGTGACCGCGTAGGAAACTAACGTCAGATTGAGCGGCAGCTGGGCATTACTAGAGGTTGCTGCTGTGTTGCCACTCGTTGGAGTGCAGGCGTAGATTGTCCAGCTAAAAAAAGTACCAATTAACATTAAACCGGCAAAACGCCACGATTTTCGACGCATAAAAACCTCCTCGGCGACTAACCTGGCTACCCAGTTGCTGTATTGAACTCGATTTAATTTAAAATCTTATATCAATCCAACTGAAAATTTAATACATTCTAAATGCGCTTTTGATTTGAGTTGAACTGGGGATGAGCCATGCCAAGATGAAGGGGAATAACCCAATACAGTTTGAGGTATGCCTCCAGTCGAGCCATTTTCGGAAACCCATCTTCTAAAGCACCTCACAAAGGGAAATTTTCTGTTCGAGACCTGGATGAGGGATGGCTGGGCGATCGCCTGGGGGATAGCCTAAAAGTCGAGAAATTCTTTTCTAATCGCCCGATTTACACGGCATTTTTGCCTGATGAGTTCCTGGATGGCTTGTATCTCCTGCTAGATGAGGGCTTAGTCATTATTCGCAGTGCGCCCCTGGATCGCATCATCGGCATCAACTATCCGGGCAGTTGTTTTGGCATGAGGAGCTTGCCTTTCAGTTATGGGTTAGCCAGCCGAGCCTTTCCCAGCTTAGTCGAAGCCTATAAAACTACCCACGCCGTTAAAATTTCTCTAAAAACCCTGGAAACTCTCTACAGTGACAGCCCGCTGATTCGCGATCGCTACAAGCTGCTGTTTGAATTGCGCCAGAAATTTGAGTATCACCTGCTCAATTGCAGTACCTATCCGCCCCAAGCCGTTGCTTCCCTGCTGCGAGCCTTGATTTACCAGGAACGGGAGTTAGGCAACCAACCCGATGCCAAAGGGGTCTATGTGTTTGACCTGCCCGTGGATGCGATCGCCCGGGCCTGCCAGCTCAACCAGCGCACCGTGGAGCAAGTGCTCAAAGGAATGCAGCAAGTGGGGTTGCTGAAGTTGCCCAAAGGCGAGGATATTTCTAAGGATATGCTGCGGGTGCTGGATGCCGAAGGACTCAAGGAAGTTTATAGTGCTACTAGGGATAAAGTTGCCTGGTGGCCCTTGCGTTAAGCACAAAAACGATCCTTTTTCTAGAAATTTGCCCTCAATTTTGCCATAAAGAAGCCATCCATATTCCAGCGCTGGGCCAGACCTTGATCGTCCCAGAAGCTTGAGCAAATGTTGCTGCGGGGGAATCAGGCGGGGGCGCTTCTAGCTGCCATTGCGGATGATTGTGCAAAAATTCCTGAATTACCGCTTCATTTTCCGCCCGATTCAAAGTACAGGTGGCATAAACGAGAACGCCTCCCGGTTTGACCCAGGTTGCCGCTGCCGTTAAAAGTTCCTCCTGTAACTTAGCTAATTCCGCGGTTTTTTCCGGGGTTTGCCGCCAGCGAATGTCCGGCCGCCGATGCAGGGTTCCCAACCCCGAACAAGGCGCATCCACCAACACGCGATCGCCAATCCCTTGAAATTGAGTCAATTGTCGGCTGTCCCCGGCTAAGGTTACGACAGACTGTAACTGCAAGCGGTTGAGATTTTCGCTCACTTTGCGGAGGCGATTGGCGGTGTCACAGGCCCAAATTTTTCCGCGATCGCCCATCAATTCAGCAATATGGGTTGTTTTCCCCCCTGGCGCGGCGCAAGCGTCGATAATCACTTCTCCTGGCTGCGGATCTAACAGATAGCTCACCAATTGAGCGCTACTGTCCTGTACCGTCCACCAGCCTTCGGTAAAGCCTGGAAGCCGATTAATGGCCCCGGCCCCGCCCGTCATTCGCAGCGCTTGCGGCAAAGGCTCCAACCGCGTCACAGTAACTCCAGCGTCTCGCAAGCTAGTTTCTACGGTTTCCACAGTTGTTTTCAAAGGATTAACCCGCAAATCCAAGGCAGGCGGCTGATTAAACCACTGACAGAGGCGATCGACCTCCTCAACCGTAAGCTGCTCCAGCCATTCTGCAACTATCCAATCGGGAAAACTGTACAAAATTCCGAATTTTTCTCTGGGATCTTCCGGTAACACCAGCGAGTCGTTCTGCGATCGCTCGTATTGCCGCAACATTCCATTAACTACCCCTGCCAACTTGCCCAAGCCTGCCCATTTAGCCAATTCTACGCTCGTATCCACCGCCGCCGACGCCGGAACCCGATCCAGGTAGCGCAACTGATACAGCCCCAAATGCAACACAATCCGCAAATCCGGCGGCTGCTGATCGGCGCGTTTTTTGCCAAATTGGTCAATTAACGCATCTAGCGTCCGTTGGCTCCGCACGCTTCCATACACCAACTCCGTCGCCAAACCGCGATCGCTACTGCTCACTTCCCCAGAGCGCAACGCGCGATCGAGAGCAATATCGGTAAATGCTCCCTGACGGTAGATAGCTTGCAGCGCCAGAAACGCCAACTGACGAGGATTAACCACAAAACAGCCCTAAATAAGTTGCAAAAACAGTAGCAAAGAACAGGAAACGCAGAAAGATGTCAATATCGCCTGAATATCATTTATCTTGGCTATCCGTAAAGTGATCGCTTGTATCCAAAGCCCTTGCCAAGGTTTCCACCGCTGCCCGCACCATATCAGGAATAACGCTATCTGCCTCAGAGAAAACAATGCCAAGCCCCATCGCCACTTGTCCGAGTCCGCCATCGATAGTCCAGTTATTCAGCGCCGTTGCAATTTTGCCGCAAGTCATCTGATATTGCCAACGGGGAGCGAGGGTCACGAATAATTCTCCTGCAATCATTTCATATCGGTTGCGGCGATCGCTAGCGAACAAATGTAAATCCGTTACCGTTCAGCAAATTGAACTGGGAACATTGGATAGGGATTGCATCGCGATTTTTTCCTGGTCGCCTGCTATTGTCCCAATAATAGCGGACAAAGTTAGTTAAGGTCGGGATGTTGGGAAAATGCCCTGCGTTAGCGTAGCCTTCCCATAGAGAATTCGCCCGCCCGTCCACTGCAATGACCTTGTTAAGAACTGCTACACAACCTGTAGAATCTTTGGTGGAGGTAACGGTCTCCCTATCTGCTCATAGGCGTGGACAAGATCCGCTAGAACCTCCTTCGCATTTTCTAATGCTTTCTCATATGTATCACCGTGAGTTGATGCATATTCTCCCCACTCTGGCAAGCTTGCAATGTAAGAGCTGCTGCAACAGCTGCTTCAATTCTCTAATTTTCTTGGTCATCTTGGATTGTTACCTCTCTACACCAAAGATGCTTAAGCCGACAACAGCTATATTCTAAAGCGTCACCGGCGCGAAAGAGACATAATAAAGATCTCCCAAGCTTTCTGCTCCTGAACATCCGGTGCAGACTTGTGTTAAGTGTTTTATGACAAGCACATAAGGGGAAATCAAGTCAACGAAATAGCTATATGAGTTCCAATTCATACCAGTACTAATTCCAGTCCCTTTTTACAAAAAACCACTGTTCCTCGATTTCTCTAACCGTAAGTTCATTAGCAAGCACTTCTGGGTGAGAGAGTATATATTTTACCGAATCCGTTGTCTCAGCGTACCAAATATATCCATAGATGCTATCAGTCGGCTTGAACTCGATTACAAGCGGCTTTGAAGAAATAATGTTTAGATCAACGAAAGTTGACTGCCACTTTTCATCGATATCTATATCTTCAATCCTGAGTTCACAACTTGACGTGAAACATCCTAAATCGTCTCGATACTCTTGGATATCAACAACAACTGTTTCAGATGCTTTGCGCTTTTCTTTAAAAGATTCCAGAGTACAAGAAATATCGTCAAGATAACTACAGGAAGTAGTGCTCAGGAAAAGTAGAACTCCGAGATATTTGCTAGTGACATTTTTCATGGCTAGTATTCCAACTTGACAAACAGCGGCTTAGATAGTACAGATTCCTTCGATAGCATCTAACTTCAGAGTGGAATTCGGAGAATACTTGCGACGCCTTCTAACTATCCTAACTATAAATTCTCTGGTTTCTTCGCTACTAATAAATCCATCGCCATACTTTTCATAGAGGCGCTCAGATCCCAATAAAATTGAGCCTGAGTCGTCATCATTATCCAACCCTGCAATGTTTTCTTGCCTTACTTTTTCGTGAATTTCTTGGAGCTTTTGTCGAAGCTCTGGATCACTAATTATTTCTTTTAGGGCTTCAAACGCACTATCAAAATCAAGGGACGCAATGCTTTCAACTAGCTCATTCTATACCGATTTCATTAATCAAATCATCCACGGCTTGGGCTACAGCTGCACCATCAATCAGCTCTCTCTCGGTAAAGCCTACAATTCTACCAATGTAACCATAATGCATATTAGACCAGATATCATTAAAGTATATCTTACCTTGTGAAGCATCCAGACTGTACGTTCCGAAAGCTGGGAAAATCGATAAACTACTTAAAGATGAACGAGAAGCTTCAATTACCCAAAACGTTTTGGCTAAATCGCTACATTTTGTCTCGTGTCCTGTAGCGTCTACTATCTCCTCTTTATCCCTGATAGGAGTGACTTACTGACTGCCAAAAGAAACTGAGCCACGGATAGGAGCGGTAGACTCACTGATAAAAGTAGTTGACCGACGGATGGGAGTGGCTCGACTAGCAGTAGGAGTAGCTCATCGACTGGGAGGAGTGGCTTACTCACGGGTAAGAGTGTCCCAAGCACCAGTAGGAGCAATTCATCGATTGATAGGAGTGGCTGAATCGTTTGTCGAGGTCACTACTCAGCATCAAGCCCTAATCGCGAGGAGGAGGAACCCGAGGCCGAGGGGGTTGAGCCATTAGATCGCACCAGAGCCGTTCATAGCTGGCCGTCATTTGCCGAGCCGTAAACTGAGCGATTGCCACCTCCCGCCCCCGCGCCCAAACGCTGCCCGCAACTCCGCC
>JAAUTE010000072.1 GCA_012031815.1 Chloroflexaceae bacterium
AAGACATTATTCTCTGTCCGGGATCGGTTCCCTTCGTACCGCCCGGAATCGAGCTAGACGGCAAAACCGTCTTTACCAGCGACGATGCCATCAAATTGGCCTGGCTGCCTGACTGGATTGCCATTATCGGCAGCGGCTACATTGGTCTGGAATTTTCCGATGTTTACACCGCCCTCGGCTGCGAGGTGACCATGATCGAAGCCCTGGATACTTTGATGCCGGGATTTGACCCAGATATTGCTAAAATCGCCCAGCGTGCCCTGTTAGCCGGTCGCGATATTGAAACCTACGCAGGCACGATCGCCAAAACCGTCAAGCCAGGATCGCCCGTGGTTATCGAACTGGCCAGCACTGCCACCAAGGAAATTGTCGAGGTCTTAGAAGTAGATGCCTGTTTGGTAGCGACCGGCCGCATTCCTGCCACGAAAAACCTCGGTTTGGAGACTATTGGCCTTGAAACTGACCGCCGGGGCTATATTCCCGTGGACGATCGCCTCGCCGTGTTGCGCGATGGAGAACCCGTACCGCACCTGTGGGCCATTGGGGATGCGACAGGCAAGATGATGCTGGCCCATGCCGCTTCCGGTCAAGGTATTATCGCCGTAGAAAATATTTGCGATCGCCCCCAGACCATTGATTACCGCAGCATTCCTGCGGCCGCCTTTACCCATCCTGAAATCAGCTACGTGGGCTTGAGCGAACCAAAAGCCCAGGAATTGGGCGAACAAGAAGGATTTTCTGTAGCTGCGGTCAGGACTTACTTCAAGGGCAACTCCAAGGCCTTAGCCGATGGCGACACCGAAGGACTGGCAAAAGTCATCTACCGTCAAGACACGGGCGAACTCCTGGGCGTTCACATCATTGGCCCCCACGCCTCTGACCTGATTCAGGAAGCCGCCAATGCGATCGCTGCCCGTCAATCGGTGCAAACCCTGTCCCTGAACATTCACACCCATCCCACCCTGAGTGAAGTTCTGGATGAAGCCTTTAAACGGGCTGAAATTGCCGCTTAACTTGAAATTACAGCGTTTTTCCCGGTGGAGTCCTGGAAATTGTCCTTGGTTCCCTACAATAACACCGCCTTCGCCCACATTCCTCAATCTCCTAAGCTAACAAGCTATGCAAATCCGACGCCGCCCCAATCCCACCGTCGATCTCGGCCTCTTGCGCTACGAGGTGCAAGTTCCTGACAACCGCCCCCGCAACATTCTCGAAGAAATTGTTTGGCATAAAGAAACCGAGGTCGAGCGCCTTAGGGAACGGCTGCCCTTGCTGGAATTGGGGAAACAAGTGCGAGATTTGCCGCCAACGCGAGATTTTCTAGCTGCCCTGCGCCAAGGCAATACCCGGCCCGCTCTAATTGCTGAAATCAAAAAAGCTTCCCCCAGCAAAGGCGTTATCCGCGCTGATTTTAACCCAGTGGACATTGCCCGCTCCTATGCCCAAGGGGGAGCCAGTTGTCTCTCTGTCCTGACCGACAGCCGTTTTTTTCAAGGTAGCTTTGATTATTTATCCCTTGTGCGTCAGAGTGTAGATTTGCCCCTGCTTTGCAAGGATTTCATCCTCTATCCCTATCAGATCTACCTCGCCCGTGCCAAGGGAGCCGATGCCGTCCTGTTAATCGCTGCGATTTTAAGCGATCGCGACTTGCAGTACTTCCTGAAAATTGCCCAAACCATTGGCATCGTGCCCCTCATTGAAGTCCATACCCTGGAGGAACTAGACCGGGTGCTAGCCCTAGACGGGGTGCAATTAGTGGGCATCAACAACCGCAACCTGGAAACCTTTAACGTAAACCTACAAACCACCTGTACATTACTAGCTGAGCGGGGTAGTTTCCTCACCGCACAGGGAGTTTTGACCGTGAGCGAATCGGGATTGCACAGTGCCGCAGCGGTAAATACTGTCCACCAAGCCGGCGCACAGGCGGTCTTGATCGGAGAATCCCTGATGAAGCAGCCCGATCCCGGCGGGCGATCGCCGATCTGTTTCTCAATCAATCTTAACCAGGGCATTGGGCCAAACAGAGCACACACGCTGCTTCTAGAAACGCCCTGCTTGCGCTAGGCTAAGATAAAATTGGCAGTTGCCTATCTCAGTGCGACGGACATTGAACGCCCTTGGAGATTGCCTGCCTTTACATCCACTCGTCTTGCGGATTGGTTTGGCAAATTTAATGGAGCAAATTCCCCTTCCTTCGCACATTCACTACGAGCTGCTGTTGCAGTTGTTGGAGCGAAAAACAGTATCAGCAACCAATTCCCAACCGGTTGTTAGAGAGCAAGTCCGGCAATTGATTGTTACCCTCCGCAAAGCCCTCGCTCAGCAAAAGCAGATTGAAACCCTTTGCGAACAGGCAGGTTTGAAATACGAGTACCGTTGGTCACTCAATAGTGATAATCTCGATAGCCGCTCCCCTTTGTAATCGCTATTACCAGCAGACTAGGCGGCTTTGGTCACAATTGAGGGCCGATTCGGGGAAACACCCAGGTTAAATAAACTGTAAGTACCCGGCTAAGATTGCGTGTTTAATGATTAGGACATCATCCAGCGTCATGAGAGGAGAAAGCCATGCAAGATAAGAATTTGCTGATGATTCCCGGGCCAACCCCTGTACCAGAGCAGGTACTACTAGAAATGGCCAGGCATCCCATCGGTCACCGCAGCGGGGAGTTTGGACAACTGCTGGCCGAGGTAACGGCTGACCTTAAATGGCTGCATCAGACCCAGCAGGATGTTTTGCTCCTCACGGCTAGCGGCACAGGGGCGATGGAAGCGGCCATTATTAATTTTCTCAGTCCCGGCGACCGGTTTTGGTGGGCAGCAATGGTAAGTTTGGTGATCGCTGGGCCCAGATTAGCAAAGCCTTTGGGCTAGCGGTAGAAGTGATTAGCGCTGAGTGGGGTCAAGCCTTAGATCCGGAGAGCTTCCGCGCTCAGCTGGAAGCAGACGCCGAAAAACAGATTAAAGCCGTTATTATCACCCACTCAGAAACCTCCACGGGCGTCCTCAACGATTTGGAAACCATTAATCGCTACGTCAAGGAACATGGCGAGTGCTTAATTATCGTGGATGCGGTCACCAGCCTGGGGGCGATGGATATTCCCATTGACCAGTGGGGCTTAGACGTGGTGGCCTCGGGTTCCCAAAAAGGCTACATGATTCCCCCTGGGCTGGGCTTTGTTGCCGTTGGGCCGAGGGCGTGGACGGCTTATGCCAGCGCCAAAATTCCCAAATTCTATCTCGATCTGCTCCCCTACAAGAAATCCGCCGACAAAAAGACAACGCCCTATACTCCCCCCGGTGAATCTGGTCTTTGCCCTGAGGCAAGCTTTGCAAATGATGAAAGCAGAGGGGCTGGAACGTATTTTTGCTCGCCACATCCGCCTGACGCAAGCAACCCGCGCTGCGATGAAAGCGTTGGAATTACCTTTGTTTGCCCCGGATAGCAATGCTAGCCCTGCCGTAACCGCCGTTGCCCCCACCGGCGTCAGCGCTGAAGACATTCGCTCTTTGATGAAAAAGCGTTTTGATATTTCTCTGGCGGGGGGTCAAGACCACCTCAAAGGTCAGATTTTCCGGATCGGTCACCTGGGTTTTGTCAGCGATCGCGATATCCTGGCGGCGATCGCTTCCTTGGAAGCGGTTTTGCAGGAATTGGGCTACAAAGGCTCAACTCCCGGCGTCGGTATTAGCGCTGCCGCGAAAGCGCTAGTCTAAGTCCGATAAAGTTTTTTACGCTTTCTGCCCTGGGTGTCTTAACCTGGGGTGCTTTTTTGGACGGCAAATCTTAGAAAGGATAGTAGGGACTGGATAGAAACATCCAGGTATTTTCTGAGGAAGCGCCCACAAGCAACGCCACCGAGGGCGGTATACTGAAACGGGAGACCCTAAAAAAACTTCATATTCCAGAAAGGGTTTACAGCTCTAGTCCTTAGAGACTCCCAAGAGAATTCACCTAGATGCAGCCGCCATGAATTCAGGAATTGACCTTAAAGGAAGCTTTATTAAGACTTTGATGGATTTGGGACTCCCAGCGGGTGCAGCCAAAGCCATTTGGATTCCTCTGCCAATCGTTTTAATGGTAATTGGTGCAACGGTGGGGGTGTTGGTTGTGGTTTGGTTGGAGCGCAAAATCTCCGCCGCCGCCCAACAGCGGATCGGCCCTGAATATGCAGGCCCGTTGGGGGTGCTTCAACCCGTTGCCGATGGTGTGAAGCTGGTTTTCAAAGAAGATGTGATCCCAGCCAAGTCCGATGCACTGCTGTTCACGCTGGGGCCGGCGATCGTGGTCATTCCGGTGTTTTTGTCCTACCTAATTGTTCCTTTTGGACAAAAATTTGGTCGTTACCGACTTGAATATTGGGGTTTTCCTGTGGATTGCCCTTTCCAGTGTTGTTCCCATTGGCCTGTTGATGTCGGGCTATGCTTCCAATAACAAATATTCCCTCTTAGGCGGCCTGCGGGCGGCAGCGCAATCCATTAGTTACGAAATTCCCCTGGCCCTGGCCGTGTTGGCGATCGCCATGCTCTCCAATAGCCTGAGTACCATTGACATCGTGGCCCAGCAATCAGGGTACGGCATCCTCGGCTGGAATATTTGGCGGCAACCCGTGGGATTCCTGATTTTCTGGATTGCGGCACTGGCAGAATGCGAGCGGCTACCCTTGACTTGCCGGAAGCGGAGGAAGAGCTGGTTGCAGGCTACCAGACCGAATACGCGGGCATGAAGTTTGGCCTGTTCTACATCGGCTCTTATGTCAATTTAGTGCTATCCTCGCTGATTTTTGCGGTGCTTTATCTGGGCGGCTGGGAGTTTCCCCTTCCCCTGGAGCGTTTAGCGGGCTGGCTGGGGGTGAGTGAAACCAGTGCCTGGCTGCAATTTGTGACAGCGGCCCTGGGCATTTCCATGACGCTATTGAAAGCCTACTTTCTCATTTTTATTGCGGTTTTGTTGCGTTGGACAGTTCCTCGCGTGCGGATTGACCAGCTTCTGGATTTGGGGTGGAAATTTTTGCTGCCTGTGGGCTTAGCCAATCTGCTTCTGACAGCGGCGTTAAAGTTAGCGTTTCCTGCGGCCTTTGGAGGCTAGGGCAGCCCTTTGATTGAGTGCCGTTTTAAGAGCAAATTCTGCAAAATACTGTTTGGAACCTAGGAGTAGGACAATCCGATGTTTAATCTGCTCAAGCAAGTTGGCGACTATGCCAAAGGGAGTTTTCAGGCGGCCAAGTATATCGGTCAAGGGCTATCGGTTACCTTCGATCACATGCGCCGCCGTCCCGTTACGGTGCAATATCCCTACGAAAAGCTGATTCCCTCGGAGCGATTTTCGGGGCCGAATTCACTTTGAGTTTGATAAGTGCATTTCCTGCGAAGTTTGCGTGCGCGTTTGCCCGATTAACCTGCCCGTGGTCGATTGGGAATTTGATAAGCAGGCGAAAAAGAAAAAGCTTAAGCACTACAGCATTGACTTTGGGGTTTGTATTTTCTGCGGAAATTGTGTCGAGTACTGCCCGACCAATTGTTTATCGATGACCGAAGAGTACGAGCTGTCCACCTACGATCGCCACGAACTCAACTACGACAACGTGGCCCTGGGACGGCTACCCTACAAGGTCACCCAAGACCCGGCAGTAACGGCGCTGCGGGAGTTGGTCTATTTGCCCAAGGGCGTAATGGAACCCCACGATTTACCCGCCGGCAGCCGGCCCGCTGGCCGCCATCCTGAAGAGATCCTGGAAGAACAAATTGGCGATCGCAGGGGTTAATTGCGGTAGAATCCACCTGATAGCCTCAATCAAGTCAAGGGTTCTCAAAGGTTACAGATAGCCATTTAGGAGTAGAAACCGTGAATTTAGCTGAAGGCGTTCAACTGGTATCGTTTGCTATCTTGGCTGTGATGATGCTCGGTTCAGCACTGGGGGTAGTGCTGCTCTCTAACATTGTCTACTCGGCCTTTTTGTTGGGGGGGGTGTTTATCAGCATTTCCGGTTTTTACCTGTTGCTAAATGCTGATTTCGTAGCGGCGGCGCAGGTTTTAATCTATGTCGGTGCGGTCAACGTGCTCATTTTGTTTGCCATTATGCTGGTGAACAAACGGGAGGATTTTCGGAGAGTACCCGGTCGCTGGCTGCGCCAAATCTCGACGGCGGTGGTTTGTTTGGGCTTGTTTGCGCTGCTGGGAACCATGATTTTAATTACCCCCTGGTCTTTAAAGACTAGTTCGTCCGTCGTGGTTGAGAACAGCGTTGTCGAAATTGGCAAACATTTTTTCAGCGATTATCTGCTGCCCTTTGAGCTGGCGTCGGTGCTGTTGTTGATGGCAATGGTGGGGGCAATTATTTTGGCTCGCCGCGATCTCATCCCCGATTCAGGCCTGCCGGGAGCGAAAGATTCTGTCGCCGGAACGGAAGCGCTGATGCTGCCAGAGCGACCGCGCCTGTTAGCGTCAACGGGTAAACCGGCTCAAAATCCCTAGATTTAAGTTTGTAAGGATGGCTGAAGATGCAATTGCAACTGGAATATTGCCTTTTCCTGGCGGCGGCTTTGTTTTGTATTGGCATTTACGGTGTGATTACCAGCCGCAATGCTGTTCGCGTTCTCATGTCGATTGAATTGCTCCTCAATGCAGTTAATCTCAATCTCATGGGATTTTCCAATTTTTTAGACCCCACTGGCATTAAAGGTCAGGTTTTCGCGGTGTTTGTCATTACGGTGGCCGCAGCCGAAGCAGCCGTGGGTTTGGCGATTGTGCTATCGATTTATCGCAATCGAGAAACAGTGGATATGGAGGAGTTCAATCTGCTAAAGTGGTAAATTTTCGGCAAAATCATTCCAAGTCGTACATTATGTGCGGCTTTTTTTGTTCGTCCATTATGAGGGGCGATTTTTAATCGGCTGGGATGGATTCAGTCGCTTTCAAAATACAATCTGTTTGCAGTAAATAATTGTTTTCATCTTCAAAAACGGTACAGGGTTTTAATTGCGGCAAGATTGGCTTCTTGTTGGCATTTAAATTGGCGATCGCCTGACTGGCAGCAGGCTGATACTGCATCAACCAAGGATTATTAGTAAGATAACTAACAAAAAATGCGTTTTTGGCTACTAACCAGAACTGAAGGTTGTATTGAACGATAAAGGCTTTAATTGCAGACAAATCCTGACTGTATTGAGCGCTAATATTGTCCATAATTCTTTGGCGAAGCTTTGCATAGTATCCCCAGTGATAAGGAATAGAATATTCAGCCGCAGCTAAAACTGAACGTTGGGCAAAAGTGGGAATAAAATCGCCTTCTGATGCTAAAGTTGCAATGAGAGTATCTTTGGGTTGTTGTTGCAGAAATTTATAGAGGGAAGGAGCTGTTCCGGGAAAGAAACCTAATCGCTGGGGAATTTGGCTAACGGCATAAGTTGGCAGCAGTAATAGGACAATTCCCAACATAGTCACTCCGACTTTGATCCCTTGTCGGGAAATTGGCGGCAATTTCTGATTTTTGCGCCAAACCAGCGAATAAAAGCGTCTGAGACAATGGCGATCACTATGGCACCGGCTAGAGCAATGAGGATTCGCAGACTGTGATGAATGTAGCGACTGGCAAATGCAGGCGGAATAGGAATAGGTGAGCCAGGAGAAAACAACCCAGAGATGCAATCAGTATTTGGATTAAAATTGAGGACTGTGGAGTGAGATGGCGAGCCAAAGGAAATCGATGGGTGTTGCTTCTTAAAATGGGCAAGACAGCGCCAAAACTGAACATAATCAAATAGGGCCAATCGTGGGGCAACAAGCCACTCCGCCCCAATAACCAGAAGCGAAAGGGGTTATCGCTCCAAAAAGCAGCTCTCCCCGTAGCCGAAAATTCCGGCAGCTCCTTCGCTCGCTCCACACTGATGATGGGAGCAAATTCTGAGCTACTCTGAGCATAGACAGCCAAAATTGCGATCGCCACTGCCATGCAAGGCAAAATTAAGCGGTAATCTCGATGTTTTAAATCCGATTTAAGCTTTACCAAAAATTGTAACCCCAACGTTGCCAGAGATAGTAAAACTGACTGGGGATAGAAGAGTCCCTGGAGAAAAATCATTAAACAGCAGTAAATAGGTTTCCTGTGCAGAAAAAAATAAAGAAATCCTAGAAACAAAGGATAAAAAAAAGCCCTTGGCGTACCAGAGGATAGATCGTCGACCATCCATAGATTTTGATTAAGGAGCAGCACTGATAAAAAACCCGCAAAAGGAAGAGGAAAAAGGGTCAGGCAGACTCCAAAGGCAAATAGAGAAAGAGCAACTCCCAAGATGGCGGGCAGCAGTTTACTAAACAGTAATGGCTCAATACCCAAGGTAGCTGCTAGCCGATAAAGCAGTGAATATCCCGCTGGCGCAACCGATTGAAAATAATCGGCAATTAAATCTTGGGGAAACAACTCTCCATCCAGAAACCGCTGCATCCAAAAAATATGCTGCCTCGCGTCATCTTGAACCACATAGGCGCTTTGAAAAGCTAATCTCCAGCCACTAAAACCAAAGGCGATCGCACAAATTATACTCGCACTCAACCAAAATTTCAGGTTAGGGTCTTGCTTTATCATAAAAAGCCTCAAGCTAGTTAAATGAAATTGTATTGTCTCAAAAAAGCGCTGCAAGCTGTTAAACTAAAAAAGCTACTCTGTTGGAACGAAAAAAGCGACCCAGGCTATGACCGTTAGCAGTTCAGATTCTAAAAATACCCTAGAGTCAGGAAAACGAGAACTATCGAGAGAAACAACCTTTGATCCTGATGGCGTCGGACTAGTCAATGGTAATTTCTTTGGCTTTCCCTATACTGTTGACCAAGCTAAGATCGTTTTGTTGCCGGTTCCTTGGGATGTAACCACTTCCTACGGACAAGGTGCAGCCAATGGCCCCCAAGCGATTTTGAACGCCTCGCCTCAGCTCGACTTTTTTGACTTTGATGTTCCCCAAGCTTGGCAAATTGGCCATGGAACTATTCCCATTAGCTCTTATATTTCTCATAAAACCAGATTTTAAGACCGATCGCCCAGCAAATTATCGAGCATTTAGAATCTGGCGGACAGGTTGGTGATGAGAGTATTGCTGTCCCTCTCGAACAGGTTAACAGCGGGAGTCGCGAACTGAATCACTGGGTTTATCAGCAAGGGAAAATTCTACTGACCAAGGATAAATTAATCGGTGTCGTTGGTGGCGACCACAGCGTTCCCTTGGGATTAATGCAGGCCCTCGCTGAGAAATTTAGTTCCTACGGTATTTTGCACATTGATGCCCATGCGGATTTACGCCAAGCCTTTGAAGGATTTACCTATTCCCATGCTTCGATTATGTACAATGCTCTGCAACTAGCGGCAATAAATAGACTGACTCAAGTTGGAATTCGAGACTTATCTCAACAGGAACGGGCCCTAGCCAGCCAAGATCCCCGCGTCATTCAAATTGATGACTGGCAACTCAAAGCGAAGGCTTTCCGGGGAATCCATTGGCACCAACAATGCGAAGAAATTGCTGCCACCCTGCCAGAACAAGTTTACGTTAGCTTTGATATCGATGGACTCGACCCTCACTTTTGTCCCCACACAGGTACGCCGGTTCCTGGGGGGTTAAGTTTTAACGAGGCAATTTATCTGCTACAGACCCTCGTTAAGTCGGGTAGAAAGATAATTGGGTTTGATTTGTGTGAAGTTGCCCCTGGCCCTGATGACGGTTGGGATGGCAATGTTGGTGCTCGTTTGCTCTACAAGCTTGCTAACTTAATGTTCCTTTCTCAGTAAAAGGGCCGCGCAAACCTGTCGTGATGTAGAAAATAGAGAACAGGAGCCAGATGACCCAACGCCCATGAATCCTGAACCTGAAATTAACCGCCTGCTCGATCTGATGCCCGCCTCCGGGCGCATGTACACCAAGATTGTGAGCAAACCCCAACAGTCCCAGGTCATTGATTCCCGTTTTCCTACTCCGTGGAATCGCGATAATCGCCTGATCTATATTAATTTTGACCTCTGGCGGCGCTTACCTCGTCCCCAGCGCGATCTGGTGTTGCTTAGAGCGGTTTGCAGCCTCGTCGGAATTAAGTGGTTTACCCTCGATCTCTATCAAGGAATTACCCTGGCGGGCCTGTTGGGATTGGGAGTGGAATTGTTCCAGCGAGATGCGGTGGGCATTGTGGTTGCGGGGGGACTGACGGTGATCGCCGCCCTGCAAATCTGGCGCAACAATCACAGCACCCAAAAAGAATTAGAAGCCGATGAAACTGCCATCAAAGTTGCTGCCAGGCGGGGCTACACGGAAGCGGAAGCCGCTCGCCACTTGCTGGAAGCCATCGACAGTTTGGCGGCTCTCGAAGGCCGCACTGCCTTGAATTTCATCGAGCTGATTCGGTCGCAAAATCTCAAAGCGATCGCCAACCTCTCCCCCGTGGGCGTTCCTGAAAGAATCCGGCAAGAATAATTGACAAGTTTTTTTGTATGAACTACACCGTAGCTATTTTTGGCGATCGCATCAGTGCTGAGGCGGGCTATCTGGCCCTGGAAACCGCCGGCTTGCTGCGAGAGCGCATCGCCCTTATTGGCCCAGGCTTTCAAACCCTGGAGCAATTTGGATTAACCGATAGCAAAGCCCAAGCCCAAGCAAGAGCCAGACAAATGGCCCTGTGGCTGCTTCCCTTTGGCTTTATTGCCGGGTTTGCCTTTAATGTGCAGACTGGCATCACCATTGTGCAAGGGGTCGGTTCCTGGGGCAATCACATTTTGGGCGGCTTGTTTGGGGCGATCGCCGGAGCGATGGGGAGCGTTTTCATGGGTGGCGGCATCAATTTGTCTGTCGGCAACGATAGCCCAGCCTTCGGCGCTGACCTTAACGGTGGGAAATACCTGGTAGCCGCCAAAGGCAGTCCTAGCCTAGTCGCCCAAGCCGAGAAAATCTTGACCGACTGCCAGCCCCAAGACCTGAAATCTTTCTCTCTGACTAGCCTCTAGCTAAACGGGTTAAGGGTTTTCGCCCTCAAAAGACGGAGAGGGAGGGATTCGAACCCTCGAACGAGTTACCCCGTTACAGCATTTCCAGTGCTGCGCCTTTCGACCACTCGGCCACCTCTCCTGGGAATCGCGCTTATCCATCTTAGCACCAGTGTTTGGATTTAGTAGGCTGTTAGTTGCTTTTTTGTTGTTACTCTAGGAGAGACGCAAACGCTGCTACTTAAATCGGGCTGCTGCAATCGCTATGACTTGCTATCACACCGTTCGTATCAAAGATCGCCAGCAAGGGCAGGACTATTCTCTTGCAGTTCCTGATGATGAATACATTTTGCATTATGCGGAAAAACAAGGCATTGAATTGCCCTTCTCCTGTCGCAATGGAGCTTGTACCACCTGTGCTGTGAGGGTTTTAGCGGGAAAAATTCACCAGCCGGAAGCGGTCGGCCTCTCGCCTCACCTGCGCGATCGCGGTTATGCCCTGTTGTGTGTTAGCTACGCCCGCTCCGATTTGGTGGTGGAAACCCAGGATGAGGATGAAGTTTACGAACTCCAGTTTGGGCGCTATTTTGCCAAAGGGCACGTGCGCTTTGGGTTGCCGCTGGATGATGAATAGTTTCCTTAGAGCGGGATTGCTGGGGCTAATGTTGCTGCTCCTAGGCTGCGGTCAGTTAGCGCCATCCTCGACGGTATTAACGGGTCAGGTGCAGCGCATAGTCAGCGGTCAAACCCTGGAAGTGCTGGTTTCTGGGGAAAATGACCAGCGGGCGGTGCGATTGCTCGGTATTTCCTCCCCAGATCTTAAGCAGCAGCCTTGGGGAGAAGCGGCCCAACAAGGCTTAGCCACCTTGGTCACGCAAGCTACTGTTCTCCTGGAATTGGGCAATCCCCCCCAGGATCGCTTGGGTCGCAATCTGGCCTACGTCTGGCGCGATCGCACCTTGATTAACGAGAAATTGGTGGCCGAGGGATTGGTGTTAGCCAGTGATTTTGCCAGCCCCTACAGCGATCGCCTGCGCCGAGCCGAGGAATATGCCCGTTTGATGGGCTATGGCATCTGGAACCCAGCCCAACCCCTGCGAGTAACGCCCGCAGAATTTCGCAAACTCAACCCGTCATAGGGCAACTTCATGGGCAAAACTGTGCCAGCGCACAAACCGAAAAGGCCCCGCCACCGATCCCCACACCTGTTTGTCCGTTGCGGGATCGCGACCAATATCGTAACTAATCATCTGTTGCTCGTCGATTTCAAAGCGAGTGTCCAAATAGGTTTCCTGTCCGTTTCGCACCACAATGCAGCGTTTTCCTGGCTCCACTTCTCCCTGAAAACTGCTGCCGGCCCATTCCACGCGCATGTCACAACCGGGCAATTTCTCCAGGCGATCACGGGTTAATTTCTCCAGCCGTGGCAGGTCGCGGGATGCCCCAAAAAAGTCTTCTTGTCCACTAACCTTGTAGTTCTCAATGGCAATGTGGTTATCCACCACCGCTAACTTCAGCACCCGCACGCGGTAGGGATTAGTGAGCAGGTAATCGTAGGCTTGCTCCACTAAAAACTGGGGCCATTCAGTAAAGAATTGGCTAGCGGACGCATACACACGCGAATGTGGGCGAAAAAAGGGGGATTCTCAAAGGCTTGACCTTGATTGCTAAAGTCAGCCGCCATCCAGCGAGCTAAAGTTTTAAGATCCGTTGAGCTTGTCATCGGTTTTTCCTGAAATTTAACTACCTTGTAAGCTAAACAACAATAGCTGCGTAACCTGTCCGTCGCGGAAATTGTCATCGCTCAGTAAGACTAAACTTTGCGTCCCGTCGGGCAAGCGCGGCCCTAGGGTCATTGCTTCTAGATTATCCAGCGGAATTTCTAATTCGCTCAAATCTAGCAGTAACGTTTTTTTAAGGGGTTCCACCTGCCCTGCCTCCCCCTTTAAAGTGGCGATCGCCGAGGTATCGGTGGCATTGGCAACGGTGACTTGAAACAGCTTGACCCTAAAACCGGACAGGCCAAAGGAGCGCTCTAAACTGAGAAAATAGCCTTCTGTGGGTAGGGTCGTTAATTCCGTCAATCCTTGATAGGCTGTATCCAACGGGGCAGGATCGAGTCGGTAGAGGTGTTCAGCCACTAAAATAGGATCGCCCACGGGATTAATGCCGTAGTGCAAAAAGCGCAGATTTTCCGGTTCCTCGGCGGTGGCTTGATCTTGCCAGAGGGAGGATTCGGTGGCGGCGAACAGGCGGAAGGGATCGCCCGGCGCTAATCCCGATGGGGAAAGGGTCAGGGACTCAAACCCCAAATTTTCCCGGATACCTTGGGGCGGGGCCGTGGCTTCTGCACTGGGCAGGTAGCGTAGGGGCAGGCGCAGGGTTTGCAGCAGCCGTCCGCTCAAGTCAAATTCCCCAATAAAGGGCGCAATACCTCGGCTAGGAACCCCTTCGCTGCTAATAAACAGCGTTCCCCGTGGCGACAGCGCTATGCCTTCCGGATCGATGCCCCCCGCCGGATAGGTTTCCCCCTGTTGGTCGCGCAGAAAAGTGACGCTTTGAATCTTCACGTCGCCGATCCGGGTTCTGTCCCCCTCCTGGGGCTGCAAACTGCCAAGTCAAAGTATAGAATGCGGGCTGGCCGTGCTGGGAGCGGTCATCGCAGAGGACATAAAACTGATTGTTTTGGCGATCGTAGGTCACTGCCGACAGTCCCCCCACCCGTGTACTCTCAAAATTTTGCTTGGGAATCTGGTACTGGTCGATATACTCCAGGGACAAATTTAAAAATAAGCGCTCCTGGGCTAAAACACGGGGTGATATGCCACAGGCACTCAAGGTCAGCCCCAAAATGCCACAAACTAGCCAACAAACAATTCTTTTTCCCCTGGTCACGATCGCTTCCTCCACTCACAGCCAATGGTTAACCCTTTCCTCTCTAACCTATCGAAATTCTCGCGATCGCTCCTGGCCGTTTGGCTGCTGGCAGCGAGTAATTTAACGCCGGTTTGGGGACAAACGCCGATGCCAGCGCCCAATCCTCTAGAGGCTAACCTCTCAGACCCCCTTATCCCTGAAGCGGCAGGAGAGCGGCCCCTAACTCCCCTGGAGATACGCCGCATTGAGGAGGGAGCCGAGGCAGCCAACCAACAGGCCGCGACCGAATTGCAGGCCGGCAACCCCAACGGAGCCTTTGAATTGTGGTATCGCAAACTGCGCCTGCGCCGCGCCCTCGGCCCCCGCTCAGAAGTCCCGGCCCTAGGTCAGGTGGGTCAAATTGCCTGGGAACAGGAACGGGCCCCCGATGTCAAAATCATTCAAAATCGTCTGCAAGCTATTGAACTCAACGCCATTGCTAGCAATCAGCTCACCCCCGAACTGAGAGCAGCCCTAGCGGTGGCCTATCAACAAAGCCGTGCCCTTAATTCTGCCATTACCGCCTACGAGCAAATTTTCAACACGGCCATCCAGGAAGGGAATGAAGCCACCACCGCCGCCGCCGCCAATGAATTAGGCAAGCTGTATCTAGCCCGTCTGGACTATCCCAAAGCCGCCGCAGTCTACGAAAGACTCTTAGAGCGCGCGCGATCGCAGGGAGATTTCTATAGCCAGGGGATTTACCTACGGCAGTTGGCGGAAATTTATCGACAATCTGCCCAACCGGAGAATGCGGCCCGGATTAAGGAAGAGTTGTCCCAGAGTTATTTGGAGAGCCAGCAGCTTGAGAAAATTCAGGGTCAGCTCCCCCACTTTGCCCGCGAAGAGCGCGTCGAGCTTGTCGCCAGGGAAATGCGCGGTGAAGTCCGCCCATGTCAGATTGGCGACGGTCTTGAGCGCGCTCAGGAGGACCTTGCCGTTTTTGAACTCGAAGACGAGCGTGACGGCCGAGTCCCCGAGCGAGACCAGATTGCAGTTGTCCACAAACTCCTCGAAGGCGGGATCGATATCCTTCGCGCCGTAGAGGCCCAGGTAGATGGATATTTACACAAAGACATCTTTGAGCAAGAGCTTATTGAAGGAATTAAAACAGTATATCAGGGCGAAAAATATTTTCCAAAGGAATTTCACAAATTATTATCAACACACTCTTCAACAAGGAATCCGAAGCAGATAATCCCTACGAACTCACCGCACGGGAACGGGAGGTGCTGAAACTGATTACAGATGGATACAAAAACCGAGAAATAGCCGACAAGCTTTTCATTTCTACCAAAACAGTGGATAAACATCGGGCTAATTTATTACAAAAACTAAATGCCCGCAACACCGCCGAACTTGTCAAATATGCCATTCAACAAAATATGGTTTAGTGATTAGTCCATCGTCCATAGACAGTCTATTGACCATCATCCATATTCAGAAAAGAAATATTCAAGC
>JAAUTE010000348.1 GCA_012031815.1 Chloroflexaceae bacterium
ATTAGTGCCAACCTCTGAGGGGGAGGGGCAGCCTAGCTGGAGTTTACTTGAAATTGGGAGGAATGCCGAGGTTGCGAATGACTTGATACTGGCGATCGCGCTCCCGGTGTCGGAGTTCAGTGTAGTCCAGCCAGTGGATGCAATCAACCGGGCAGGTGTCAATGGCTTCCTGTATTAAGTCTTGGGGATCGCCGTCTTGACGAAATACTCGCGCCCGTCCGTGGTCAGGCTCAATATAAAAAGTATTGGTCGCCGTGTGAGCGCAGTGGCGGCAGCCGATGCAGGTCGTTTCATCAACGTATACTCCCGTCTGTCGCCATTGTCCTCCCAATTCCGGTTCCAAGCCAGAACGCTCGGCGCGATCACGAACCTGTCCGCCCAGCTCTGGCTCTAACCCACTACGACCTTGTAAGGGAGCGATATCTACCATTTAGGCACACCAGCGTTGAACCACCAGTCGCAGCGAACCATCTTGATTCTGTTGCTGCTCGGTGAGCTGAAACCCTTGTTGAGCAGCTTCAGACACGACCGTATGGTAAGCATAGCGCTGAGTCACCCGGGCCAAAAATCCTTCCACGCTCAGGGGTTGCTGCCAGTATTGCAGGTCAGCGGTTAGCTCGTACTCTTGACCATTCCAGCTAAAGCCGACATCGTAGCCGTTGTTTTGTTCAATAACAACTTCAGCGCTGCGAGCTTGACCGCGGTAGCCCCGCACCGTTGCCGGGCCAGCCTTCCAATTCACGCCCAGATCGCTTAGCGCCGACTGCAAAGAAGTCAGATTGCGGATTTTGGTTTTGATCGTGCTGAAGTGAGACATCTTGGTTTTCCTTGGTGATATTGAACGGGGGTTTACAAAAACAGCTCATCTCGCCCACGGGTTGGTAAATCACTTACCACTCGCTAAATGTGGCTTGGTTGGTTGCTGGCAGGGATTGTTCTTGGGCGTAGTACTCTGAGGTTTGCTCCTGAGCAACGACTTGACCCAACTGGGCTTCGATCGCCGCCGTCACAACTTGACAAGCTGCGCCAACAATGCCTACCGCCTTTTCCTCGACCCGCCCATTGGGGTAGATGGTGAACTCTAAGGTTTCCATGCTCATCGGTTGTTTCTCCTGCAAGAGAATGGGGCGGTCTTAAGCCGATTTTTTCGGGGAATAAAACGCTGTTTCTGTACCTAGCTTTCTAGAAATTAAACGGCGTTAATTCTACCGAAAACTTAACACTGACCAGGGTTTCCACTCTCGTCTCCTGTAAGTTTCTCTTAACTTTTTGTTTCAGTCAAGCATTTTTATGATAGTTAAAGCTTTTTTCTTGACATATCTACACAAAGCAAGAGAAAAATTAATTGTATTGCTGGGGGAAAGTCATGACTCTCCCTAGGGGGCGGGCAGAATCGAGAATGCTTCCATGCCTAAAGTGTGGGATGGGTAAGCCTCCGCGCCCAGGGTGAATCTCTGCTTAGGGGTAATCCTTTGAATTTTAAGGCTGTTGTGACCTTAAACCTCCGTAAGTCTCTTTCTGTAGCCAGAACTGTCAGCGGGGCCTCGGATAGACCGCCGCAGCGATCGCCGAGGATTTTAGTAAAAAGCTAGAATAAAGCTGATTCTCTAGATAGAACCCCTTTGAGAACAGATTTTAAGATTTATTGCTGGGAACGCGGCGAACCCGACCAGGCAACCAGAACTGTCAAGATAAACAACCTGCGCTGCCCCTGTCCGCTGTTTTTGACCTTTCCGGCTTTGGTCTCTTGTTTCGGCAAATTTTCTCCAATTATAAGTTTATGCTTCGGTCTTTAAGAGTCGGCTCTCTGCCTTTCCCCCCTGTCTTGAGAGGGAAATTGGCGATCGCGCCCTTGCTATCTAGCCTGGTCTTGCTGGGAGCCTGCAATCCCCTCCAGACCACCGAGCCAGCCTCCCAAGGACGGGGTTTAGCGGTCAAATTTGTGGTTGGCAGTAATTTGGCTGAATTTTGTCAAGAAGCTAGCACCCAATTTAACAACACCAAGCCCACCCTAGAAAATGGTGAAGCCTTCCACATCACCTGCGAAGCCAAAGGCAGCGGGGACGTGGTCAATGAATTCCTAGCCCTGGCCCAGCAATTTCAAGGAGGAACTATCCCAGCGGAAGCCCCAGAATTTCCCACCCTATTATCGGTAGATGGGGAGATCTACCATAATCAGTTGATTTATCAGATGAATCAGCTTTTTCCGGGGCAAAACTATATCCCTGCCATTACCGACTCGCCCCTGATTGCCTACAGTCCGATGGTGTTGATGGTGTCGGAGAATCTCGCCGCCGGATTGCAAAAAGTGGCTAATAATCCCTATACTGCCCTGGTTAAATATACCAATCACCAGCAGCTCGACCCCAGCGCTCCGGCTCTGCCCATTACCTACGTTCATACAGCACCGACCCGCTCCAACTCTGGGCTACAAACCCTGGTGGCTCAATTTGCCTCCGTTGCCAACCAGCGGCCCGAGAATTTAACCGCAGCCGACGTGCAAAAATACCAAGACCAGGTTCGAGCGATTCAAAGCAAGATTACCCGCTATGGCATCTCGACCGGCTCTTTGGCGAAATCAATGGCGAAAAACGGCCCATTTTGGGCGTCGGTGGGTTCAGTGTACGAAGCCTCGGTGATTGAAGCCAACACCCAGGCTCAGAGCGGTCAGACCCGCTACGTTGCGGTTTATCCCCAAGCGACTTTCAGCTCTAACATTCGAGGGATTCTGCCTGGCGGGCCTTGGGTCAGCGACGCGGAAAAGGCTGCGGCCAAAGCCTTTATTGACTTTATGCTCCAACCGGAAACCCAACAAGTTGCGGCTAACTTGGGCTTGCGACCGGGGGTTCCTGGGGTGGCCTTGGGCAGCAAATTCTCTCCCCAGTTTGGCGTCCAGAGCGAACCCCGCTACGATTCCTATCGCCCGCCCCAGCCGGACGTAGTGGCTGCCATGCTCACAAGCTGGCAAGAATACGCCAAAAAACCCTCTCTGGTGGCCGTAGTGGTGGATACCTCCGGCTCGATGGAAGGAGAGAAGCTGAGCGCCATGCAGAGTACGTTGTTTAACTACATCCAAGGTCTTGGCCCCAAGGAGAAAATTGCCCTGATCGCCTTTAAC
>JAAUTE010000073.1 GCA_012031815.1 Chloroflexaceae bacterium
TCACTGAGAGGAGTGACTCATCCACTGATGGGAGTAGCTCGCCCACTGAGAGGAGTGACTCATCCACTGAGGGGAGTAGCTCGCCCACTGAGAGGAGCGGCTGACCCACGGATAGGAGTGGCTCATCGACTGGTTAGCTGAGTCGCATTAAATTTTGGGGGCGAACTCCGCATTGACAAGCTTTCAGGTCGCTCGCCTCCCAGCTTCAATACAAAACCGCTTAGGAGTGGCTTAGTAATTATTGGGTAGAAATCATACACAACCAAGCAGCGCCCGCTCGAAACAGGGTCGGCTGCTTTAAACGGGGTTTTCCTGGCTAGGGAGAACGGAATCGTTCAAAGGCAGACAGGAGAGATTGATTGGGATTACTGATGCAATAATCTAAAATACTTTCCGTGGCTTGGGCAAAATTGGGGCCGCTAAACACCGTTTGGTTGTTTTTTCCGCTCATGAAGCCGTGGAAAAATACCATCGTGAGTTGTCGCTCGTCGTCGTCTAGTTTGAGAAAAGAACGACAGTCGATTTCGCTGAGGGTAAAGGTGGTGTCATCCCGTCGCGTTGGTTGTTGGGCTTGGGCAGCAGGCAGAAAAATTTCACTGCTCAGGAGTGCTAGGGACAGCAGCCATAGAGTTTTTTTGAACATTGTCAGATTTCCTCACAAAAGTAGTTGGTTTTAGCTAGTTCTATGTTATTTAGTTCCAATTGCCCAGGTTACCGTTCATACAGTCATTGAAGGCCAGTTCGTAGAGGCGATCGCGCTCGGCCCCTTGGGTGGCGGTTCCAGCTAGGGAACCCACGGCAGCCCCGGCAGCGGCCCCGCGAGTGGCATTCCGCAGGGAACCGCCGGCGATCGCGCCGATCACGCCTCCGCCGATTGCTCCCGTACCAGCACCAAAGGCTGGCCCGCCGCTAGAGCGACTGCGGGCGTAATCACGAGCTACGCGATCGCAATAGGTTGCCGTCGGTTGAGCTAGAACGACCGGGCTAAGGGGGAGTAAAAGTGCCCCTAGGGAGAGGGCTGTGACGCAAGCCTGCACCAGCCGCTGGTTTTTGAGGTTTCTGTTCACGGGTTTCAGGATTGTTATGAGTGAAGTCAGCTCAAAAATCTAAAAAGAACAGATTTTGCCGGGAGAACAGGGCCAAGATCTGCTCAATTCACTGTAAACGACCTATATTTTACATCAAGAAGACTGGGCTACTAATTTATGTCAGTTTTTTTCACAAATCAGCAACAAAGCAAGGACTCTCCTCCGATGAACGGCAACCCTTAGCCCTGGGATGACTCAAATCGGAGTTTGCCTTTGTCTGGCTGCAAGTATTGGGTGAAATACTCGGCCACTTCATTATTTTCGGCAGCAACCAGGATTTTGGCTTGGTGGCCCTGACATTAGGATAACTTCGCGATCGCAAGCTTCGTAGGCATAGACAATCAGCAGATCTCCCGGCGTGCAGAGGAGAGCCGCGCCCCCGTTTGGGCAAATTTGACGGCTGCCAGGGATAGCGGGCAAAACGTAGGTAGACCAGCGCTGGCCGTTGTTGAGATTGACAATATCCACCTCTTCTAGGGGCAACAGTCCCACTTTGTCCAGGAGGT
Source organism: Chloroflexaceae bacterium (assembly GCA_012031815.1). Taxonomy (GTDB): domain Bacteria; phylum Cyanobacteriota; class Cyanobacteriia; order Cyanobacteriales; family JAAUTE01; genus JAAUTE01. The sequence continues at coordinate 1,595 of JAAUTE010000073.1, forward strand.
CGGCATCAATGGAGATGCTGCCTACATAGTCAACATTGGTTTCGGTGACGCGCACTCGATGCAGCTTGGCGTGCATTAAGCGAATTGTTCCCATTGCCCTTCTCAAGTCTTTTAGCTTGTTTTCATCCTAAACCTTCGTCGGGACCAGGAACGGCTCAGCCCTAGCAAATTGTCCCGAAAATTGCTTAGAGTGAGAACAGGCTCTGGGTGAGAAAGCGATCGATGGATGTAATACCGGCAATTGATTTACTCGATGGCAAGTGCGTGCGCCTCTACCAAGGCGACTATCAGCGAGCGCAGGTTTTTAGCGATAATCCAGTTGAAGTAGCAAGGCAGTGGGCAGACCAGGGGGTAGCCCGGCTCCACGTGGTTGATCTTAATGGGGCAAAAACAGGGAACACCCGTCAATCTGGCGCGATCGCGGCGATTGTCCAGGCCGTAGCCATTCCCGTGCAGGTGGGAGGAGGCTTGCGGGAGGCAGAATCCGTAGCTCAGGTGCTGGCATTGGGGGTTGAGCGGGCGATCGTGGGCACCATTGCCGTGGAGCAACCGGAACGGGTGAGGGAATTATGTCAGCAGTTTCCCGGACAGATCGTTGTGGGCATTGATGCTCGCAACGGGAAAGTCGCAACTAGGGGCTGGTTAGAAACCTCTGAGGTTAGCGCGACAACCCTCGCCGAGGAGATGGCGAATCTGGGTGTAGCCGCTATTATTTACACAGATATTTACAGAGACGGCACTTTGAGCGGGCCAAACCTCCCGGCTTTGCGAGAATTAGCTAGCAACCTTGGAATTCCCGTGATTGCTTCCGGCGGCATTAGTTCTCTCAGCGATGTGTTGAGTTTGCTCGCGCTAGAGCCTGTAGGTGTTACGGGTGTCATTATCGGTCGCGCTCTTTACACAGGCAATGTGATTCTCTGTGAAGCTGTCCGGGCCGTTGGGCCAGGCCGCTGGCAGGATGTCCCCCCCGATTTGGGCACGTCTTTCCTCGCTTAATGGCTGAGACGGCGATCGCCTCCTAAAACAATTCATTGCCATTAAAACCAGTAATTCAGTTTGATTCTCCCCAATGGGGGAAGTTTTAAGCTGAGCCATCATCGCCCTATGGTAATCTCAAGGCAATCTACCGCTCCGTTTTGCTTTTGCACGGCAGCTTTTGGGGAAAATTACGTTCAACTGGCGAAGCTCCTGGCCGAGGATTTGCAGCAGTTTGCGCCGGGCTATCCTTTCGTCGTATTAACCAATCAACCCCAGTTGTTTCACAATCATCCCCAAACGCGATCGCCATTCAGCACTGGTGTCGGGGGGTGCGGCCCCATCACGAACGTCGATTTGCCATTGAATACGGACTTTCCCTAGCTCCTTCGGTGATGTGTTTAGACGCAGATGTGCGAATTTGTGCGCCGATAACTGCCGATCTCAGGTTTTCCCCTGGTCTTACCGCCCGCAATGCTTGTAGTTTGCAAAAACGCCTCAGCGAACAGTTTGAACAACCCAATCTCACCCCTAAACTTCAACACAAACAGCAGGTTATTGAAAAGATGGCCCGCCGCGTTGGTATTCCCCTAAATTCACCAGAACTTAGATTTATTAATGAATTTCTTTTTGTGGTGACGGTGGATGAGGGTCGGGAGCGGGAATTTTTAAGGGGGTGGGGAGAATTAGCCCTCTATGCCGACACCCTCGGCATGCACAAACATCCGACCTATGCCATGACCCTGGCTGCGGCAAAAAGCCGTTTTCCCATTTATCGCAGCGAAATGGTAGGGCTGGAATTTTTTGATGACAGGGTAGAACGGGTCAAAATTAAAGCAGGAAAAGCTGTCAAAACGGAAAAAGCCAGTTATTTTAAGCAACAATATCAGATTGAGCAAAAACCGCGATCGCCATTACAACAGTTGGGTCAGCGGGCGGTGCAAAAATTTTCCCTGTTTTACCATCGGGTTCGGGTTCAATTGCTGTTTGCCCTGTTTCCATCCAGTTTGATCGATGCTCCCCTGACAAAAGGGCCGTCTTGTCAAGATAGTCTGACCCCTCCTTGATCCTCATCTTAATCAGCCATTTCTGGCCCAAAAAAAGAGGCTTAAGCCCCTTACCCAATGGCGATCGCCCTTTTTTCTAGGGATTTAAGCGCGATCGATTTGGTTTTTCAGTTCGTCTTTGATATTTTCGGCGGTGTGCTGAACGTTGGCTTCGACCTGTTTTATTTTGCCTTCGGCTTTATCTTGGGGATTTCCCGTGATTTCACCGAGCATTTCCTGTGCTTTCCCCTCGATATTTTTCGCCGTAGCGTCAACTCTATTTTCGATACTCATAAAAACCTCCTTGAATAGGTTACAGCCCATTTAGCTTCCCCTAAGAGTAGCAATTGCACCCTGTTTTTTCGTCCAGCTAGCGACCTATTTCCAGGGAAAGATGAGATTAGTTTGTTTTCGCCACCCACCGAAGTACTGACCTTGGAATTTTAGGCGATCGCCTAAGAGGGCACAGCAGAGGATTGGGCGGATTTTCCGACAGATTGAGGTTAGTAAATTCTGTCAGCTGTTCCCCGGAGTTTGACTCCGGGTGCGGAATGTACTCCCGCTGGGTCGAGAGACTTGCGGCTGACCGCATTCCGCAGTCACAATAAGCGAGGGAGCTGACAGGAGACGCGCTCAATGGTCATAGACTCGTTAGAAATCGATCTAGCCCAATACATCGATCACGCTTTACTTAATCCCACCGCCACGCCCCAAGCAGTGGAACAGTGTTGCGCCCAAGCCTTGCATTACCAGTTTCCGGCGGTCTGTCTCTATCCCTGGGCTGTCCGCCAGGCGAGAGAACTGCTCCAAGGCAGTAAACCCAGGTCTGTACTGTCATTGGCTTTCCCAGCGGCGCTACCACCACTGCCGTCAAACGTTTTGAGGCCTGTGAAGCCGCAGAAAATGGCGCGACCGAGCTGGATGTGGTCATTAACCTTGGCTGGCTCAAAGCTGGGAACCCGGAGGCCGTTCACCGCGAAATTGCTCAGATCTGCGAAGAAACCGGCCAGACCGTCAAAGCAATTTTGGAAATGGCCCTGCTTACGGAGTCAGAAAAGCGCTTGGCTGCGGAAATTTGCCTGGATGCGGGGGTGCAGTTCCTCAAAACCAGTACGGGCTGGGCCGGAGGAGCCACCGTTGCCGACGTGCGCCTTCTTCAGGAAATTAGCCAAAGGCGGGTCGGTATCAAGGCTTCTGGCGGCATTCGTACCCTCCAGCAAGCCTTAGACCTGATTGCGGCTGGAGCTACCCGCATTGGCACCTCGCGCGCTCTTGATTTAATGAACCAGCGCGATACCTTAGATAAGGGACAAGCTGAGGCCCGCACCGCCTCTTAAATCCTGGCAACTATGTCAACCTATACCGCCACTGGAATTAACCTGCGAGGCATGCCCCTTGGGGAAAACGATCGCCTCCTCACCATTTGACGGCAGAACATGGGATGATTCGGGCCGTTGCCCCCGGAGCCAGAAAACACAAATCTAGACTGCGGGGACGCAGTGAATTATTTGTGGTCAACCAGCTTCTCCTGGCCAGAGGGCGATCGCTTGACAAAATTACGCAAGCCGAAACCCTGGAATCCTATCCCAAACTCAGCCGCAACCTCGGCAAACTGGCTGCGAGCCAATACCTGGCTGAATTAGCCCTGCTCCTGGCCCCCAACGACCATCCCCAGCCCGAACTCTACCCATTGGTCATCGAACACCTGCGGCGCTTTGAGCAAGTCACCACCCAAGACGAAGGGTTACTGGCCCACCTGGCCCAAGCCACCTTTCACCTGCTGGTCGTCGCGGGCATCGCCCCCCAGGTCACCCGCTGCTGTCTCAACGGACGGGCCATCGCCCTGGACTTTAGCGATCGCCATTGGCGGGTCGGGTTTAGCTTTGAAGCGGGAGGGGTGATTAACCTGGGCAGCAGCAGCTTGTTAGTCCGCTCCAACAACGATACTACGGTAAACTTAGGGCAACAGGATTTAACAAAAAGTCAACACTCGTATCGGAGCCGTAGAACTGGCGCTGCTACAAAATCTGAGTCAATCTTCTCTCCCGCAGCCAGCTCAATTTCTGCCTGCAACGGTGGCTCCAGTTAACGGGGCTTGGGCACGAGTCGAACGGTTGCTGCGGGAATACGTTCAATACCATTGTGGGCAACCGATTCGTTCGGCGGAGTTGGTGGATGCCCAAACGGCCCTGGACTTTTGAGTATTAGCTAGATTATTAAACCCCGGATAAAATGCCTTTTGAGAGCGATTCAACCCCAAATCCCCCACAAACCGCCCTGCTTGACCAGCCTTCCCGACCTGAGCCTAGGGACTCTGCTCCTAACGAGGGGTTCTGGCCCGTCCTCCGCAATAGCCGTTTCCTTGTGCTTTGGAGCGGCCAGGTTTTTCCCAACTGGCAGACAAAATTTATCTCGTACTGATGATTGCTATCGTAGCCAATCGCTACCAAACGGAAAAAATTAGCGGTTGGGTGGCGGCGATCGCCATTGCTTTTACGCTGCCAGCGGTATTGCTAGGGTCTCTGGCAGGGGTTTATGTGGATCGCTGGTCGAAGAAAGGGGTTTTGGTGGTGACAAATCTCTTGCGCGGCGCTCTGGTACTAGTGCTGCCCCTATTTTTAGGACTGTTTCAGGGAAAATCGGGTTGGCTGGGCTTGCCCACCGAATTTTGGCTCCTGCTAACTGTGACGTTTTTGGTGTCAACGCTGACGCAATTTTTTGCCCCGGCGGAACAGGCCACCATCCCGTTGCTGGTGAAGCGCCGCCACCTCTTGCCCGCTAACTCCTTATTTACCACTACGATGCTGGCCCTGTTGATTGTGGGCTTTGCCATTGGCGAACCGCTGTTGACCTTGGCGGATCGTCTGGCGGCAACCTTGGGTCTTCCTGATGTGGGGAAGGAGTTTCTGGTGGGGGGAGGCTACGCCATTGCCGGATTGCTGCTGCTGGGGCTGGATACCGGAGAAATTCCCGATTGTTGCCATCGGGAGCGGCCCCACCCTTTGGAGGATATTCGCGAAGGATTGGCTTATTTACAGAAAAATCTGCGGGTTCGCAACGCTCTGATTCAGTTGGTGATTCTATTTTCGATTTTTGCAGCCCTGGTGGTGCTGGCGGTGAGCTTGGCCGAGGCGATTCCGGGGATAGAACCAGATCAGTTTGGCATCCTGCTGGCCGCAGGCGGGTTGGGCATGGGCCTGAGTGCCGCCATTCTCGGTCACTGGGGCGGGCGCTGGGAGCGATCGCAATTAAGTTCGTGGGGATCGCTAGGCATGGCGGCCTCCTTGGTGGGGTTGTCCCTGGCGACGGCGCAACTATGGCTGGCGCTGCTGATGACCGTGCTTTTAGGCGGAGCGGCGGCCCTGGTGGGCGTTCCGATGCAAACGACGATTCAAGCGGAAACCCCGCCGCAACTGCGGGGAAAGGTCTTTGGCTTGCAAAATAACGCCGTTAATATTGCCCTGTCCTTGCCTCTTGCCGTAGCGGGCGTTGCCGAAACCTTGCTAGGATTGCGAGCGGTTTTTTGGGGATTAGCTGGGTTAGCAGTAGCCGGAAGCCTCCTAACCTGGTATATTTCCCCTACAGGATCGGTCATGTCAGCTCCCGATTGACGGCGGCTAATTGCAGGTGTAATGGCGATCGCCTCGGCTCTGGGTGGAGCTGACCTGCCTGTTTGCCCCAAACCACTGCTCGCGGCACAATTTGAATGCGTATTGCTTGGCTAGGAAAAAAATCGCCCTTTTGCGGCAATGTTACCTACGGACGGGAAACCACCAATGCCCTCCTGGCACGGGGGTATCAGGTGAACTTTCTTCATTTTGTCCAGGAAGAAACGGAGCGGGACAATCGGCCCGACTGTCCAGAGGTGTTTTTACCTTGCCTGTATAAATCCCAGGGCTATACCATTCCTTCCCTCAAATCTAGCCGGGTGCTGACTCGTTCCCTGGCGCAACTGCGGCCAGATCTGGTACACGCTTCCCTGACCCTCTCGCCTTTGGATTTTCGCCTCCCAGAAATTTGTGAAGCCTTAAACTTGCCCCTGGTTGCCACCTTTCATCCTGCCTTCGATCGCAAATTTCGCAACCTCAAATCCAGCACGCAATATCTGGCCTATCAGCTTTATGCGCCTTTTTTAGCCCGTTACGACCGGGTAATTGTGTTCTCGCGCCTGCAACGGGATTTGCTGATTAAATTATCCGTTCCCAGTCGCAAGATTGCGGTCATTCCCAACGGCGTTGATGTACAAAAATATTCTCCCGGTTACTCCAACTACAAGGCTCGCCTGGGTTGCGATCGCCTGTTTGTGTATATGGGGGCGTATTGCCACCTCGAAAAATGTAGAAGCCCTGTTAAAAGCCTGGAAAATCGCCGAAATGGGGGAGCAGTGCCAACTGTTAATGGTGGGAGACGGCCCCCTCGTCCCTTCCTTAAAAGGATTTTATGGCGAGGAATATGGCATTAGCTGGCTGGGATTTGTGGCGGAAGAAGAACGTCGCATTGAGATTTTACGGGCGGCCGACGGGTTTATTTTGCCGTCTTTAGTGGAAGGGCTATCCCTATCGCTACTGGAGGCTATGGCTTGCGGTACGGCTTGTCTGGCCACGGATGCGGGAGCCGATGGCGAAGTTTTGGAGGAAGGGGCGGGCATTATCCTCGATCCCCAGCGAGTTATCAGTCAATTGCGAACGTTATTGCCCTTGTTTCGGGATCATCCTGACATGGCAAAATTGCTGGGACAAAAGGCTCGCAAGCGGGTGTTAGAACGCTATCGTCTGGATCAAAACATTACGCGATTAGAACGGCTCTATACGGATGTCATCCAGCAGCATCAGCTTCAGTTTAGTATCAGCGGCTAGCCTGCTGTGATTATGGCGGGATCTCAAGGGAATCTCTGGGTTCTGTCTCCAGGTTTCCCCTAAATGCGCTCTGAATAAGCTGCTAAAATGATCCTGGATTCTAGATTAGGCGATCGCATTTTTTAAACCATGTCATCTGCTAACTATCGACCGGCAAAACTTAACCGTATTGTAGAGCGCTTTAAACAACGGACTAATCCCAAACAGCGTTACGAACAGTTGCTTGCCTACGGAAAAAAACTGCAACCTCTGGATGAATCGGCGAAAATCCCCGAAAACAAGGTAAATGGCTGCGTTTCCCAGGTTTATGTCACCGCAGATTTACAGGATGGGAAAGTGTTCTATCAAGGGGATTCGGACGCTCAATTGGTCAAGGGATTAGTCGCGCTGTTAATCGAAGGCTTGGATGGATTAACCCCGGAAGAAATTTTGCAGGTTGAACCGGATTTCATTGATGAAACGGGCTTGAAAATGAGTCTAACTCCTTCGCGAGCTAACGGGTTTTACAACATTTTTTCAACTGATGAAAAAGAAAGCTCTGGGGTTGCAACTGGGCTTGCCTGCCTAGTTTAAAATTAATCTGCTTGTTTGCGATCGCCGTTTCAGTCCGCTCGGTTCCTCATCACCCAAAATTCGCTCTGAAAAATCCCCAAGGAGTCAAATCATTGCTGGGCAGAGACATTAGACAGCTCAGAAAGATTGCCAAAAAAATAGCATGGATAGCGATCAAAGAAAAAATTTTCGAGATTTTCCTCTTGTTTCTCCCAGGTTTCCCAACCTCAATTTAACCACGCAACAAATTCTTTATCCCTAAAAAGCCAATGCACTTAATTTTGTACAGTAAACCCGGCTGCCACCTGTGCGAGGGCTTACAAACCAAACTGCGACAAATTCAAGGACTAAAAATTCAACTCGAAATTCGCGACATCACCACCCGCGAAGATTGGCTCAATGCCTATTACTATGAAGTCCCGGTACTTTACTGCCAAAGAAATAACCACATCATTCCCATCCCGCGCCCCGCACCCCGCGTTTCCGTCGCTCAGCTAGAAGCCCACCTACGAAAATATATCACCCAGGCTAATTTGTCCTTAAATCCCGATACATCCGCGCCCAACGTCTAAATTCTTGCCAAAAACAGCGCTAAGATCAATCCAGAAGCGCGATCGCAAACTTCCACCCCCTGTAACCCCTAAAAAATGCCAGCGCATGGATGCTTTTAGCCCGATTCCGCCCTCCTGGACAGACAAAGCCCTTCACGCTATTGGGTTTTGTTGTCCGAGCTGTCGCGCTCCCGCTGCCAAAGCCCAACAAGTTTGGATCAACCGCCGCGCCCCCGTCCTCGGAGAAGACCACCGCCGCAAGTGGCAGGAATTTTACTACTGTGAATGTCAACAATCCTGGTGGGCCTGGAGTAGCGATCGCCCCCCGACCAAAGTTGCCAACTACCAACCGCCCTGGGAACCCGATCAGAATTGAGCCTTGGGAGCCTGAGAAATTTAGGGAAAGAATTTTTTTGGCAGCGCAAACGTCCTATTCTACTTAGTATGGTTTGCTTTGCGTAGAAGATGCAGTTCTCGAAAATCTTGATCGCCAATCGGGGGGAAATTGCCCTGCGAATCCTCCACAGTTGCGAGGAACTGGGCATTCCTACCGTTGCGGTACATTCCACCATCGATCGCCACGCCCTCCACGTTCAGTTGGCCGATGAAAGTGTCTGCATTGGGCCGCCCCCCAGCGGCAAAAGCTATCTCAACATTCCCAACATTATTGCCGCCGCCCTGACCCGTAATGCCACTGCCATTCACCCTGGCTATGGTTTCCTCGCAGAAAATGCCCGCTTTGCTGAAATTTGTGCCGACCACCAGATTACCTTCATTGGCCCGACCCCGGAAGCGATTTTAGCCATGGGAGACAAAGCCACCGCCAAGCGCACCATGCAAAAAGCAGGCGTTCCCACCATTCCCGGCAGCCAGGGATTACTTGAAAACGAGCGAGCCGCCAAACTGGTAGCCAAAGACATTGGCTATCCCGTGATTATCAAAGCGACAGCCGGGGGCGGCGGGCGGGGGATGCGCTTGGTGGCCAGCGAAACGGAACTGGGAAATTTATTTGCCGCTGCCCGGGGGGAAGCCGAGGCCGCCTTTGGTAACGGGGGGGTCTATCTGGAAAAATTTGTGGACTGTCCCCGCCACATCGAATTTCAAATCCTCGCCGACCGCTACGGCAACACCATTCACCTGGGAGAACGGGATTGCTCAATCCAGCGCCGCCACCAAAAACTCCTGGAAGAAGCGCCCAGTAATGCCCTCACCCCACAATTGCGCCAGGCAATGGGAGAAGCCGCCGTCCGGGCCGTGAAATCCATCAACTACGTCGGGGCGGGAACCATTGAGTTTCTCCTCGATCGCCACGGCAATTTTTATTTCATGGAGATGAACACCCGCATTCAGGTGGAGCATCCCGTTACGGAGATGGTAACGGGTTTGGATCTCATCGGCGAGCAAATTCGCATTGCCCAGGGAGAAAAATTACGCCTCCGCCAAGAACAAGTAGAAATTCGCGGCCATGCCATTGAGTGCCGCATCAATGCCGAAGACCCCGCCCAAAATTTTCGCCCCTCCCCTGGCCGAATCAGCGCCTATCTGCCACCGGGCGGCCCCGGAGTGCGGATGGATTCCCATGTCTATCCCGACTACGAAATCCCGCCCTACTACGATTCCCTCATTGGCAAACTCATCGTTTGGGGAGAGGATCGCGAAGCTGCCATCCGTCGCATGAAGCGGGCGCTGCGGGAATGTGCGATTACAGGGGTCACCACGACCATCAGCTTCCACCAAAAGATCCTCGACCACCCGGCCTTTTTTGGCTGGGGAGGTTTACACCAACTTTCTGCAACAGCATTTTCCGACTTAATTGACCTGGGGCTGCACTTGAGCGCCGTGGCTGCGGGGGTCGTCGGGGCTAGAACTCGGTTCCGCTAGCCCCTCCAGTTGGGAAACCCGTCCCGCCTGGTAGGTGTAGGGCAGGGGGCGATCGCCAACCAGGGCCGCGAGATTGGCGTCTAAAATGGCGCGGGGCTGTTGGCCGATGGCTTCGGCGATGGGCTGGCCGCTGCGGTCAAAGTAGACAAAATGGGGAATGCCATCCACCCGAAAACGCAGGATTTCCGGGAGCCACTTGCTGTTATCCACGTTGAGCATCACAAAATTCAAGGATTGAGCGTAATTCTGCTTGAGCTGGCCTAAATCCTTGGCCATCGCCTGACAGGTGGTACACCAATTAGCATAAAATTCCGCCAGCGTCGGCTTACCGTTACTCAGTGCGGCTTCCAACGGCATGGCTTGTTCGGCTTGATCCTCCAGGGACGGGGTTGTGGCCTGGGCCTGCACCCCCCAGAAAATAGCCAGACTGAGTACCACCGCAGCGATCGCAATCAGGGAATTTCTCAGGCGCTGGACAATTGAAACCGATTGTTGGGTCATGACCAAACTTTAAGAATTATAAATTTGTAACTGCGTTTAACATTGTAGCGAGGCAGCTCCCCCCACCAGACTTTGCCAATGTTCCTAAGCCAAATCCCGAAGTCATGAAAAAGCGCGTCACCCTGACTTTTCCCCAGCGCACCGTCCACATGCCCGTCACCTATCGCCTGGCCAAGGATTTCAATGTGGCGGCCAACATTATCCGTGCCCAAGTTGCCCCTAACCAGGTAGGCAAGCTCCTCGTGGAGCTATCCGGCGACATCGACGAACTGGAAGCCGCCGTGGAGTGGATGCGATCGCAAGAGATTGGCGTCTCCCAGATGAGCGGCGAAATTGTCATTGACGAAAGCCTCTGCGTTGACTGCGGCCTCTGTACCGGCGTCTGTCCCACCGAAGCCCTCACCCTCGATCCCGATACCTGGCGGCTCCAATTCCTGCGATCGCGCTGCGTGGTCTGCGAACAATGTATTCCCGCCTGTCCAGTGCAGGCCATCTCCGCTAACCTCTAAACCGGCTGAGCCACTCGACCAAACAACTCATCCCAACTGGGGGCAGGGACTTCCGGCTTAGCGATGATTTCAAGGATCTGATTTTTAGCCGCAGTGTGAAACAGGGACTCCACACAAACCTGGGCCACCTGCGTCCGGGGAATACTGCCGTCAAAGAGAGTATCCGCCTTGGCCATGACAACGCCCCCAGGGGTATCTTCCTCCTTCAGTCCGCCGGGACGCACAATGGTATAGGTCAGACCGCTAGCCTGCAAAGCTGCCTCCGCCTGTAGCTTCCAGTACAGAATCAGCCAGAACAGATTCAGGGGATGGAAAAACTGCGAGACGCACAGGGACGACACCAACACAAACTGCTCGATCTGTTTGGCCTTAGCCGCCGCAATCAGATGTTTTGTGCCTTCATAATCCACCTGGTAGGGCTGGAGGGGATTGAAGCTCGGCGCAGCCCCCGTCGCACACAACAACACCGTGGCATCCGCGATCGCATCCGGCAAACGCTGGGGGTCGAGGACATCGCCCACCACCAATTCCACCGACTCCGGCAAAACTTCCCGGCCTTTCTCCAGATTTCTCACCAGAGCGCGTACCGGAATTTGACGCTGCACCAACTCCGCAACAATCCGCCGTCCGGTTTTTCCCGTGGCTCCCGCAACAAAAGCTTTCATGCCGTACTCCTTAAGTAAATCCCTAGACCACTTCCTCGCCAAAGAAAATGGCCACTTGATGAATCAAACTTCATTGTGCTCTCAAGCTAACGCTTAACCAAGGCAGGCGTAAACCCACTAGGCACAGGTCTAGAAACTCTCTAGCGCCTGGTTCGTCATAACGACCACTCTGCCCAAAGTTAGGTGAACCGCGATGGGATGAACTGGGCATACTTTACTTAAGTCTTCCTCAAAGAACCAGCTTGATAGAGGTGCAATGGAATTCTCTTCTCAGACCCATTCCGTTATCGAATTGTCCGAGCTGCCCCCAGAAACTTTCCCTGCGGCTGAGTTGACTGAGGCTGAATCAGAGTCCAGCGTCTCTAGCGAACCCGCTTGCTTTCAAACTGCCTTTGTCGGCGATATGCTGATGTACAGTGATGGGGTAACGGTCTCCAGTTATCTGGATGCCCATGAGGGTTGGTTCTGTCGCTGTGCGGAACCGATGGCCGTCGAACCCCTCGGCGACAATGGCTATACCCTAACCGTGGGACGGTTTGCGGCCCTGGGCTACGAAGTTGAGCCGAAACTGAGCGTCGTGCTGCACCCCGCCAAGGAGGGGGTTTACTGGATGAACTCGGTTCCCGTGCCTGATTACACAGCGCCGGGTTACGAGGTGGACTACCAATCGGTCATGGAACTTCAAGAATTGGCTGCGGAGGCACTCCTTCCTCAAAAAGCTCGCTCCGACAAAAACCTGCCAGAGATTGTCACTCAAATCACCTGGCGGTTGGACTTGACGGTTGCCGTGCAGTTTCCTAAATTTATCTATCGCCTGCCCCAATCCCTGATTCAAACTACGGGCGATCGCCTTTTGGGCCAGATAGTGCGCCAGGTTTCGCCCCGCTTGACCTACAAAGTCCAAAAAGACTTCCACAGCCGCTTTAATCTTCCCTTGCCCCCCAAGCATACCTGTAACTTACAGCGGGTGAGCTAGAAGCGCAAGTCCTGGAAATAAGTGCTGAGTTAGCGCCAGAACTCAACACTTACAGTTCCCTTAAGCCAAAAGTTTGGTCACCGCTTTTTGCACAATTTGCATGCCGGTGACCGCTTGCCAGCCAAAGAGGCCCAACAGGGTTAAATTCATTACCCAGTGGGTATAGCGTGCCCAATCCTGTCCCTTTTGCATGAAAGGAACCATCGCTGCCGAAGTGGCAATCATGGCCGTCATGCCCAACCCCACCAATAAATGGGGCCCGAAATAGAGCTTGCCGTCAATCATATAGGTCACTGCCATGCCGCCGACGGTTCCCATGACCATGAGCGCGAGCAGGGCGGAGCCGACATAGTGGTGCTTGAGGATAAAACCTTTTTGGACTAACTCTTTTCTAACTTCCTTGTCAGCGGTGCGAGTGCGGGTAATCTGCACGCCCGAATAGAGGGAATAAAGGGCAGCTCCCAGCAAAACCCACATTAGCACTGGATGGAAAAACTGAGACCAGACTTTAACCGACTCAGGAATTTCAAAACTCATGGCGTTCTCCCCAGGCGTTTCAGCTTTCTTGACAAAACTTAACTTATCACAGTCCTCAAAAATTTAACAGGTCGCAGCGGGCCAACCTGGGGGCCCGGAGAAGTGGCGATCGCGACTTTGTCAATGGGTCTCAGGGATTAAGACTGATACTGTTGCCCCCTTGAGAAAGTAGCCCACCAAGTACAGAGAGCCACACAACACGATCGAGCGCTCTGGTTGGGCCAGGGCCCCATCCAGGGCGGGCCAGAGGTCGGGGTAGGGAGAGCAACGACGGAGGTTAGGGCAGGTTGCCAGGGCCAACGTTGCCAGTTCCTGGGGGTCAGCCGTGGCGTGGTCGGGGACGGGAACCAGATATAGATAATCTTGGGTTTGGAGCAGGGCTTGAAAAATGGCGGCGTGGTCTTTGGTGGCCAGCATGCCCATTACCCAGGTCACGGGTTTATTCAAGGAGCGGACGTAGTGATCCAGGGCGATCGCGGCAGCGGCATTGTGGGCCCCGTCCAGCAGGAGGGATTGACCCCCGTAGGTTGTCCACTGCAAGCGTCCGGGCCATTGGGTTTGGGCCATGCCCGTTTGCAGGGCGGTATCCGCAATCTTAAAGCCCTGTTGTTTGAGGAGTTGCAGGGTTGCCACGGCGATCGCCGAATTGGTGAGTTGGATCGTGCCGGGTAAGGGGCAGGGGATAGGTCGAGG
>JAAUTE010000349.1 GCA_012031815.1 Chloroflexaceae bacterium
CCTTGTTTGTGCAAAACTCAGTGCCTGTAGCGAATTTGTTGCGGGAGATGGAACCCGACTGAGGGAGTTACTTCATCCCGATAAGCAGCCTTTACAGCTTCGTTACAGTCTGGCTCAGGCGATCTTGCCCCCCGGCCAAACCTCGACACCCCACGCCCTCAGCACGTCGGAAGTGTATTATGTTCTCAGCGGTCACGGCGAGATGCACATTGATGGCGAAACCCAGGAGGTGGAAGCTGGGGACGCGGTCTACATTCCTCCCAACGCCAGGCAATTTCTCCGTAATTTAAGCAGCGAACCCCTCGTGTTTTTGTGCATTGTCGATCCGGCCTGGCGTCCCGAAGATGAGACTATTTACCGGGAATAAAGCGTGAAAATTGGCATTGTCGGCTTGGGATTGATCGGCGGCTCTCTGGGTCTGGATTGCGATCGCAAGGCTGTGAAGTGTGGGGGGTTTCGCGGCAGGAGCGGACTTGCGAACGGGCGGTGGCGAGGGGCGCAGCCGACCGAGCGGGGGTCGATTTGGGACTGCTGGCGGCGGCGGAGGTGGTGTATGTCTGTACGCCGATCGCCGCCATCGGGCCGACCGTGGCCCAGTTGCGGGAAATTCTGTCACCCCAGGCGATTATTACCGATGTCGGCTCCGTTAAGGCGGAAATAGTGGCTGTTTGCGAGCCGTTGTGGCCCAATTTTGTCCGGGGGCCATCCGATGGCGGGGACGGCCTGGCAGGGCATTGAGGCAGCTGAACCGAGATTGTTTGCTGGCGCTGCCTACGCGGTAACGCCCACGGAGCAAACCCCCCCTGCCGCCGTGGCTCAAATTGAGGCCTTGGCGCGATCGCTAGGGTCGCGGGTTTATCGCTGTGCGCCTTCGATCCACGACCGAGCGGTGGCCTGGATTTCCCACTTACCTGTGATGGTGAGTGCGGCCCTCATCGCCGCTTGCACCGCCGAAACCGAGGGTGAAGTCCGGCAATTAGCCCAACAGCTCGCCAGCACCGGGTTTCGCGATACCAGCCGGGTGGGGGGCGGCAACCCGGAATTGGGGACTCTCATGGCCCGCTACAATCGGGAACCGATACTGGCCGCGATCGCCGAGTATCGCCACTGTCTCGACCAAATAAACCAGCGCCATTGAGCAGGGGGATTGGTCGAGGCTGGAGCAGTTATTAGCCCTAACCCACCAGGCCAGGCCCCAGTTTTTGCCGGAAAAGTAAGCGCCGTCCTGGGAGAAAGCGGGCTGCTACTCAACGATTATTTGGCGATTATTTGGCGATCGCCTGGGTGCTGGCCTGTTGTTCGATGACGGCTCGATAGTCGCTGCGGGGTCTAACACCCTTCATTTCTGCGAGCATTTCCTTATCTTTGAAGAATTGCACCGTTGGCGTCCCCACAATCCCCGCCGTACTGGCCAGTTCCGGGTCTTCGGTGATGTCCAATTCCACAAATGAATTTGGGTTTCGTACTCGTCGATGACCTTGTTTAAAATTGGCTGCAACTGCTTGCAGGGGCCGCAGGTGGGCGAGACATATTTCACCATCAGCACGCGATCGCTTTCGTGGAAGAGGCGGCGCAGGGCATAACCACCGCGATGACGAGCCTGGCTGAGATCGAAGGCATTTTCGGGGATTAGTCCAGGTGATTGGGCTTTGGGTTGAGTTTGGGGCTGGATTTCGTCGGCGGGCTTTTGATGGTGTTCGGCAATCAAATGGTGGGAAGAGAGCCAGCGCTCGGCGGCCATGGCGGCCATACAGCCCGTTCCGGCGGCCGTAATCGCTTGACGGTATTCATGGTCTTGCACATCGCCCGCAGCGTACACCCCTTCCAGACTGGTTTCCACCGTTCCCGGCTTGACCACCAGATAGCCAACTTCATCCAGGTCGAGCTGACCTTGAAACAGTTGGGTGTTGGGGGTGTGGCCGATCGCATAGAAGAGTCCCTTCACGGCCAGGTCAGTGACTGCGCCGGTTTGCAGGTTGCGGAGCTTCAGTCCCTCCATGTATTTGCCGGAGCCGAACACATCCAGCGCTTCCGTATTCCAGTGAACGGTGATGCGGGGATTGGCCAGAACCCGGTCTTGCATAGCCTTGCTGGCTCGCAGGGTGTCCCGACGCACCAGCAGGTGGACGTGGGAGCCGTATTTAGTGAGATAGACCGCTTCTTCCGCTGCCGAGTCGCCGCCGCCGATGACGGCCAGATCTTGACCGTGGAAAATGGGGCTGGCCCCGTCACAGATCGCACAGGCCGAAATCCCGTGGCTCCAAAACTGGTTTTCACAGGGCAGACCCAGTCGTTTCGCCGTGGCTCCTGTGGCAATAATCAGGCTGTGGGTTTTAATTTCTCGCTCGTCGGCGCGAACGGTGAAGGGCCGCTGGCTCAAATCCACGGCCAGCACATCTTCCGTGTAGCATTCCGTTCCCCAACGAATGGCTTGGGCTTTCAGGCGCTCCATCAGCTCCGGCCCCGTGATGCCGTCGGGAAAGCCGGGAAATTTTCCACCTCTGTGGTGGTCATGAGCTGGCCGCCGGGGATACCCGCTTGTAATCCTTCAAATAGCACGGGCTTGAGGTTGGCCCGGGCCGCGTAAATCGCTGCCGTATAACCCGCCGGGCCTGACCCGATGATGACGACATTTTCAATCGTGGGATTTGTCATAAGTGAAACTCGTAACGACTCCGTTTAAACCCAGTATACCCAGTTCGAGGGCGTTTGTCTGCGGCGGGGCGGGGGGCGTGTGGGCAATCGCGCCAGTTGCTATAACTGGGGAGGGGCGGCGAGGAGTAAAAGAAGATGGCGGCATACGACTGGATTGTGATTGGCGGCGGGTTTACGGGGGCGGCATTGGGCTATGAACTGGCCAAGCAGGGGTTGGAGGTGCTGCTGTTGGAGGGAGACCGGGGGCTGGACAATGCGACGCGCTACAGTTACGGCGGTTTGGCTTATTGGTCGGGGCGGGAGCCGCTGGAGCGACAACTGTGCGCCGAGGGGATTGCCATCCATCGCCAGCTTGCTCAGGAATTAGACGCTGACACGGAGTTTCGGGAGCTGTCTTTGCTGCTGACCGTGGAGCGATCGCCGATCCCCAA
>JAAUTE010000074.1 GCA_012031815.1 Chloroflexaceae bacterium
AAATCAGCTCTAACGGAACGGCAGTTCAATGTTAAGGACAAAGATTGGGTCGGCGATCGCAAACTCCATATCCAACTCTTCTGCACCTATCAATAGAAATTCTTGCGGCAATGTTAGTGCCATTGATTTCTTAACGCCAAAACTGACCCTAATTCTTCAAACCGGGTAGCAAATATTCTAAATCGAGATCGGCTGCAATCCGAGCCAAGTTGGCAAGATCGGCGCAACTTTCCAGGTAAGGTAAATAGCCCAACACGGGTAGACCGGTTAAAGATTCGATCAGCGATTTGGGCGTCCAATCTTGTAGATAAGCTGCCGCCTCAGGAGAACAGCAATTTAGCACAATTCCTTTGAGCCGGACTTGAGCGTGATCGGCTAAGGCAACATGGGCAACCGCTTGAGAAATTGCTCCCAACTGCACCGGAACCACCAAAACCGCTTCCAATCCCCAATCCCTTGCCAAATCTGCCACCGTTAGCTCCGCCGTGACCGGACAGCCCAGGCCACCAATCCCCTCCACCAACACCAGCGGAGCTGCTTGTTGCAGTTCTCTCAGTGCCTGCCACACCGGCTTTAAATCCAGCGATCGCCCTTCCTTTTGGGCGGCTATGGGCGGGGCAACAGGCGCGGCAAATTCCAAGGGAACCCGCAAAATAACCGACTTTTGCGAGCCAAACAGGCTTTCATACTGTTCGCGATCGCCCTGGCCCGCCTGCATCAGTTTCAACAGGCCCAAACAACTGTCCCTGTAAGCTAACCAATAGGCTGCCAGCGCGCTAGTCAAAACCGTTTTGCCGACTTCCGTATTAGTTCCCGTAATCAGTAATGTTTTCATTGCAATTATTCATCATTACCCGCGATCGCAAACAAACATTATTTAATCTTAATCTGTTTTAGCGGTATTTTTGTTAAATCACCCCAGCCCGGCCCAAGGTTCACATTAACCTAGTTATCTAGTAAACAAACTACACTTTAAGAAAACAGGGTCGAGATTTAGAATAGAAACCAGAGAAATTAACGCATGCCATCGATTGAGGTAAAGACCCGCCGTGAGCCGTTCTGCTACTTTAGCCCTACAACCAGCCCTCCCCCCCATCCTTTCTGACAACAATCGCCTACGAATTTTCTCTGGCTCTGCTAATGTTCCCCTGGCCGAAGAAGTGTCCCGCTATTTGGGGTTAGATCTCGGCCCCATGATTCGCAAATCCTTTGCTGACAGCGAGCTTTACGTTCAAATCCAAGAGTCCATCCGGGGTTGTGACGTTTATTTAATTCAACCTTGCAGCCGGCCGGCCAACGACCGCTTCATGGAACTGCTGATCATGATTGACGCCTGTCGGCGGGCTTCGGCGCGGCAGATCACGGCAGTCATTCCCTACTACTGCTACGCCAGAGCCGATCGCAAAACCGCCGGACGGGAATCCATTGCCGCCAAACTGGTTGCCAATCTGATCACCGAAGCCGGGGCCCATCGCATCCTGGCGATGGACTTACACTCTGCCCAAATCCAAGGATATTTCGATATTCCCTTCGATCACGTCTACGGAACGCCGGTTTTGATTGATTATCTCTGCCGGAAAAATTTGGGGGATCTAGTGGTGGTCTCTCCCGATGTGGGCGGCGTGGCCCGCGCCAGAGCCTTCGCTAAAAAGCTCGACGACGCGCCCCTGGCGATTGTAGACAAACGGCGGCAGGCCCACAACGTGGCCGAGGTCATGAACCTCATTGGCGATGTCAAGGGAAAAACAGCGGTTTTGGTGGACGATATGATCGACACCGCCGGAACCATTGTTGAAGCGGCCCGCGTACTGAGGCGGGAAGGGGCACGACAGATTTATGCCTGTGCTACCCACGCCGTCTTTTCCGAACCCGCGATCGCCCGCCTATCGAGTGGCGAACTGGAAGAGGTGATTGTCACCAATACCATCCCCATCCCGGAGAGCAACCAATTCGAGCAATTGCGCGTCCTCTCCGTTGCCAACCTCATTGGCGAAGCAATTTGGCGCATTCATGAGGATAATTCCGTCAGCAGCATGTTCCGCTAGCTCAATAACCCGCTGTGAGGGGCGCTGGTCAGGAGAGCGCCCTAGGGTTGTAACTTCAGAGAAATCGGCGTCCAATAGGCAGGGGCTTCCAAATTTCCCAGGCGATTGAAAGGCCAGAAACGGACTGCTGCCCGGCCGATGAGGTTTTCTCGTGGGACAAAGCCCCAGAAATGGGAATCGAAGCTGTTATTACGGTTATCCCCCAAAACCAAATACTCATTTTCGGGTACGATTACCGGCCCGAAGCTATAATCAGGTTCTTCTTGAATGTAGTTCTCGCGCAAGGGGCGATCGTTAATGAAGACAACACCGCCTTTGACCTCAACCTCCTCTCCCGGCAGGCCAATAACCCGTTTAATAAAGGCATCTTGGAAGTTTTGCTGGCGCAGGGTTTCCGTGGGCGAGAAAACCACAATGTCGCCGCGCTGAGGGTCGCGAAAGCGAAAGCTAATTTTTTCCACGATCAGGCGATCGTTGATTTCCAAAGTCGGCAGCATGGAACCCGAAGGAATGTAGCGAGCTTCTGCCACAAATGTCCGAATCCCAAAGGCGAGAACCGCAGCGGTTGCCACAGTTTTCAAGGTTTCTATCCAGGGATTTTCCGAAGACGGGGCAGAGGGTTGGGTTTTGGGCTGCTTATCATTGAGACTGCGACTCATAGGAGATTAGCTTGAGCGAAGAAGAATAAACCCAAGACGCTAGACTAGCCATAGCATCGTTGGTCTTTACTAGTTTAGCGATCCCCCTAAGATTAAGTCATTAAATTATTGGGAAATTTACAGCTCTTAACGGTGTTTTACGGGTTTAGTCATGTTAATTATTCGTCAAGCTCGCATTCTCTTACCTGATGGCAACTTTCTTCTAGGAGACGTGCAGCTCCGCCAGGGAAAAATTGTCCAGATCGCCCGCGACCTATCAGATGTCCAGGGGCATTGTATCGACGCCCAAGGGTTGACTCTCCTGCCGGGGGTTATCGATCCCCAAGTGCATTTTCGCGAACCGGGTTTAGAACACAAGGAAGACCTATTTACAGCGACCTGCGCCTGTGCCAGGGGAGGCGTCACCTCGTTTTTGGAGATGCCGAACACGCGCCCGCTCACCACGACCCAAGCGGCACTGGATGACAAATTAGCGCGAGCAGCTCAAAAAAAGTCTGGTGAACTACGGTTTTTTTATGGGGGCGACCCCTGAAAATTTGCCTGATTTACAGACTGCTGGGCCGACTTGCGGAATCAAAATTTTTATGGGGTCATCTCATGGCGCTTTGTTGGTCAGTCAAGAAGCGCAACTGGAGCCAATTTTTGCCACAGGCTCACGTTTAATTGCGGTTCATGCCGAGGATCAGTCCCGCATTCTCCAACGCCGTCAAGCCTTTGCTGGCCTTAGCGACCCAGCAGTACATTCCCAAATTCAGGACGAAGAAACCGCCCTCAACGCCACTAAGCTCGCTCTGAGGCTCTCCTACAAGTATCAGCGCCGTCTCCACATCCTCCATCTGTCCACAGGGGTTGAGGCAGACTATTTGCGGCAAGATAAGCCGGCTTGGGTGACAGCAGAGGTGACGCCCCAGCATTTATTGCTTAATACCGACGCCTACGAACCATTGGGCACCCTCGCTCAGATGAACCCGCCGCTCCGCTCTCCCGAAAATAACGCCGTTTTATGGCAAGCTTTGCAGGATGGAGTTATCGATTTTATTGCCACTGACCACGCCCCCCATACCCTGGCCGAAAAAGCCCAAGGCTATCCCCACTCTCCCTCTGGAATGCCAGGGGTGGAAACCGCTCTGCCCTTGATGCTCACCCAGGCAATGCAGGGTCGTTGCACCGTGGCCCAGGTCGCTCGCTGGATGTCCTCTGCTGTGGCCCAAGCCTATAAAATTCCCCACAAAGGCTTGATTGCCCCCGGCTACGATGCCGATCTGGTTCTGGTGGATTTAGAGCGCTATCATCCCGTCTTGCGGGAGGAATTGCAAACTAAGTGCGGCTGGAGTCCCTTTGAAGGGTGGAAGCTCACGGGCTGGCCGGTCTATACTCTGGTTGGCGGTCAAATCGTTTGCGATCGCGGTCGGATCGACAAAACCGTGCGGGGCCGGGCGCTGGAATTTGAATAAAATCTGGCTTGGCGTTGGTTTTTGATAGGGTAGAAACAAGCTCTCATGGGCTTCTTCTTGCTTAACTCGCTTTGGCAATTACCACAGTTTTATGAACAATACCAGTCCTTTGGCTTCAATTCAGCAAAGCTTCCGGATCGCCCTAGGAGCCGCTGCAGCCCTTGGTGAAACGATTTTAGACCCTCAAAAACGGCAGGAAGCCCTGGTAGAACTCCAGGAGAATCGCTTCGACCTGGCCCAGAAAACCCAGATTTGGGCAGAAAAAGGTGAAGCGGCAGAATTAACGGCTCGCCAAGTTCTGGAGAAAGTACTACAGCCTCAACCCATTCGTACTAACAGTGCAACCAGTCCGGGGGGCGGTACAACTACCGCGGCGGATATACATCAAAAAACCGAGATTCAAGCCCTGATTGGGGAAATTGTCCTGCTGCGCACTGAACTAGAACAATCTCGCCCTCCCCAGCTTTAACGGTTTGCTCTCGCGATCACCCGCCTCTGGCCGGGCTAGCGGGCAGTTGATCATTTTGTCAGTGCTCAGGGTCAATTAAATCTCCCAGGCGATCGCGAAGCAGATAACCCGCTCTGGCTCGTTCCGGTTCAGTCGCGTACCGGAAGACCACGGTAGAGGGTGGCGTAGGGGCTGTTAGCGACGGAGAAAACCCCGGCGGAGGTGAACGAGGGGATTTTTCCCCTAGCTTCTCCGGCTGTATCCCCACCAGAAAACACGATTACCAGGGTTTGATCGATTATTTCAATAAAATTTAACTGCTTAATGGCAAAATCCCTGGCTTCGAGGGCCAGAGACTGGTTTTGAGTTAAGGTGGTTTTATTTAGTGGATTGTTATTGACTCCGCTTTGGGTAGCGCGGATAATCAGAGAACTAATCGTTATCCCAGACTTCATCTGCCATCAGATCTCCAATCTGATCGCGAAGTAAAAAATCGCATCTTTCTAGCTCGCACTCAATGCCAACCCAATCACGGGGGGGAATATGCTGGCAGAGCACGTAGATAGGCTGGTGGCGGCTAATTACTCCTTTTTCCACCAGATGCCGCACTTCGTCTTTAATTGCGCTGATAGAGAATCGAACAGAAGGCGCAGGTGGCAAAGTATAGACGGTCATGAGAGCTAACCTGTGGTGTTTTTCGGCTTAAGACCACTATACTCGAACCACTTTGGGTCGGGAATAAATTTTCCGCTGTAGCTAGAATTACTTTTTTCAAATAAAAACGGCTTCCCCAGATTCCATCTGCCTTAGGATGAAGTTCACCTATAGAAAAATATCGTCTGAAATGTTAACAAATCTTGACATGTCCAGCAGGGAACGGCAGGCTAGGGTTTGGGCTTGGGGCATCTGTCCGTAGGTAAATGCCCAGGGTAACTCAGGACTGATGTGGGATTGGAACCACAGCAAAGTATAGGGGTCGCCGTAGACAATAAGTCCCACTAACGTCTTGCTTTGCAACAATTCTTTAAGCCATCGTTGAGTTTGCTCCTTCAGTTTCAGGTTGCCGCGAAAAGGACTGCCTCGGAGGAAGACCTGTAGCAGGGTGGGAGGCGTGAGGTCAAGGTTGAGCGGCCAGTGGTCGTCTACGAGCTGGGGTCGGTAGCCTAACTGCTGAGGAAGGCTTACTGCCGGTGTGTAGCGTCCTAGAAATTCCTGGTTCAGGGTGTTGTCAAGGAAAAGCAAGTTTCGCCCGCGATCGCTTTTTTGGGGAGGAACGGGCCCGATGCCGCCCTGACATTGGGAAGCTTGGAGGATGGCATCTACGGTGGCAAGAGCGCTGGGCTGGGCCAGATCAAACCAGAAAGGGGAGGGGGTGGGGTTACAGACTTTGGTTTTGGCGGCAAGGATGCGAGTCACAGATTGCTGAATCCGTTCCTGGCTCAAGCGCCGATCATGAACGGCGGCTTCAATGGCCGCGATCGCCGTTTCGGGGTCGGGGGGCATTAGGAGCAGATCGGCCCCCGCTTCAACGGCCTGGACGGCAATTTCTTCGGGAGTGGCATGGTTGGCAACACCGCCCATGATCAAAGCATCAGTAACGATTAAGCCCTCAAACCCAGTTTTTGTCGGAGCTGGCCGGTGAGAATGGCGGGGGAAGGGTGGCAGCCCGTTGGTTGTCCCAGGCGGGAACCAGCAGGTGGGCGCTCATCACGCTATCAACCCCGGCTTGAATGGCCTCTTGGAAGGGAATTAGCTCAACGGCAGCGAGTCTTTCGGGGCTGTGGGGAACCACGGGCAATTCCAGGTGGGAATCGGTGGCGGTATCCCCGTGGCCAGGAAAATGTTTAGCTGTGGTGAGAATGGGGTAGGATTTGGCTCCTGCGATGAAGGCGGCGCTCAGGGTGGCAACGCGATCGCTCGTTTCACCGAAGGCCCGCACGTTGATGACGGGATTGTCGGGGTTGTTGTTGATATCAACCACGGGGCCGAGAAGCCAGTTAATGCCAATGGCCAGGGCTTCTTGGGCGGTGATGGCTCCCATTTGGGTGCTGTAATGGCAAGCAAGGGCGCGATCGCGAGCGGCAATGGCTCCCAGGGGCCAGGGGCGGGGGAAACCAGGTGGCACCGCTAAAGCGCTGGCCGACACCTTCTTCGATATCGGCGGCGATCAGGAGGGGGGTTGGGGCCCAGGTTTGGAGTTGCTGGGTGCGAGTGGCTAATTCGCAGGCACTACCGCCGAGAAGGATGATGCCACCGAGGTTTAAGCGCTGCAACCAATCCTGGAGTTTGGCGTTGGGGGCTTCCCAGGCAGGGTAGCGGATTTGATGATCGAACAGGTGACCGCAGGCCCGCACGATAAGCATCTGTCCGATCAGCTCGCGCAGTGACCAGCAGCTAGGGTCAATAGGAATTTGTGGCATGTCTGGGTTGGGGAAGGATGGCTCATTCCTCTTCCGCTTCAGCGCCAAGGTCGCGGGTAACCTCTTCCCTGGCTTCGCGATCGCGGTGAATTTGGTTGAGGAGGTGAAGCATGCGATCGCCTCGTTCCAGGGAGCGGTCTTCGAGGAAGAGAATTTCGGGGACGCGACGCAGGTTCAGGCGCTGGGCGAGTTCGCGGCGCACGTAGGCGGTTGACGCCTTGAGTCCTTCCATAGTTTCCGCTTTAGCGGTATCGCTGCCGTAGACGCTGACAAAAATCTTGGCGTGTTGCAGATCGCCGGAAACGTCTACATCGGTAATGCTCACCATCCCCGCACCGACGCGGTCGTCTTTGATGCCATTGAAGAGCATTTGACTGACTTCGCGCTTAATGAGGGCAGAGATGCGAGAAACGCGACGGCTAGTAGCCACGGCTTTTTCCTCTTGCTAGTCTCAACAAAGAGCAGTCACTGTATTGCTATCGACTGCTCCGCCTTCCATCCTATAGTTTAAGGGGACGTTCGCTCATGGCTCGAAGCAACAGCGCCGCAAACTCAGCTGTAAACCTCAGGTAAAATTGAATTTAACAACAGAATTTGGTCAATACTCAGTTTTTGAAGGGGTGGCCAGCGATCGCAAAACATGGGATGTCTACAGTTTAATCCAGGACTAAGGAACTATGTCAGCATAGCTGCGAGCTAGCCCAAAGAGCCTTTATGAAACTGATTTTGTGCGGTGGGTTGAGACGACGGCGGAACAACTACGAACTCAAAACTATGCTTGCGTGGACTGGGCAAATTTGATTGAAGAAATTGAGGATATGTCAAGACGGGAGCGGAAAAGCTTAAAAAGCAACCTTGTTGTAATTCTGGTTCATCTCCTTAAATGGCAATATCAACCGGAATGCCGCAGTGGTAGTTGGCGCGGCAGTATTCGCGAATATCGTCGGCGTATCAACGATAATTTACAAGATTCGTCCAGCTTAATTCCTTATCTTCAAGAGATATTTGCTGAATGTTATGTAAATGCCTGCAAACAAGCAGCGGATGAAACGGGTTTGCTTTTGGAGATCTTTCCTTGCCATTGCCCTTACACCGCCAAACAATCGTTGAATGCTGAATATTTGCCAGATTGAGTAATCAGCTTCAAAATCAAACAGATGCGATCGCCAATTCCAAGGTCATACCTCAACGCCTTTCCTAACAGGGAGTGCGGCGGCCCAAAATTTGGCGATGATGGAAGAATATTACTGTCCTTGAAACCGATTCTCCCAATGGCTAATTCCCTTCATCGCCCGGCCTGGTCACAGGCGATCGCCGAACCGGCCGCGGAATTTCCCTTGACTTCCCTGAAGATTTTGGCGGGCACGATTCCGGAGCAATTACGGGGAACCCTTTATCGCAACGGCCCCGGACGACTCCAGCGGGGCGGCCAGCAAGCAGGTCACTGGTTTGATGGCGATGGGGCAGTTCTCGCGGTTCATTTTAGCGAGACAGGGGCAACCGCAACTTACCGCTACGTGCAAACCGCAGGTTATCAGCAGGAAAGCGCCGCTGACGCCTATTTATTTCCCAATTACGGCATGACCGCTCCCGGCCCCTTTTGGAATAGCTGGGGCAAAGACCCGAAAAATGCAGCTAATACTTCCGTATTGCCTCTCCCCGACAAACTTTTGGCTCTCTGGGAAGGCGGCCATCCCCACGCTCTGGATTTGCACGATTTACGCACCTTGGGTGGCGATCGCCTCTCTGGTTTAACGAAAAAAGCACCTTACTCAGCCCACCCGAAAATTGACTGCGGAACCGGCAAAATTTACAACTTTGGGGTAGAACTGGGGCTTCAGACTAAGATAAACCTCTATCAAAGCGACGAAACCGGTAAAATTCAGCAGCAGGGGCAAATTCCCCTCTCAGAACCGTCCATCATTCACGATTTCAGCTTAGCGGGGCCGTACTTGGTGTTGCTTGTGCCGCCGGTACGCCTGAATTTACTGCGGATTTTAGCGGGTTTTAGCTGCTTTAGTGGGTCTGCAACCTGGAAACCAGAGTTGGGCACGGAAATTATCATCGTTGATGCCCATAGCTTAACCCCGATCGCTCGCGCCGAAACTGACCCCTGGTATCAGTGGCATTTTGCTAACGGCTATGGGGCAGGGGAAGAAATCGTTATCGAAATTGTTCGCTACTCAGATTTCCCCACAACCAACCAAAATCTCGATGAAATTAGCCACGGCTACCTGAAAACTCCTGCTTTGGGCTTGCTATGGCGATTGCGCCTTGATGCTCGCACCGGCAAACTCCTCGAACAAAGCCAAATTTGCGATCGCGCCTGTGAATTCCCAGTCGTTCCCCGCCATCAAGTCGGTCAATCCTGGCGTAACACCTATATGACGGTGCATCGAGACAATCGCGAAGCCGAGGGAGAGTTATTTGGGGCGATCGGGCGCTACGATCGCCAAACTGAGCAGTTAATTTTGGCTGATATGGGGGAGGGTTGCTACCCATCAGAGCCGATTTTTGCCCCTGCCGCAGCTTACAGCGAGGAAGGCTGGATTTTAACGGTCGTGTACGACGGCAACCAAAACCGTAGCGAACTGCGAATTTACGACGCTCGCCTGGAAACCGAACTGTGTCGCCTGGAATTGCCCAGGGTCATCCCCCACAGCTTCCACGGAGCCTGGAAACCCGCTTAATTAGAAGCAATGGCCCCCAAACCCGCGACGCCCAGCCCTAACCCCACCAGAAAACAGCGGCGCATTAGAATCAGGGCTTGCTCGATGATTTCCGGGGTTATAGGCTGTATTGGGTCTCCTAGCAACGGTTTAACCTTCTCTATGCCCTGATAGAAATTCTTGCCCCCCAACTGTACGCCCAGGGTTGCCGAAAACGCACATTCACTCCAGCCCGCGTTAGGGCTGGGATCTTTTCTGGCATCCCGCCAGCACCACTGCCAAACTCGCCCCGGCTGACCTCCCAAAAGAGCGATCGCCACCACGGTTAGCCGACAGGGAAGCCAGGTCAGGCAGTCTTCTAATTTGGCGCTAAACCAGCCTAAATCGCTGTAAGGTTGCCGCCGATAGCCCACCATCGAATCTAGGGTACTGGCCGCTTTGTAAGCCAGGGCCAGCGGCAGGCTCCCGACTCCGGGTAAAAATGCACCCGCGATCGCATAAAACAACGGCCCGGTAACGCCATCGGTGGTATTTTCAGCGACGGTTTCCAAGGTTGCCCGTAAAATCTCTGATTTCGGTAAATTCGCCGTATCTCGACCCACGTAATCACTCAAGTGCGAACGAGCTAAGACGAGATCCTGCGATCGCAGCGGTTCCAAAACCGACATTGTTGCTACCCGCAAACTCCGCCCGGCAAAGCAACTGGCCAGTAGTACCACCTCCAGGGCCATCCCCAGCGCCAGTGAACCCGGCTAGTAAACTCCACCATTCCCCAGCGATCGCCCCGATCCTCCGATTAAACCCACTCCCAGCAAAACTCCCGCCCCACGCCGCCACCACCGACGGGCAGACACCGCGATCGCCCAACGACTGTAGCCAGCGATGACCCAGCCCATAACCTGCACCGGATGCAGCCATTCCTTGGGATCGCCTACCCCGTAATCCAGCCACGCTGCCAACAGCAAAACGACCGCCGCCCGCTCGTCACTCCCGATGGTCATTGGTTAAGATGAAGTTAAGAAAGCATTTGCAACTGGCCATCTCAAGGCTAGTTTGAACTTAGGACAACTGACAACTCAAGAGGAATTAACCGAAAAATGGAACAAACGCAGCCGCAAACCTTTGGTGACTGGGCCCATCAGGCGATCGCAAAGTATTTCCACTACGCCTGCAAGTACGAAAGCCGCGTCCTGAAAGACAAAGACCCGGAAGCTCTCCATCAGATGCGGGTGGGCCTGCGGCGGTTGCGGAGTGCGATGATTGGTTTTGCCCCTGCCCTGACGCTACCCAAGTCGGTTCAACCGAAAAAATTTGGCAAAATTGCTCGTGTTCTCGGTCGTTTGCGAGATTTTGATGTATTGCAAGCTGCCTTACAGCAGCGAGTCCACTCTCTCCCCGGCGCGGAACAGCAACACATCGGCGGACTGCTAGACCGCCTGGCCAGCCGCCGTGACAAAGCCTTAGCCAAAGTTCGCTCAACCTTAACGGGCAAGTGGCTCGATCTCAGACAAGCCCTCCAAGACTGGCTAGAAAATCCCAAATATACGGCGATCGCCGCCTTGCCCATTGAGAAAGTTTTGCCTGACTTATTGTTGCCGCAACTGAGCAATTTATTGCTTCATCCGGGTTGGTTTGTGGGGACACAAAATCAGGAGGGGCAAGTTTTATTTACGCCACCAGCTACACCCCAATCCCTGTTCGATCTCCTGGATAGCGACGGCGAAAACCTGCACGGCCTACGTAAAGAAGCCAAAAGAGTCCGCTATAATCTTTCGTTGTTTGAGCCGTTCTACGGCAACAGTTTCGCTCAAGTCATTGAATCAATTGAATCCATTCAGGAAATCCTGGGTCAAATACAAGACAGCTTGGTTTTGCGAGAGTTTATTAGGGAACATAGCCATAAAAAACCAGCCGATCCGGTTCCTATTTTTACCCAGCAACTCGCTCAGAGCAACTACGAAGCCTGGCAGGCGTGGCAAATTCTCCAGCAACAGTTTTTCCAAGCCTCCTGGCGCGACCATCTGCGACAAGTGTTACAGCAACCGAGTTTAGAACCCGTGGCGATCGCCTAAACAAAGCCAAATGAGCGGGGTGGGTATCACTGCTATCAAGAACGATGCTCTAGTGGTAGCGCCCCACCGAGAAAAATAGACGCTGACTGGCGGGAGGAACATCAAGGAGATGATTGATAAACTGAACTTGGCACAGACTGAGAAGCCTAACAGCAGGAGACATTTTGGTATGGCAAAAGTTTATCTAAAAAAGTGGCGATTCCTGCCGCAGAAATAGAGGATTATTTTAGCGCCTGGGGAGATAGAGAAGTAGAATTTAAAGCACTGCAATTTAAATAACAGGGGGCAAAACTGCTACAGTGCGAAGAGCATCCCTGCACCTTGCTGCCGATGCCATGTCTCCTAAATACTCCATTATCGTTCCCATTTACAACGAAGCCGAAACCCTGCCCGAACTCTACCGCCGTCTCTGTCGCGAAAGCGATCGCCTGGAGGAGAGCGTTGAGATAATTTTTGTAGACGATGGTAGCCAAGATGGTTCTCGAACCTTAATTCGGCAATTTTTTCAGGAAGATTTCCGGGTTTGCTATCTTTGTTTTGCCCGGAATTTCGGTCATCAAATTGCCGTGACTGCGGGGTTAAATTTTGCACGGGGGGAAGCGATTGTCATTTTAGACGGCGACCTGCAAGACCCGCCGGAATTGATTTCGCAACTGGTGGCCCAGTGGCAGGCCGGCTATCAAGTCGTCTACGCTCAGCGCCTGTTGCGCCGCCAAGAATCTCGCTTCAAGCGGTGGAGTGCCTTTATTTTTTATCGCTTGCTCCGCTATCTGGCCAGTGTGGATATTCCCGCCGATACGGGGGATTTTTGCCTGCTGGATCGGCAAGTCGTGGAAATTCTTAACGCCATGCCGGAGCGCAATCGCTATCTGCGGGGACTGCGAGCCTGGGTCGGGTTTCGTCAAACCGCCGTGACCTTTAGCCGCGATCGCCGTTATGCAGGCAAGGCCAAATATACCCTGAGCAAATCCCTGGCTTTGGCCGTTAATAGCATCGTTTCCTTCTCCAAAGTTCCCCTGCGGCTGGCAACCTATTTAGGATTGCTTTCAGGGCTGCTATCGATGGTTATGGCAGTTCTGGTCTTATACTGGCGCTTAGTTGAGCCAAATTCGCGATTAACGGGGTTGGCAACCATTCTTGTGGCCCTGTTTTTTCTCGGCGCGGTTCAGCTGGTTAGCATCGGCATTTTAGGCGAATACATCGGGCGGATCTACGAAGAAGTCAAAGGTCGGCCCCTGTACACCCTGGCAGACTTGGGCGGCTTTGAATTTTCCCTCGACTCCCATCGCGATCGCCAGTTTTTTTAAGCCAGCTAGAGTTACCTATAAATTCTCCAAATAACGCAGCAAATCAGCCATTTCTTGAGCATTGGGCTGAAATTTGGGCATGGGTGGAGTTTTGCCGCTGATTACTTGATGAATCAATCCAATTTCCGATTTCCGCTTGGGGACATTGTGGAGGCTCGGGCCCACGTTACCATCGGCTTGGGAACCGTGACAGCCCGCGCAGTTAATTTGAAAAATTTCATAACCCCGTTGGGCATCCCCTTCGATCGCCAACACGGTGCGGATATAGGGATCGGATAGGCGGTAGAGATGCAAGCCCGCCCAAGCTGCGATCGCGACTGCTAGGATAGCCAGGGTTGCGGCGATCGTTTGCTGGAGAAATTTGGGCGGGGTCAAAAGTTTGTCCACGGGTTAGTCTTGCACGCAGCCGTCCCTAAGTTTACAGTTTGCAAAAGTCTGGGTCGAATTAGAACAGTGCAGGTTATTTAATGTAACAAAATTCGCCAGAAGTGTTGCAGTTTATAAATTTAGCTTAAGAGTGACTGCCCCCGCAGGCAAGGTTTGCTCGTCAAACTTAAGACAATTTTAAGGTCGCGGCGGGCAGCCACCGTCGGGTAGGATAGGGAACAGGCTTAATTTCTGTAAAGGAGCGTTACTGTGATTGAACCGCTATTATTGGGCATTGTTCTGGGTCTGATTTTTGTCACCCTGGCCGGTTTATTTTTTGCTGCTTACCAGCAGTATCGCCGGGGCAACCAGCTTGGCCTTTAATTTTTTGCGCCAACCTCAGACAAGAAGGGACTATCTCTTCTTGTTTTTGGGTTTTTATAGGTTTGCGAGCAGTTCCTCGTTTTCTCCCGCGGCCACGATCTCTGCCTGACGGCGATCGCCTTTTCCATAGCGCAGGTGGATTTGCCAATGGCGATCGGGACGGTAGGGCAGGCGCTCGGCCCACTCAATAGCTGTAATCCCCAGTGCTACTTCCTTGCCTTCCCAATAAATTTCTGGGGCCAGGGTTTCCACTTCGGCGGCACTTAGGCGATAGAGATCGAAATGATACAGGGGCAGGCGTCCCTCGGTATATTCATTCAGCAGGGTAAAGGTCGGGCTAACAATTGGCTGAGGGATGCCTAAACCTGCCCCAATCCCCCCAATAAAAGTCGTTTTTCCCGCCCCTAAATCCCCTTCCAGGAGGAGCGTGCTGCCGGGGGGCAAACAGCGGCCCAATTGGACGCCCAGTTGATAGGTGGTCGCCGCATCGGGCAAGGTCCAAATTTTCGGTAAATTCATCGGGATTTCCAGCGGGTGCAGCCCAATCAAATGCCAGATTGCCATTTTCCCGTATGCCAGCGCAGTAATACCCTGGCCAGGCGCTGAGAATTGTGGCGGACATATCCCGTTTTAGCATCTTCTTCAATGACATTGGCCGCGACAATGCGTCGTCCCAGTCGGGTCACGGCCTCCCGGTCGAGATAGACGGGATGGGATTTCTCCTGGGCGTAGCGTTTCAAGGAGACTTCTGAGGGCGATCGCCGGTTGACCAGGACGGCATCAAACAACCGCTGCCCGCAGATGCGATCGATGGCCAGGATATGTTCCGAAACGCTGTAGCCATCGGTTTCGCCGGGTTGGGTCATGATGTTGCAGACATAAATACGCGGAACCTGGGCTTGGGCGATCGCGGTGCGGATGTCGGGAACCAGCAGGTTGGGAATGACGCTGGTATAGAGGCTGCCGGGGCCGATAATGATGTATTCGGCTTCCGCGATCGCTTTGAGGGCGGCTGGGGGGGGCGGGGGGAGCGGCGGGAGTGCAGCCAATGCTGACAATTTTGCCTTCCGCTTGGGTGATGTTGGATTCCCCTTCAATGCGCGGCCGTCCGCCATTTCTGCCCAGAGGCGCACGTCGCTTAGGGTAGCCGGCAACACCCGTCCTTTGACCGCTAAAACCTTGGAGCTAGCGAAAATCGCCTGTTCCAGATCCCCGGTAACCGCCGTCATGGCCGTGAGAAACAAATTGCCAAAGCTGTGCCCCACCAGGCCGTTGCCTGCTTGAAAGCGGTATTGAAACAATTCGGTGAGTAGTTTTTCTTCATCGGCCAGGGCCGCCAACA
>JAAUTE010000350.1 GCA_012031815.1 Chloroflexaceae bacterium
GTACGAGGTTCTTTCAGGTAAAAAAGCCATTTTAGCACAAATATTAAAGCGACGCGACACTTTGCTAGTTTTAAGAATTCTGTTTTTGAACCAAAAATCGTGTTTTTCTTTTCTTAAAAATATTACAAATACACTTACACCTATGTTTAGCAGTTTTTAAGAATAACCCCAAAATTTATTTTAAGGGTTAATTCTTCAGCTTTTTTTAGATATTGACTCAGAAACCGTTTAACTTTTGCAACGGTTTCTCGCGGCAATTGTACGAACTAAACACTCTAAATCTTTGAGGCTCGGCTGCTATTTCTCCTGCTATGATTGGCGCAGTAGTTAATAAAAACAACAGCACGGGGAGAAACTACATGGTATCTGTTGCTAAACGGACAACGCCCTCCGCCTCCATTAGCGCCTTTGGCCCAGCGCGATCGACGGTTGAGGGAGCGCCCTTAAGTCCAGAAGAACTTAGAAAATGCATGCATACTGGCGTGCTTGTTGCTACTTAATCGTTGGGATGCTCTACTTAAAAGAAAATCCCCTGCTGCAAGCGCCACTAAAACCGGAACAGATCAAGCCTCGCCTGCTGGGGCACTGGGGATCGAGTCCTGGACAAGCATTTGTTTATCTACACCTCAATCGCCTCATCAAGCAGCACGATCTGGACATCATTTATCTGTCAGGGCCGGGTCACGGCGCTCCCGGCGTCCTCGCGCCTGTTTACCTGGAAGGAAGCTATTCCGAGGTTTATCCCGACAAATCCGAGGATATCCTGGGTATGCAGCGGTTTTTCCGGGATTTCTCATTTCCCGGCGGCATTGGCAGTCACTGCACCCCCGAAACCCCCGGCTCGATCCATGAAGGTGGCGAACTTGGTTACAGCATCTCCCACGCCTACGGCGCAGCCTTTGACAATCCCAATCTAATTGTCGTACCGGTGGTAGGTGATGGTGAATCAGAAACGGGGCCCCTGGCCACGGCCTGGCACTCCAATAAATTCCTCAACCCCATCACCGACGGGGCTGTGTTACCGATCCTCCACCTCAACGGCTACAAAATCAACAACCCGACCATCCTCTCTCGCATCAAGCCCGAAGATTTAACCAATCTCTTCCTCGGCTATGGTTACCAGCCCTATTTTGTAGAAGGCTCCGAGCCGGAAACCATGCACCAAGCCATGGCCGCAACCCTAGACCGTTGTTTGGAAGAGATTCGCGCCATCCAGCAGGAAGCTCGCTCCACCGGGGTAGCTAAACTAGCCCGCTGGCCCATGATTATTTTGCGGACGCCCAAAGGCTGGTCGGCTCCCGCCGAAATTGACGGCCACAAGCTGGAAGGTTTTTGGCGATCGCACCAGGTTCCCTTCGCCGACGTGGTACAGAACCCGGCTCACTTGCAGCTTTTAGAGGAATGGATGCGCAGCTACAAACCTGAAGAGCTGTTTGACGAATCAGGTAGATTGTTACCGGAATTGAAAGAACTGGCTCCCCAGGGAACGCGCCGTATGGGAGCTAACCCCCACGGCAACGGCGGATTGCTCTGCCGCAACCTGATCATGCCTGATTTCCGTCAGTACGGCATCGCTGTTGACAAACCAGGCACGATGGAAGTGGAAAATACCCGTCCCTTGGGCGTTTTCCTGCGGGATGTCATGAAAAACAATCTGAAGAACTTCCGCGTCTTTGGCCCTGACGAAAATACCTCCAACAAACTCAACGCCATCTACGAAGTTAGTAAGAAAACCTGGCTAGCCGAGTATCTACCAGAAGACGAGGATGGCGGTGAGCTGTCACCCAACGGTCGCGTCATGGAAATGCTCAGCGAGCACACCTTAGAAGGCTGGCTGGAAGGCTATGTCTTGACGGGACGGCATGGCTTTTTCTCCACCTATGAAGCCTTTGTTCACGTCATCGACTCCATGATCAACCAGCACGCCAAGTGGCTGGAGAAATGCAACGAACTCACCTGGCGGGCTAAAATTCCCTCCCTGAATTTGCTGATTACCTCGACGGTTTGGCGTCAAGACCACAACGGCTTTACCCACCAAGACCCCGGCTTCCTGGATGTGGTCGCCAATAAAAGTCCTGAAGTTACTCGCATTTACCTGCCCCCCGATGTTAACTCCTTACTCTCCGTCGCCGACCACTGCTTGCGCAGCAAAAACTACGTTAATGTAATTGTTTGTGACAAGCAGAAACACTTGCAGCTTTTGGACATGGACGCAGCTATTCGGCACTGCACCAAGGGCATTGGCATCTGGGATTGGGCCAGTAACGACCAGGGGGTGGAACCGGATATTGTTCTGGCGACAGCAGGGGATATTCCCACCCAAGAGGCTCTCGCTGCCAGCATTCTGCTCCGGGAAGCCTTCCCCGATCTCAAGATCCGCTTCATTAACGTGGTGGATCTCTTTAAGTTGCAGCCGGATACGGAACACCCCCACGGCTTGAGCGATCGCGAATTTGATAGCCTGTTCACCCTGGATAAACCGGTTATTTTCAACTTCCACGGCTATCCCTGGTTAATTCACCGCTTTGCCTACCGCCGCACCAACCATAAAAACATGCACGTGCGCGGTTACAAAGAAAAGGGCAATATCAATACGCCCCTGGATCTGGCCATTCGCAACAACATTGATCGCTTCAGTATTGCCATTGATGTGATCGATCGCGTCCCCAAGTTAAAGGTCGCAGGCGCTCACGCCAAGGAGAAATTCTTGAACGAGCAAATCGACTGCCGCAATTACGCCTACGAACATGGCATCGATCGCCCCGATGTCGCCCACTGGAAATGGCCTTACTAGACATGAACTACTCCAATCCGCTTCGCTGAGATTGGAGTTTCCAAAACCCAGAAAAGCAAATCGTGCTTTTAGCGCCTCATCTAGCAAACTTGCTATTTGAGTCCGGTGAAGGCTCATCAAGTAGAGGTTCCCTATCCGCGCTTGAAGACGCTAGTTCCTAACGCCTTGAGCAACTATTTAATTGCCCAGATGATTAAGCAAACTCGAAGTTACTTTCTTGACCTACGGGTTCTGTACACCGGATACTGCCGTAATCT
>JAAUTE010000351.1 GCA_012031815.1 Chloroflexaceae bacterium
AGGTTCCTAGAAAATTCTTCTTAGCCAAAGGCATTGATCCCATTTTTGACGCCAACCCCCGAATCATTTTGAGCTAAAACTGTGGTCGGAATCCGATTAATCGAACGCCGCAATGGGCCGTCGCTGCCGCATAGCCAACCAGATCCAGCACCGCCCCCCCACCGACAGCCAGCAGGTAAGAATGACGGCAAATACCTGCTTGATTGATTTGCTCATGAATTTCTTCTAATAGTTTTGGGTCGTTTTTTGCCGCTTCGCCCCCCGGAACAATGAACGGCGGAGCCACAAATTCAATTTCTGGATAGTGCCGACTATAGGTTTGGAGCTGCTCAACTAATCCCGGCCAGCTTAATAAAAGACCCGAATCTACAATAGCGATCGCCCTGGCAATTTCTTTATCAGCAGTTAGCACCTGAGTGAGCAAGGGATTGTGGGCCGCGAACACCTCTTGGGTAAAGTGAATGTCGTAGTCATAGGTGACTTGGACGCGCTGATGGATGGAGTCAAAATTAATCGGCGTTCTGGGCAGAGGACTAATTACCATGATTTAAGCTATTAATTAGGGGTTAAATTCGAGGGATTAAGTCACAAGCCAAGTCGGCAGAATCCAGCCTGCCAGCAATCCCAAAAACGGCAAGGCCTCAAGCAAGACAT
This sequence comes from Chloroflexaceae bacterium, assembly GCA_012031815.1. Classification (GTDB taxonomy): domain Bacteria; phylum Cyanobacteriota; class Cyanobacteriia; order Cyanobacteriales; family JAAUTE01; genus JAAUTE01. Next base: position 655 of record JAAUTE010000351.1, read on the forward strand.
AGTCGGACAGTATCGACAATGCTACAAGCCCCAGGATAACAGCACCAAAGAGAGCTAAAGCCAGCCAACCCGTTGTTGATTGGTCGCCGTGAATTTCCCCGCGACTGATGGCAGTCACCGCCGTAAAGCTCCGCGGTTGCCAGCAGAAACCAGAGCAAAGGGATCAAATCTAGGCTAGTACTCAACTGCATCGCGCCTGACGCGGCAAACCCCGCCAAAATATCAGCCCAAGCGGTGACGATATTGGCCGGGCGCATTAGTTGGAGATAGGCAATAAGCGATCGCTGGCTGGCTGTATTCACGAAAATTACCCTTTCAACTACTGAATCAGAAGAGATTCGGGACTAAATTCGACTTCAGCTTTTTGACCACGCAATACGGAATTACCGTTAAAAACTTGCCGTTGGTCGATAGGAAGGGGATTGAGCCAATCCACCTCGCTCATTTGGTAGATGGTGAAGGCGGCCCAAAATCCGCGGTCGAGGACTTCCCGCACCGTTTCTTCCTTGTTGTGGTCGATAATCGCCCGCGCCGAGTCTAGTCCATGCTCCAAACATACATCCATGCTGCGGCTGGTTCTATCCTTTTTGTTGCGGTGGGGCCTGTGGATGAACACGAGCATTTCCAATTCCTTGGCTAGGTCAAGCTGTTGCTGAAAATAGCGGTCTTCAACGGGGGTCGTATCGTCGTAGTCAATTTCCTCGATCGCCACCACGCCTTCCTTGCAAGCAAACAAAGGTAGGGGGTTAAACCAATGGTGCAGTAGTGGCGAATGACCAATGACCTGACTGGAAGCGCTTCCACCCGACCAGGCTGCTGAAATAATCCTTGAAGCTGCCCGCGTTGGTGCGGGGCTGTCCCAACCAAAACGCCGATTCGATGACGGCCACAATCCCCGACTCTCCCATGATTTTGCTGAATTTTTTGCTCTAGTTTAAGAGGAACGGAATTGGCAGCGATCGCAGGACTTGTCTACCTAACCTATCGGGGTTAGCCGACTGGATATTTTGCGCTTGATTTCTGTCTTTTTGTTGTCAGGGCGGATAGTCCTAACAAGGTGACGAGTCCCAAGATAGCAGGTGATTCGGGAACGGAGGTACTGTCCAAAGCGGCGACGCGGAGGCGATTGTTAATCCCGCCAATCAGATACACGTCCCCATTAATTTGGTCATCGCTGACTTCCAGGATCTTACCGTCTTTGTCAACTAGCTGAATCTGGTTACTGAATTGGCTACGGCTGCCTAGTTCTGCAAATCCTGGCTGTTGGGGTATGGCTGGTGGAAGGTTGCCGCTGGCGTAGTTGGCGAGGAAGTAGAGAAATTCTCCGTCGATATTGATAGCTTCGCGGGGATTTACCGCTAAAAATTCATCGAGTCATTCGGGGCTGAGAAACGCTAGAAAGCCATTGGAGTTGGCGGAGACGGCGGCTGGGTTGAAGCCACTGGAGAAGAAGTCATTCTTTGGAATCGAGCGCCTGAATCTGGTTATTAAACTGATCGGTGACGTAGATAATGCCAGTCTTGGAAGAAATCGCTAGACCCGCAGGGCCGTCGAACTGTCCCGGTTCAGTGCCCACTTCTCCGATAGTTTTGATTAACCCGCCATAAAATCGGTTCGGTGACGTAAAGATTGTGAATTGCGATCGCGTCAAGATTTTAAACGCAGATTTCCCCAGAAATGCCATAGAGCATTCTTGAGAGCGGACGGGCGATCGCGAAAAAATCAAGTTTGCAAGTATCAGATGCCGAGACAGTTATTGTCCCGATAGAAAATCGTCGTCCGAGAATATCTAAACTCACTGGGTTTTAACCCGTCTAAATGCAATACTTTAAACCCCTTCTTTTTTGCATAGTCGATCGCGGGTTGGTATTTCTCTCGCTGCGAATCGTCCAGTGCGATCGCACCGTTGGGGGTTAAAACTGAAATACTTTGCTTAACGCAGTTAACGCGATCGCGACCATCGACGATGATAATATCGTATTGTTGATTAGTTTCCTGAATAGAGCGGCAGTATGCGCCGTCAATATCTTTTTCTTTAAAAATTAGGGTTGCATTGTCTGGGATTTTTGCTTCAACGGTTTGAAACCAGGCTCGATCGTATTCAACCGATGTAACTTTATTAACCAACCTGGCGAAGAAAATAGTAGAATATCCGCTGCCAAATTCAAACAAAATAAACTCTTTTTTAGGCGTTTCTTCCCAAAAAGCGATCGCTGCATAGTTCATCCAGGGAATTTCTAACCCATCAACCTTGCAGGGATACCCGCGTTTAGCGCTCTCGATCCATCCCATATCACACAAGTAGGAGTCTTTTCATTAGAATAGCTGATAGAAACCGATCGCCGACCAGAAAGTTCTGCTTAGGGTTTTTGCGATCGCCTCAATCATGGGATGCT
>JAAUTE010000352.1 GCA_012031815.1 Chloroflexaceae bacterium
GAGACACGCCCATGCCGTAACAGCCCATGAATAAGGGCAATTCTTCTCCCTGTTCGTTGGTGAAAGTGGCTCCCATTGCCGTTGAATATTTGGTTCCCAACTGAAAAATGTGGCCGACTTCGATCCCGCGAGCGTTTGCAAAACTTGGGTGGGATCGTGCCGGGCGCGATCGCCAGCGGTGGCTTTGCGAATATCCACCACCAAGGGCGGCTGGGGTAATTGCTCTCCCCAATTAGCACCGACAACGTGATAGTTGGCTTCGTCGGCGCCAGTCACAAAATTTTGCAGCGCTGCGGCAGTTTTATCAACCAGACGCAAAAAGCGCGGCGCCACTGCCGTCACCGGACGAATATAATCATCGTCAAGATTGGGGGAAAGATAGCCCAAGGGCAGGGGCTTCGCCATCCATTTTTTTTGGGACGTTTCATCGGTAACCTTTAAGGATAAAACCGTTTTGCCGTTGTATTGAGCCGCCAGTTTGGTCAATTCATTTTGCAACTTAACCTCGTTAACTTCCTGGTCGCCCCGCAAACTGACTAACACTAAAACCACCGTCCCTGAATCATAAGTCCCTTCGTAAAGAACCGTTTTGACCGCTGCTGTCGGCGAGCAGTCTAGAGATTCGCACAGTTGGGCGATGGTTTGGGCCCCAGGGGTTTCTCGACGCTCAAACTTAGTAAAAGGAGAAGTTTCCGCCTCGGCAGGCAAAGAAACCGCCTTTTCCACATTGGCCGCATACTGACCATCTTCGCTGTAGAGAACTTCGTCTTCTCCCGCATCGGCTAACACCATAAATTCCTGAGACCCGGAGCCGCCGATCGCCCCAGAATCGGCCTCCACTGCTCGGAAAGCCAGGCCGCAACGGCGCAAAATATGGCGATAGGCCCCATCCATTTTTTGATAGGTTTCTTTCAGGCTCGCCTCATCGACATGGAAAGAATAGGCGTCCTTCATAATAAATTCCCGGCCCCGCATTAAGCCAAATCGGGGACGAATTTCATCGCGAAACTTGGTTTGGATCTGGTACAAATTCACGGGCAACTGTCGGTAGGAGCGGATCGTCTCCCGCGCGATCGCCGTGATAATCTCTTCGTGGGTGGGGCCGAGGCCCATGTCCCGCTCCTGGCGATCGCGCAGGGCGAACATGATTCCTTCTGCTTTGGTGTAAGTGTCCCAGCGCCCGGATTCCTGCCACAGGTCTGCGGGCTGGAGTTGGGGCAAGAGGCATTCTTGAGCGCCGGCTGCATCCATTTCTTCGCGAACAATTTGGGAAACTTTTTGTAGAACCCGCCACATCAGGGGCAAATAAGCATAAATGCCGCTGCCAATGCGCCGGATATATCCCGCTCGCACCAGCAACTTGTGGCTTGGAATTTCGGCTTCAGCGGGGTCTTCTCGCAGCGTGACAAATAGCATCTGGGACAGTCGCATGGTCTTCCCTCAACACAGCAAACGGTAAGTCAATATTATAGGATTCCCTTTGTCTCATCGGCTCTGGACAAGGCTTTCCTGATGGCTTGAAGCGTTGCGCCATCACCACAAAGGCGATGTTAAATCTTCCTAAACTGCAACCAGCCCCCCTCCCGGCTTTACCCCACCAAGAATCCTGACTTCGGCAACCCTCAGCCAGCTCAATCCGTCGAAAAGGGCTGTACACTGCTAGTGGCGTCGGGCTTGCTTGAGTTGGTTTTGTAACGCCAAATATAGAGCTAACGTTCTTAGGCTAAGAAAATGACTATAGATGCACAATATCAAGCAATGGAAGCCGCTGATGACTGTTGTGAGCTAGCCATCACCAAATTCTCCAATGGTGACTGCCTGCGGGACGTTTTGGCGGCCCTCCAGTGCCAAAAAACCGTCATTGTCTACCTGGCTCATTTAGAATACGCTAAAGCTTGGCAAATGGCTGGGGCTTTGGCCCGCCGCTGCGATCGCGCTGGCGCTCAAATTTTTTGGGTGGGGGAGCAAACCTATTTGTTAGTTCCGGCTGCGGTGGTGGTTAGGTCAGACAAGGTGGTGCAGTTCTCCCGGCTCAATCCCGCTCGCCGTGCTGCGTCGCCCCCGCCCGACCCCCTGGAAGATTGGGAGGTCATGGCCTGCTAGGCCGTTCCTGGATTTTGAGCGAATTGTACGAGTTGACAGACTCCCCGCCCAGCAGACAAAGATCCACCACGATTCCCAGGCGTTGACGCGGTTTCAGCCGGGGCGGATCATTCAGCTTTTAGTTCTTTAGGCACCAATTGAGTCTTCCCAGTGAAAATAAGGGAGCTGGCTAGCTTTCCCCCGGATTTCATCGGCATTACTCACCAATTGTCCGCAGTTGTCCCAGGTTCCCGACAGCAGCGCTTGCCGGGCCGCTCCGTTGATGGCGATCGCGCCGGCATCGGCGGCGATGTTCGTGGCGGCGATGCTCGCCGGGATGGCCTTTTCCAATAGCGGCGTCGCCGTCGTTCACGCACCGCTCGAGACGCTCGCGGAGGGGTTGGATCAACCACTCGTCGAGGACGGCCTCGCCCGGGCCCACGTGATGATCTACGAGCTGCATGACGCGCCCGCCGCGTATCCCTCGATCACCTCCGCCGGGACGGACGAGCTGATTGGCTGGGGCGCGCTGTCCGGGGATGGTCGCCGATGCCGCGGCGCCGGGCAGCTTTTCGCCGTGTCGGACAGTGTCTATGGCGGTGCTGCGCGCATCTATTCGATCGACGCCACACAGACGCCGGCCCGCATCACCGATGTGATCACGGTGACGCGCAATGGCGATGCTGTGAACGTTGCGGTGACAGGCACAGGTGGGGACATGCTGGCGGCGATATACGCTGCTGGAACTGGCTACGGCGAACACAAACAAGGTGGATAACGCTATGGCGGCTGATGTGGCTGCGAGTGCCGCCAATGCTGCATTGGCCGCCGCACAGAACTGCCAAACGGCAGGCGGCACGGCAACAGCTATCACGCTCACGCTCGGTACACTGGCTCAAGGCTACTCCGTGTCCTTCGTCTCTTCCGGCAACAATAGCGCATCTCCGACCACC
>JAAUTE010000075.1 GCA_012031815.1 Chloroflexaceae bacterium
AGTGGTAGTATTTTGTTGAGATAGAAGCTTATCTATAAAATTGGACTAAATCAGGGGATTGTCCGGGAATAGTTTGTCTAAAACAACAAAAGATATTAAGACCCGTAAACTTGAGTCAGTAAATTTTAAGCGTTCTGTAAGTTTTTTTACCTTTACCCCTGCAATTGTTGCTATAGAAAACAATCTATTAATGCTGGGTCGCGACAGCGGGAAAAATTCGCTTTAATGCAGTCAATTGATCTTGGTTACTCCGGGTCAAGGGGAACCAGTCTTGGCGAGGAAATTCCTACTAAGCCTATGTCTAATTGCCCAGATCGACTCGCTACAGAATTTCGGCGCGAACGCTCTATTCGCCGAACGGTCACAGTTCTGGAGGCGAAACGAAAGCGCGTCCGTGATGAACTGCAACAAGTGATTCAGCATCTTGCGTTGCTGGTTCCGGTTAGCGCTGGGCCAGAGGCCAAGGAGATCTACGCCCAAATTGTCCAGGATGCGGCTCAACGGTTAGGTGACGATGCTTTTGCTCAATTATTGCTGCAAATTCTGCAAGAAAGTCCTAAGTAGTGACGCTTAATCCCGCTGCGATCGCCTTAGGCCAGTCCGCCCCCAACAACCTTAACTCACTCCTGAAACTGGCCGCGCTGGGCCAAATAACCGCCGACGAGAATTGACATAAAAATAGCTGGATAGAGCTGGCCAAGGATAGCTTCCACATTAGAGAGCATCATGGCAGCTTGACTGACAGGCAAAATGTCCCCATCCCAAGCGTGGTAAAGGTTGTAAAACTAAAATAAGTTGCCTGGGCAAGAAAAGTTTTCGGAGCCAAAGGCGGAGAAAAGGCGTGGGAATCGAGGGTTTGCAGCAGGCTATAGAGCAGCGCCCACAAAAAACCAATCAACAAATAAATACAAATCCCTCCGCGCACTAAATCGCGATCGACTCGCCGTGCCGTCATTACTTCCCAACTCATAAAGGCGATCGCCGCTGCCAAGTAAACACTATAAATAACGAGAATGACCACCCTGGTTGCAGTTCTTCCAAAGGTGAGCCAATCTAAAATAATGATCGATTCCAAGACAAAGGCGACGGAAGCCACTGCACTAAACAGCCAGAAATGGTATTTCTTCGCAAAGCTATGGGAACAAATACCATATACGGTCAAAATAATTGCGTAAAATAGCATAAAAGACAAGATTTCGTCGCCGATTGTGCCTTCTAAGAAGGGGCTGGCGATAAAGCGCAACCCTAAAGTTATCAAAAGCTGTCGATACTTGGTGTGGCGAGAGCGGGGCAAGAGGATGGCGGTCATGATTCAAAAGTATTCAACGCGAGGATGAAAAAAGGATAGCGTTGTAAAAGGTGATCGCGTCCAGGAAGGCATTGTCCAAAGGCGGCATGACTTATCATGAGGTGAGTTGCCTTGAATTGCAAACGCAGTCCAGCAATAACTTTACAAAACTTTGCGAATATTTTGGGTATTTGTTTCGATTCAGTTTACCGCTTTCCCGAAGGGACTAAAATATCTGACTAGGACTATTTTGCTAACTCAATTATGCTATTTGATATTGTCTTACCTTCATTGCCTTTACAGAATGGCTCGTTTCTAGCGGCGACTGCGGAAGTAGGGGAAAGCTCGGAATTTCTCTCGTTCTCCATTAGTGTATTTCGTGCATCTTTGATTTTCTGGTCGGGGGAGCCATTGCTGAAGTTCTTGCCCTAGGGGGCTTACCCTCCATTCTCGGCGATCTTCTCGGAGGAATCGTCCTGGGAATTTCCGGGTTACATTTAGTGCTGCCTCCCGAAGCAGTGGATAGTTTAAATCCCTGGTTTATTCAACTACTGCAATCTCTAGCAGATGTTAGCCCCGAACAGGTTATTTCCAGCTACCAAGAGGGGTTGACTACCTTAGAACGATTTGGCGGACTGGGGCTGCTGTGTCTCCTATTTTGTACGGGACTAGAATCAAATATTGAGGAATTGCTCGAAGTGGGGCCAAAAGCGGCCATCGTTGCCACCCTCGGAGTCGTGCTGCCCTTTGCTTTGGGGACATTAGGGTTAATTTATCTCTTTCACCTGCCCGCAATCCCTGCTATTTTTGTCGGGGCGGCACTGACAGCTACTAGCATTGGCATTACAGCCAAGGTTTTGAAAGAATTGGGTCAGTTGCGATCGAAGAAGGACAGATTATTATTGGCGCGGCGGTTCTGGATGATATCTTGGGCATTGTAATTTTGGCGGTGGTGGTTGCCTTAGTCGAAACGGGAAGTGTAAATGTCTCGAACATTTTAGTTTTAATCCTGAATGCGGTAGTTTTTGTGGGCGGTTCTTTGCTTTTAAGTAAGTACTTTGCGCCGCGTTTTGATGCTTTGATCGATCGCCTTAAAGTTCCGGGTGGTTTACTCTACATTTCTGTGATTTTCCTGTTTTTACTTTCTTGGACGGCAGCAGCCCTGGGGTTAGAGGCTGTGTTAGGGGCCTTTGCTGCTGGGCTAATCCTTAGCGGCAGTAAACGGCAACAGGAGATTAACCGCCAAGTACAGCCGCTTGTAACGCTATTTGCCACTATTTTCTTTGTCAAAATCGGCACTGGAATTGACTTAAGCATTCTCAATCCGTTTAATCCAGCTAATTATTCGGGACTGGCAATTGCGCTTTTCCTGATTGCAGTGGCGATCGCGGGCAAGTTGGTCACCGGGTTTGCGGTAAGCGGCCCGGAAAAACTCAATCCCTTGGCGATCGGGGTAGGCATGATTCCCAGAGGTGAAGTGGGTTTAGTCTTTGTCGGACTGGGAACGGCAACAGGCGTACTGACGAAATCCGTAGAGGCAGCGTTAATTTTGATGGTGATTGCCACGACCCTACTGGCACCAATTCTGCTGCGATTAGTTTTTAATTCTACTAACGTAATCAAGTCTGAGGGAAAGGAAGTCGTGACAGGGGAAGAATAAACCCTTGGTTTTCTAAAATTTGATTGTCCTTTAAACTGGGCTGCCCAACCTTTGAGATTTGTCAAATTATGAGCGCGGGTACTATCGGTCTAGAGACTCTCCCCTTAAGATAAGCGTTAGTTAGAGGAGGCTCCGGGGTCAAGTCCTGGACTGATTCTAACCGTGGGGTCTTAACAATTTTGAATTTTTAGGTACGGTGCGATGGTTACTCAACTGGCAGCTTCCAAAAATTTCTGCGCGATTCCCGTAGTCAAATCCCCCAAAGACTACCAAGCTTTCCGCATTAATCCGCCGCCCAGTAACCGGATCGCTATTGTTTTCGATTCGGCGATCGCCGGAAATTCCCTGACAATTTGCATAGAAATCTTCGATCCGGGCGGTAAAACCCCGCTACATCGTCATAGCATGGCCATTGAAATGTTTTATATCCTCAAAGGTCAGGCTGTAGCTGTTTGTGATGGCAAAGAAGTCCAGCTTCAAGCGGGAGACAGTATTTTTGTTCCCCAAACGGGAATTCATGAATTAGGAAATGCAGGAGCGGAGCGCTTGTACGTTCTTTGTTTTATGATTCCCAACGAAAACTTCGCTGAGATGATTCGTAGCGGACTCCCGGCGGAATTGGATGAGGAGGACTGGCAGGTTTTGGGACGACTAGAAACCGAAAAACCACAAAAAGCAGGTAGGTATTAAATCCTCTGCCTTGAAAATTTCGTTTTTATTGCTCCTATCAGCGAGAATGGGTTTCTACCACCTCCGGCTCTGTCGCCTCACCAACGGGGGCTTGTATCTCGACCGTGGGTTCTGATTCTGGCTCGCTTAATTCAATATCTGCCACGGCAATTAGATCTTCAACATCGTTGATAACCGCGCCGAGAAGCGGTAATTCTGCCGCCGCAAACTGCTCAATGGTTTCTGCAAGCAGGCTACTGCGAGTAATTCCAGGGCGAGTTACCAGAACAATCCCATCGGCAAAGGGTTCTAAGAGCAAAGCGTCGTTGCATTGCGAAAGGGCTGGCGTATCAATCACGACCAAGTCAAAGCGTCCCCGCGCATCCTGAAGCAATCGTTGCAGTTCGCTGGATTCAACTAGTGCGGCTGCCTGTAGCTGCGGCCCCGGACTCGGCAGTAAATATAGGTTTTCCACCTCTAAAACCAGGTTAATTGCCTCATTGCGCGCTCCGTAGTACCGTAAGGGTTCCGCCCGCGCCGCAGGATCGGGTTCCACATACAGCGCCCGCGCCTGGGATGACGATCGCAAATCCCCTTCTATGAGCAGGGTACGCTTGCCTGCCCGCGCTGAGGCGATCGCTAGATTATAAGCACTGGTGGTTTTCCCTTCATCGTTTTCAACACTCACAATCAAGACTACCCGCGTCGTTTCTGTCCCCAAACGGCGGATATTACTGCGGAACCGTTCATAGTAAGGAAGGTAAGCCGGATCGCTGCTAGCTAAGATGGGTGATTCATTGCCCAACTCATCAATGCTCAAAACAAAGGGTAGCATGCCCAACAGTGGGACTTCCCGTTCCGCCAGAGCTTTACGCAACTCCGAAGCACTGTGGAGGCGATCGTCCGCTATGGCTAGCCAGAAAATCAGTCCCGCTGCCAGAATAATTCCCCCACCCGCGCCAGCAGCAACGATCAACGGCGCACTTTTCTGCGACGGTTCGAGGGGTTTAGGGGGCAAGACAAGGGCTGGTTGGGCGATCGCCAAACTGCTAGTGGTTTCTGCCTCTGCTGAGCGGGCGTCCACCAGCGCCGCCAAAATCGTCTGATAGAGTACCCGCTGACTTTCAACCGCCTGAACGAGCTGGGCTTGCTGGATCTGTTTGCCGGGAAACTGCTCGTACTCCTGGCGCAACTCCAGCTCTGTATTTTTAGCCGATTCAAGCTGTTTTACCAAATTTCCCCGCTCGCTCTCTAGGGCAACGAGGCGATTAGCTAACTCCCGCCGAGCCGGGTCGAGATTACTCTCTTGACGAATTTGCGCCGGAAGCGGCACCAAAATCCCGTCTCCGCCAATCACTTCCGCCGCTCGCTCCCGCAAGAGTTTTTCATTGACTTGCTTTTGCTTGGCTAGCTCGATCATGCGGGGATGTTCTGAGCGTAAATCCCGGGAAACCCGCTCAATTTCTAGCTCGTTAGCTAAAATTTGCGCCCGTAAAATTGGCAATAATCGGGTCAGCACTGAGAGCCGATGAGGTGAAGGCTTCTTTGGGCGTCAGACCAAGCTGAGAGGAGAGAACCCGCATTTCCGCATCCAGTCCCTCCACAGCGGTTCCTAGCTCTCGCTGACGTCGCTGGGCATTGGTGATGCCATTAAATAAACTACCATCTTGAATAGCCAGCAGAGAGGCTCCTTCGCCGCTGATGTATCGATAGAAGCCATCTTCCGCTTTCGCTAGATCCTGACGGACTTGCACCAGACGACTTTCCAGCGCCGCAATTCGCGATCGCAACTCAGAGGTATTAAGCCAGCGACTGTATTCAACCATCTCATTCAGGAAGGTTTGCAGAATGAGTTGGGCCCGTTCCGGGCCAGCCGCTTCAAAATAGGACAAATTAATAAAACGAGAGCTGGACTGCGCCTGTCCGCCGTCCTGGGCAGTTTTGTCCTCCTCCCCCGGAAACGTAATCGCCAACCGTCCCTCTTTGCGAGGGTCAATAATCCGCTCAAGCTGGGCAGGAGTTAGCCCGGTTTTCTGAGAAACCTGCTGCAAAACTTGAGGAGCCAGTAGAATTTCACTGGCAATGATCCGACCGCTTTGCTGTAATTCTTCACCGGTGCTGGTAAAGGCTGGCAAGGGATTGCTAAACGACAACTTACCCGCAGACTGATACACCGTGGGGGGCGGCGGTGGCGGCGGCTGTACGGCATAAATCGCAGCCGCTCCCGTGGCCAAGGAGACGACCAGCACCCCTAGCAGCTTGTGTTCGTTGAGGGCGATGAGAAACCGTTTGATAATCGGTGGAGCCATCTCGATTCACTCCAATTAACAGCATTTGCGGTGAAAAACCTTCCCTGGGTCAGCGGAGGCAACTCCATCTTAATCAATTGGGCCCATGTTTAGCGAAAGCCGATCCACATTAGTAACCGTTGGGACTAAAAACGTCTGCCCCCTCGTCCAATGTCGCCTTCAGCAATATCTTCAATGATGCTGGTGAAACTAAAAATGTCAACAATGGGCCGGGTGACAATACGAATAACATTGAAAATTTTACCGATCAGAGTGCGGCTAACAACAATTGCATCTCCATCCCGCAGGGGGACATCCTGGGCAATATCTCCTTTGATAGCTTTGTCTGCGTCCAGGGATTGGTTCACAATTTGTCCTCGTTCCGGGTCAAAGCGCAGCAGTGCTACATCGTCTCGGTTGAGAAAGAGTCCGTCATCAGCGGGGAGAGAGGCAACCACATCCAGAAAGGTGCTGCCATTAGGTAAGGTGAGATTGCGAAGGGCGGTTCCTGTTCCGGCAGGGACAACCACGCGGACAATAATTTGCTGTTGGGCCAAGGTGGTTCGGGACACCAAAAAGCGATCGTAATCCTGTTCTGTCCCAACTTCAAGGCGGCGCACAATCACCGTATCTCCCCCTTGCAGGGAAATACTGGGAGGACTATCTCCGTTTTGCAATGGGGTGTAGAGATTGAAGCTCCTCTCTAAGACCGTTCCATCAATCAGAGGGCGGCGGACAATAATGTTGCGCAGATCGGCTTCGGCGGTGCTGCCACCAGCACTATTGAGCAGGGCCAGCAGTTCCCCATTGGGCGGCAGTCCATAAAATCCAGGCCGGACGATCTCGCCGACTAGGGTGACCTGTACCGGGCGCGCCCCTCTACTCGCACGATGACAGGGGGCCCCTCTTGCAAAAAACGGCGGCCCAACTCGAAACTAACCTTGGCCTCCAGTTCCTCCAAGGTCAACCCCGCAGCAGCCACCCGCCCCAATATGGGCACGATAATGTTTCCTTGGGAATCAACTGGACTGCGAAAATTAAATTCGGGAAAGCCTTCCACCACTCCGGCGATCGCATCGCCAACGTTGAGGCGATACAGACTAAAAGAATTGTCGGGAGGATCGCTGATGCCTGGGGGTTGGGCAGGAACCGGAGGCGGAATCAAGGGAGTAAAGGTGGCGGGTGGCCCGGACTCTAGGGGAGATTGCTCAGGGGTTTGGCCATAGCTAGGAGAGAGGAAGAACAGGCAACTGCCAGCACTCCAAAGGGGACAGAGAACCCAGAACAGATGACTATACAGGCGTAAATGGTTCATAATAGCTAAATCTGGCGTCTAGCAGGGCTTTCTGGCGACAATTAGGGTTGAGCAAAGGGGCCGTCATTAAGAGCCGATTGCACCTGTTCGGCTAGGGAGGTGGCTAAGCTAATAGCTGGCTCTAGCTCTCCTAGGGGTTCAATGGGGATTTTTAGGCAGACTGCTACCCAGGGAAGCCGCTGTCGTCGGATTTGGGCAAATTGGTCTCGCCAAAACCAGCGAGCAGGGGCGTAGTGACCGCCGCCCGGCCAAGCATACCATTGAACTACGGCAAAAGTTTGCCGCTGCGTCCACGCCCGGAAGAATCGCGCCGGAATGGGGGAGTGATTGCCCGCTGGGCTGAAGCTGAGGGTTTGATAGGAATCTGAGCGCCACCGTTGCGCCCCAGCCACATCGTTCCACTCCACCTCTGGCTGATTGCGATAGTAAACTTGAGGAAGCAGGAGTAGCAAAATCTGTCGGTCATTCTGGGCGAGAACCTGCACCGACCAATCATGACCGCCGATAGCAGCTCGTTCTTGAACCAGGGTTTCCCAGCCTGGAAGGGTTAGCCCGACTTTACGAAGGCGGGTGAGCTGTTCAATATTGGCGACCTTTGGCAAGTCCCACCAAGACCAGCCCCGCCAGTATCCCGGTAATGCTGCCACTATCACTAATAGGCTGAGCATCAGGGTTAGGAGCAAGCGCCGTACCTGGATTGGATACAGGAAACTGCCTTTGTTTTTAGATTTTGAAGTCTCCATCGGCTTTTTCCCCATATTCTGTCACTGACCGCTGGTAGTAGCCGACCTTTCCTAGGGTTGGTTTTCCCCTGGGTCTGCGGAAGTTGCTTGCCCTTGGTTGTCCCACTGTTCCAGCAGATTGAGCAACCCCATGATAATGCCTAGGGTCGCTGCCAGGTAGACGTCGCCGCCCATCCTTCGTGTAGCCAGTCAAACCAGCGATCGCGTCCGGTTCCGTGGAGAAAAGCCAGGGCGGCATTGCGAAAAATATTGGCAGTGATGCTGATGGCGATGGCACCAAGCATGAGCAGGGAGGTGCGGCGGCGATCGCCCAAGTTGTCTGTCCAGTAGAGGAGCATTAAGGCGACATACAGGCTGGTAAAGAGCAATTTTAACCCAGCACAGTAGGGGGCGACCTCCACCACCCGACCGCCGATGGTCAAGTAAATCTGCTCCACGGAAACATCTAAACCAATTTGCACCAGCAAAAAAGCAGCAACCCCAGCAATAAATGTTTGCAGGGGTAGGGTGTAGGGAGTGATGAGATAGGGAATGGCAGTTGGAGTTGCTAATACCACTAGCACTAGGGGAAAGCCTTGGAGCTTGAGTCCGGGCCAGCCCTTGAACCACAGACAAAGGCCGGTTAATAACAAGGGAAAAGACAGGTTAACCAACTGCATCGTGCCTCCCAAGAAAAACGCACAGGCTAGGCCCAAACACAGGGGGCCCACAGGATGGGGGCGGTCTTCCAGGCGTTCCCACTGGTGGCGCTGCTGCCAGGCGATGTAGGCAGCAAAGGGCAGTCCAATGACACCGTGGCTGAAATATTCATGATCAATGCCGATACTTTTATTGAGCCAGCCATCGTACCAACGCATTAAAACCGGCCCGTAGAGGACGGCAAGGGCCGCGATCGCCAACCAGAAACGCCAACGATCGCGTAGCAGTGGGGGAAATTGACGAGCAAGTTGCATGGAACCAAAAAAGGGCTTAATAATGAGAGCAACAGTCAATCACCATTAGTTTGGCATACTCCCGCTGATTTGGTCAGAGTGTAGCGCTTGGGGAGACTGCCAAAATTTCTAGCTGGTGGCAAACCCAATCGATTTGTTGCTCGTCAATGCCAGGGTACATGGGTAGGGAGAGAATTTGGCGGCAGAGGGCTTCGGTGACCGGAAAATCCCCCTCCTGGTAGCCGAGAAAGCGGTAGGCGGGCTGGAGATGGCAGGGAATCGGGTAGTGAATGCCCGTTTGGATGCCCTGGAGGGACAGTTGCTCCCGCAGTTTTTCGCGATCGCGCTCCGCGCACTGGCAAAGCCAATCGCAGCCAGGGTTTTCCTGGAGGCAAACCACGAAGAGATGGTAGGCATGGCCGCCCGGACTCCGGTCTTCCAGCGGGGTTAGCCAGCCATCGAGGCCAGCGGCGGCAAAGTTGGCTTTGTAACATTGGGCAGCAACTCGTCGGGCCTGATTCCAATCCTTGAGGTGGGGCAGCTTGACGTTGAGAATGGCGGCTTGTAGGGTGTCTAGACGGCTATTAGTTCCCCGATCGGCGTGCAAATATTTCTGGGGCGCACCGTAGTTGCGGAGCGATCGCGCTTTGAGGGCAATAGCTTCGTGGGGGGTTACGAGCATCCCGCCGTTGCCAAAAGCACCAAGGTTTTTGCTGGGATAGAAGCTAAAAGCAGCACAATCCCCTAAGGAACCCGCTATCTGTCCTTCTCGCCGGGCTAGGTGGGCCTGGGCGGCGTCTTCGAGAATCAACAGGTTGTACTGGCTGGCAAAGTTCCGTACCTCCTGGGGCGACACAAGCTGGCCGTAGAGGTGGACAGGAACGATGGCTTTGGTTTTGGCGGTAACGCGGCGACTGGCGTCTTCCAGGTCGATGAGGGCGGTTTTGCGATCGCAATCTACCAATACCGCCGTCGCGCCCGCTTGGAGGACGCCAATGACCGTGGCAATAAAGGTGTTAGCTGGAACCAGCACCTCATCCCCCGCTCCTACGCCCATCGCTTGCAGGCCAATGGCGATCGCCGCCGTTCCAGAAGCGACTCCAACCCCGTACTCAACACCACAAGCTTCAGCAAAGGCAGTTTCAAAGGCTCGTAGTGCTTCTCCTAACACAAAATCTCCCCGTTCAAGGACGGCTCCAATGGCCTGCTCAATCTCGGCTTGGAGTGGTTGATGCTGGCAGCGTAAATCCACAAAAGGAACTTTCAGGGGCGAGTCCATAGGCTATTTCTGGAAAAAACGCAGGAGAATGGCGATCAGTATAGCCGAGATTGGTTGAGATTAGGCTGAACTTTTTTTAGTAAGAGCGGTCGGATTTGGGATCGAAAGCATCGCGCAAGCCGTCGCCGACGTAGTTAATGCTCAGCACTACCAGAAAAATCGCCAGCCCTGGAAATAAGGCCAAATGGGGCGCAGAGGTGAGATAGTTTTGGGCATCGTAGAGCATTCGTCCCCAGGTGGGGCTGTCAGGCGGAAATCCCAGCCCCAGAAAGCTGAGGGTTGATTCCACGACAATGGCCTGGCCCACAGCCAAGGTTGCGGCAACCACGATCGTGCCGAGAACATTGGGTAGAATATGCGTCCAAATCAAACGCTGGGAGCTGGCTCCCAAGGCACGGGCGGCATCCACAAATTCCATCTCGCGCCAGCGCAGCACATTGCCTCGAACCAGGCGGGCAACGGACATCCAGTTCAGTCCCCGATCGCCAAACCACTAGGGCAAAAATCCCCAGCTCCGGCCCGGCCACGGATTTAATGGCATCGCGAAACAGGTAAATCAGCAGCAGGAGTAGGGGTAACTGGGGCAGAGAGAGAAACAGGTCGGTCAGGCGCATCAGTCCGTTATCCAACCAACCGCCGAAAAAGCCGGCGATGGCGCCGACGATTGTGCCCAGACTAATAGCTGCTAGCATGGCAGCGACGGCCACGGCCAGGGAAATTCGCCCCCCAATCAGGACTCTAGCCAGCTGATCCTGACCGAGGGGATTGGTGCCGAAGGGATGCTCCCAACTAGGGGGCTGGTTAATTAAGGCAAAGTCAATTTGAGTGGGTTGTTGGCTATAGAAAAAGGGACTAATGAGAACGCCCAAAATGATAAAAATCAACACAATTGCGCCCAAAACAGCAGTCCGATCCCGCCTGAAGCGACGCCAGGTTTGCTGCCCCGGCAGAATCAATTGGCGATCGCCTTGCTGGGAAAAAATTTGGCTCATAAACTCGGGAAATTAGGTTTAGCGTCATTCTTATGGAATTTTAGGCTATTTTTCGGGGGTGGTGGTGTCGGGAAGCTGCCTCAGTCCCCAGGCGGTCATGGCTTTGAGGACGGGACGCAAGCTTTGACCCCGTTCGGTTAGCTGGTAATTCATGCGCCGAGAATGGCTGCTGTAGGGCTGCTTGGTGACCAAACCCAATTCTTCGAGTAACTTCAGGCGATTAGCCAAAATATTACTGGAAATTCCCTCCGGCGATGCCAAAAACTCCTCAAAACGCTGTTTTTCAAAAAACATCATGTCCCTCACCACCAACAGCGTCCAGCGATCGCCAATCAGATCCAGGGTGCAGGCTATGGGACAGGGAGAGCGCCGCGATTGTGTCATAACCAAATTACCTCAGCCACTCGCTCTCTTGCATTTTACAAGTCAGCCACCTACAATAACTTTTGACTTGCAATTTAAAAGCTATTGACATGGCGGAACCGACCTTCACTCTGAAATCAGGGGACAACTTTGCCACCGTAGATCTGGGCCCTTTTTCCCAGTTGAATCAATACATTTTTACTCTGCCCCAGCAATCCTTAACCGTTGACGGCAAGGTCTTTCTCCGAGAGGCGATCGCCCTCACCAGTGCCGAGATTTCTTTGAATGGGCTGCCACCGGGAAAATCCATGCCTTTTTACCACAAACACCGCCTTAATGAAGAGATTTACTTATTTATTAGCGGACAGGGTGAATTTCAGGTAGACGACACCGTATTTGCGCTCAAAGGGGGAACGGTGGTGCGGGTCGATCCCCCAGGAGAGCGCTGTTTGCGCAATACCTCAGCGGAAGAGACGCTTCACTACATTGTTGTACAAGCGCGGGCCGGAACGGTTGTAGGTAGCACGATTGACGATGGGTTTGCTGTTAGCAAGCGGGTAAGCTGGGTCAATAAAGCCAGGCTCTAGCCACGCAATCAACCCAGCCCGGTTCGGCCCAGCGCTCCCAATTTTGCTGAAGTCGCAACAGGCGGGCCGGCCGCTGAAATCACCAGATTAGGTCGTTGGGCCTTAAGCGCCCTGGTGGCGATTTCCCTGAACTCATCGACCTGCTGCGTGGGAAATTCCGTCCAAGTTGACCAGAGGCGATCGCCGATCAATGTGGGTAGGTTGCTAATTTCAGGGGGCTTTTTGGGGATAGCTTCCGAAAAATTAGGGAAATCGCGTTTTAGACTGGGAGGAAAGACTATGATTCTGGTTCCTTGAAAATCCCATGACGATTACGATTGTTCTAACCCCACCTACCATCGCTCGCGTGGATCTCTCCCCGGCGATCGCTGCCATCGCTCCCTTGCTGCCAGAGATTGGGCGCTACGAACAGCAACTGGGCTTTGAATTTCACCTCGATCGCGACCCCAACGATCCCAGAGAACTCTCCGAAATCCCCGAAGTTCGCCTCTGGTTTATTAAACTCGATGCTTACTACCCGTGGCTGCCGTTTCTGTTGGATTGGCGAGCTGGAGAGTTAGCCCGCTACGCTGCCATGCTCGTTCCCCACCAATTTAGCCGCAGCGAGGGCATTCAATACAATCCCGAAGCCCTAGAAATTTTTGTCATGCACAAGGTTTTCATCCTTCAGAACTGGCTGCAACACCACCAGATCCCCAGTTCCTCTCGCCTCAAAGCCATGACCAAATCTTTGGTTACGACATCGACGACAGCTTCTTTCAATAACTTAAAAGGGCGAACCGCAGCTCGCCCCAACCGTTCATTCTTTAACCCTTAGCCACATAATTCGCCCAATCTTGGGGCTTAAGAAATCGCTCGTACAATTCCGCTTCCGGCGTATTCGCTGCCGGATGATAACAATATTCCCAGCGTACCAAGGGCGGCAGCGACATCAAAATCGACTCGGTGCGACCGTTAGTTTGCAAGCCAAAAATCGTCCCCCGGTCGTAAACCAGATTAAACTCCACATAGCGGCCCCGCCGATACAGTTGGAAATTCCGCTCGCGATCGCCCCAGGGCATATCCTTTCTGGCCTCAGCAATGGGGAGATAGGCCCGTAAAAACGCCCGCCCGCAATCTTGAATAAAAGCGAACAACTGCTCCCAAGACCGGGGAGCCACCGGGCCTAGCTCTCGACTGTAGTTAGCCGCTGCACTGTCAGGATAGGGGCCGCGATACAATTCCCCCTGTCCGTCTTGATAATCCAAAAAAATACCGCCAATACCACGGGTTTCCTGGCGATGCTTCAAGTAAAAGTATTCATCGCACCAGCGCTTAAACACCGGATAATAGTCAGGATGGTGCTGATCGCAAGCCTGCTTGTGTTCGCGGTGAAAGTGGGCCGCATCTTCCGCAAAGGGGTAGTAAGGCGTTAAGTCCGCGCCACCGCCAAACCACCACACCGGCCCCGCTTCAAAATAGCGGTAATTAAGGTGAATCGTGGGAATATAGGGATTGCGAGGATGCAGCACCAGCGAAGTTCCTGTGGCGTAAAACTGGTGGCCTGCTGCTTCCGGGCGCTGTTTGAGGATCGATGGGGGCAACTCCTTTCCCCACACCTCCGAAAAATTAACCCCGCCCTGCTCAAATACCGCTCCCTCCCGGAGGACGCGCGATCGCCCGCCGCCCCCTTCTTCTCGTTCCCAGCTATCTTCGTGAAATTTTCCCCGACCATCCAAAGCTTCCAGGGCTTGACAAACTTCGTCTTGAAGTTGCAACACGAACTGACTGAACCGTTGGCGGGAATCAGCCGGAAGACCGTCAGCCATTGGTGCAGTCCGATTTTGGCTATTCAATGCTGTCATGATTTCAATGCGTCGCTTTACTCAAAGTATTGTCTGTAACAGCTCTATTTGCGATCGCCTCACCTATCCTAAATCGGATGGGGGACAGCCGCTAGAATTTTGCGCTCCCAGACAGAGGAAAGCAACGTATCTTAATAAAATCAAACCCAGAAAGCGCTAAGTTTTCTAGAATGAGTAACTGGCCCGAAGCGTCAACAGGGGAGGCAGACTGTGATTCTTAATTTTTCTTTTAGATTAATTGCCGGACAGGGAAAGCTGTTATGCCAATTCTCTTTGTGCAAGACTTATCGCGCCGTTAGTCATGCACCCGTTGATGTTTTATGGCAAAAATTAGTTAATTTGGCGGACGTATCTTGGCATCCGCTCTTCTCTAAAATTGACGCCCCCATTGGTTTAATCCCCAAACCGGGCTTAATCTGCCAAGCCTTCACCCGATTAATGCCCATTCCCGTGCGTTTGTTTGTGGAGAATGTCCGTCCGGGAAAATTGCTGAGTATTCGGGTTTTGGCCATTCCGGGCATTGAACAGCGCATTACCTACCAAATGGAATCCACTCTGCGCGGTACCTATGTTTCCTACTCAATTACCCTGCGCGGTTGGCTTTCGCCCTTAATTTGGTGGTTAATTCGACCCTATTCCGCACGGGTTGCCGCCGAACTAGCCCATGCTGCCGAAAGAATCATCTAAGGCAATTTTGTCCCTTGGGAAGATCCGGTCAACGAGGGTTGCCGAATTTTGGTGGAATCTACTATAATCGCAGAAGCCGAGGCAGCAACGGCTTTCCCCGTGGAGGACAAGGAAGTTGCTGCCCGCAGTAGCGCTTTCTACCATGACTGAAGACCGACAACTGACCCTGGCCCCGGCTGACTACGGATTGCTGACCGACCTGTATCAGCTCACGATGGCGGCTTGTTACATTGGCGAGGGCATCACGGATTGCCCGGCCTGTTTTGAATTGTTGTGCGCCGCCTGCCGCCAGGATTTCCTTCGCCGCATCGGTCACGAAACCCTTGCGCCCGTAACTGCCGTCGTCGGTGCAGACCACGACGTCGCCGAGGCGCTTGAG
>JAAUTE010000076.1 GCA_012031815.1 Chloroflexaceae bacterium
CTTCTGCATCGCGATCTAATGCTTCTGGCATCGGAACGAATGCTTCTGCATTGCGATCTAATGACTTCTGTATCGGGAAACAATGCTTCTGCATTGCGATCTAATGCTTCTGCATTAAGTCACAACGTTTTGTATCGGGAAACATTGCTTCCGTTTGCTGCTGCGTTACTTTTGACTGCCTAGTCAAAGCGAAAAGCAAGCCGTCGTCTGGCTACAGTTGCAACGGTTGGCCGTACTCATTGCTGAAGAAAACCTGCTCCAAGGGGAAACGACCGCCATAGGCCTTAGACGGTTCGGCGGCATAGCCCAGCGGCAGCAGGCAGCAAACATCCACGGTTTCAGGAATGCCAAAGGCTGCTTTGATTTGGTCGCCGGCAAATCCCTCCATCGGGCAGCTATCCACCCCGAAACTCTTGGCGACGATCATTAGATGCGCCACCGCTAACATGACATGGCGATTGACCCAAGCTTCCATCTCGCCAAAGCTGGGATGATTTCAAAAAAGCTGGGAATGCTGTTACGCATGTAGTTAGCAAAATCGTCGTTAACCGCATTGTGTTCCCGACCCAGCGCAATCACAGCTTCAATATTTTCCTGGTTAGTGGTTTGGCGATCGCCGCAGCAGATCAGCACGACGGGAGCTTCCGCGACCTGACGTTGATTAAAAGCGTATTGATGAAGTTGCTGCTTTTTGTCGGGGTCTTGCACGACGATAAACCGCCAGGGTTGCAAATTAAATCCCGATGGCGCTCTCGTTCCCAGGCGAAGAATTTCTTGGAGTAGCGCTGGTGCAATGGGATCGCGACGAAATGAACGAGCGGCCCGACGCGCTTCAATAGCGGCCTTCAGATCGAGCTGAGTTTGTGCTTTGGCAGTCATATTTTTCTCCTAAACAAATAGCAACTTGCAAAAATTGCGAGCGTTCAATTGGCGATCACCTGCTTATTCAATTCACCTTAGTTTGCAATCATTGACATTGAACTTTCCTCCCTATCTCGACAGAGTTAAGCCAGATCGAACAGCAAAAACTCAGCTTCCGTTGTTGCTTGAATTTGTAACTCCCTTTCTTCGGCGATCGCAACCCCATCTCCAGCCGCTAAATCTACGCCATTCAGCATGAGTTCGCCCCTAGCCACCTGAAGCCAACCGTAGCGATCGCGATCGATTTCATGAGTGAGGGTGTCTCCCGCAGGCAATATCCCCGCATAGAGATTCACCGCCTGATGCACCGTTAATGCCCCATTTTGCCCATCAGGAGCAGCGACTAACTGCAATTTTCCAGGGGTTCGATCGAGGAAAAACTGCTTTTGTTCATAGCTCGGAGCTAGCTTGCGGACTTGAGGCATCAGCCAAATTTGTAAGAGATGAACAGGCTCGCTAGCAGAATGGTTAAACTCGCTGTGTAGAATGCCCGTCCCTGCACTCATGCGCTGCACCTCGCCTCGCCTAATCACTGACCCGGTGCCGATGCTATCTTGATGTTCCAGCGCACCATCCAGAATGTAGGTAATAATTTCCATGTCCCGATGGCCGTGGGTATCAAATCCCGCCCCGCCCGCTACCCGATCTTCATTAATCACCCGCAAACTTCTAAAGCCCATAAAGTTGCGATCGTAATAGTTGGCAAAGGAAAATGTATAGTAAGTATTCAGCCAACCATAGTTGGCGTGACCCCTTTCTTGGGCTTTACGAACGGCAAGCATTCTGTCCTCCTGATTGATTTTCTTGGGTAGATTCTCTCAGAAAACTTTCTCGATCTTGGCAAGAGCAACCCAACAATTGATATTTATAATTTATCTTTAGTACCGTTAAAATGAAAAGTATGTACTTTTAAGTAAGGTACTAACCTTAAAGAAACTATGGCAGAAGAACGACTCCCGGCCGAAAAAGCCCACTGTCCGGTAGAAACAACCCTGGCGGTCATCGGCGGTCGCTGGAAAGTCTTGATTTTGCGGGAACTCTTGGGCGGCGTCCAACGATTTGGACAGTTGCACCGCGCCCTCAACGGCGTCACCCAAAAAATGCTGACCCAACAGTTGCGGGAACTGGAAGCAGACGGGATTATCCATCGGGAAGTCTACCATCAGGTTCCGCCCAAGGTTGAGTATTCCCTAACCCCCTTGGGAGAGAGCCTCAGACCAATTTTGGCCGTGATGCACCACTGGGGTGTCAAGCATCGACAGCAACAGAGCCAATCTTGCGATCGCGAAACCAGTCTGTTTCCGGGTGAGAATTGCGATCGCGGCGGCGGAGGGACCAAGGGCTAAGCGGAGAAATTATGCCTCGGCGATTGCACCCAGGTGACCTGCCCCTAGAGCAACTTTGCCCCAGCCAGCAGCAGCCGAAACAGCCATGTTCTCAAAAAGTCAGAGCGGGTGGCGGGAATCGAACCCGCATCATCAGCTTGGAAGGCTGAGGTTTTACCACTAAACTACACCCGCAAGGTAGCGCTAATCTCGCTCTGCTCAGGCTAACACATCTCTGGCAGAGTTGCACCCGCTTCCCCAAGCCCAAGAGAGCGACCCGATTTTAAAACCAGGTTACCGGCAAATTACTAATCAGGTTGGGATTGAAGGAATTTTCGACAGGCAGATGGGTTTCTGCGTCTAGAACCGTTTCTACCTGCTGATAAATCGCTTCTGCTTCCTCTCGCGAATTACCAATGCTGGTGAGTCCCAGTTTGCCAACTCCGACAAAGCGCCAATTAAGTGAAAAATCGTTCCTGTCTTCGTGCTGCTGTCAAAGTGTAGGCGATGCTTGGTGATGATATCCATTAAATCGCTGGGCAACAGACCACAATAGCCTGGTTTTTGCAGATTATCTGAAGAAATATAGTATTTTTCCTGCCCCTGCTGCGCGTAGAACAACCCCGTACTGTAGTCGTAATAACCGTTGGTCAAAAGCTTGAGGGCCATAAAGGGATGGGTCGTGCCGCCTTTGCGCAGGTTAATCTCGATCGCCTGCAAATCCCAGGTATCGGTTTCGGGCTGACGCACGGCAATAAAATCGACGCCATAACGCTCAATTGCCCCTTTTTTGGCTAGAGCGCCGCCAATTTTCAGCCCCAACTCCTGTAATTGCAGTCGATAGGCCCGATCCGCCGGAAAACGACAGCCCAAATAAATCTGTCCGTCCGGCCCGCCCAGAATTTGGTCGTGGGTTGAAAGAATTTCTACTTCTCCGGTGGGACTGACGTAGCCCTGAACGCTGGGAGAGCGCTTTTCCTCGCCTTCGATAAAGGCTTCCACGATCGCGCCCAATTCGGGAATGCGGCTGGAAAATTGGACCAGGTCTCGTTTTTCGCCTGGAAATTAAGCCGGGATAAACGGTTGGCGATCGCAGTTCTTCGCGCAGTCGCCGTTGCTTGTCCGGGGGCAAAGTCTGAGAGGGACCGCAAATCCAGAATCGCGTTGCCTTCCCCCGAAAAGCCCTCATTGAGCTTAATCACCAGGCGTTGGAGGGAAGGATGGCGCTCCCACAACTGGGCTGCTGCTTCGATGAGTTCTTCGCAGGAATTCAAGCGCAAACTGCCATCGGGATGGGGAATTTGAGATTCCGCAAAAATTTGGCGGCTGCCACTTTTCGATCCCCAAGACAACAAATCTGGACGACAAGCGAGTAAAGGAATGCCAAGCTGTAGGGATAATTCCTGTTCCAAGGAGGTGGAGTTATAACAGACCATGTAGGATTTTCCCGGCCGCAACGCCTGCCGCAACCGGGCGATCAGCCGCGGCCGCTCGAGAATTTTTTGGGTCAAGGGTTTCAAGAAGCATCGTAGGTCGTGGTTAGCAGCAGTCGGCTTCGGGCATGAGAGAAGGGAATTCCCGGCAATAATTGTAGGTAGTAATCAATAATCAGAGGAGAAAGGGGCTGAGCCGTCACGTAAATTAAGCGCGTTTTCGGATTGCGCAGACGAATTAAGGAAAATAATAATCTTTCTTCATAGTGCAAAAACCCGGCGATTTTCTGCCCTTCGCGCTGGTCAATACTAAAAGACGGTACGACTAAAATATCGTAGTCATCCTGGTCAAACAAATCCACCCCATGCCAAAGCTGTCGCAGTTGTCCTTGCAATTGGCAAAATTTATCGGTTTTCTCCCAACAGTCAGTGGTTTGCATGCCTGGCGGTTTCTCCTGTCCAACAAAGCAATCATAGCGATTTTTAATGGCATTTTTGACGGCAAATTTACAGCCAATATGAAAAATTGTTAACAATCAAGGGAGATAAATCCTAAGTCTTAGGGCCGCGATCCCCGCCCTAAATCGACCCAAATCACACCTAGCTAAATCCTGATCACTCTCCTAGTAGCAACCCCTCGCTAATATTTGATTGGCGATCGCAATGCCTTTTGTGGCTCTAAGCAAAACAGCCCACAATTGAACAAACAATCTACAACAGAGAGCTGCGATCGCTTGACGGGGAGTTTCTGTGGCCGAGGCAACTATTGTTTTGGTCAATTTTGGTTCAAAATATTCATGAACTGAAGATACGCCTGAATTGATGAAGATTCGCACCGCGATCGCCGCCGATTTACCCACAATTGTGAGCATCTACAACGCCAGCATCCCCGCTCGCCTCGCAACGGCAGACACCAAGCCGATTTCCGTGGACAGTCGCCTGGATTGGTTTGTCCACCACGGGGAACAGCGCCCCTTGTGGGTCTTGGAGTTACAGGAAGTTGCCGGCTGGCTGAGTTTTCAAAATGTGTTTAATGGCCGCCCTGCTTACCAAAAAACCGCAGAATTAAGCATCTATGTCTCCCCCCACTACCGCCGCCAGGGCATTGGACAAACGTTGCTGCAAGCGGCGATCGCCAAAAGCCCACAACTGCAATTAGAAACTTTAATTGCCCTAATTTTTGCCCACAATCAACCCAGCTTACAATTGTTTGGCAAACAGGGATTTGAGCGCTGGGGCCTTCTTCCTCAAGTGGCTGAACTTGATGGGGTCAAGCGCGATTTAGTCATCGCGGGCCGCCGAGTCAACCCGACAGAAAATCAAAAGGATGTAGCAAGCTACATCCCTTCAGAGTTTCAAAAATTTGATTGGGTTTAATCGAATGTGATAGGGTTCTTTTTAAAGGTTGTAAGCTGGTTCTAGCAGATGCTAGCGGGCTGTTGAATACAATGACGAGCTAACGGGAATTTGGGGTAAGGGTTTGCTGTAGCGAATTTCTAACAGCAGGGCCGTTAGATCTGGCATCTCTTGATAACAGTTACGGCAGAACCAGTAAACCTTTCTGTGGCAGACATGGCGCAGCATTGGATGCGAGCAGCATGGACAGTTACTCATAGGATCTTTTCGGTCTCCCCAGTTCTAGTATCTTCACTGTAAGGGGCAATTATGAAGAACTTATGAGGTGATGCTCCCTTGGAGCGGCTACGCCTACGACGCGGGCTCAAGAATTGTAGCAATTGGCTAAAAAATATGAAGAGTGCGGGGACTACCGCTGGCGATCGCCCCTGGGAAATAGGTGGGAAATAGCTGCTTATGGCGACCAGTTGAGGATTTGAGCGACTTGCTCGGCCAGGGTGAGGACATCAAAGGGTTTGGCAATAATTCCGCTGCTCCCCGCCAAGTATAGGCGCTGGCGATCGCTGGCATCGGCTTGGGCGGTCAGAAAAATGGCAGGAATATGTTTGCCGTCGGGATGGGAGCGCAGTTCTTTCAGGGTTGAGAGTCCGTCCATTACTGGCATCATCATGTCTAGGAGAATGGCGTCGGGTTGCAGGGCCAGGGCCAGGGCAATGCCTTGCTTTCCCGAAGTCGCAGAGATTGCCTCCCAGCCTTGCAAACTGAGGCCAATGCGAACCACCGTTTGAATATCCTCTTCGTCATCAATGACCAAAATACGTTTGGCTGGCATGGCGGTTGTCTCGACTGAATAAGGGTGTTGTTGCGCTCCCGATTCGTCAGTCCCCATCCTAGAAGAATCGGCTCTTCCTCGGCAACAGATAATCGATCAGCGATCGGGCTGGGGATTTTCCAAGAGGGCTTGTAACTGGGCTTCGTTCAGTTCAGAAATACCTAATTCCCTGGCTTTGGCTAATTTTGACCCGGCCTCAGCACCAACGACCACGTAACTGGTTTTCGCACTGACGGAAGCGGTTACCTTGCCCCCGGCTCGTTCAATACGTTGTTTGGCTTCGTCGCGGGTCAGGGTCGGCAGGGTTCCGGTCAGCACCAAGGTTTTGCCGCGAAGGGCGGCTGATGCTGAACTGGGCGGGGCTGGGGCTTCCATTGCGCTAGCCAGCTGCACTCCCGCGGCCTGTAACTGTTCGAGCAGGGTTAAGTTGGCTGGTGTCGCAAACCAATCGCGGACGGAATAGGCAATTTCTTCGCCAATGCCATAGACGGCTTGCAGATCGGCAACGGCAGCTTGGGCGAGTCGGTCGGCGCTGGGAAAAGCTTGGGCCAGTAATTTGGCATTAACGCTGCCGACATAGCGAATTCCCAGTCCGTACAGCACCCGTGACCAGGGTTGCTCCTTGGATTGGGCGATCGCGCGGATCAGGTTTTGGGCGGATTTGTGGCCCAGGCGATCGAGGGCAGCGACGGCTTCAACCTGAAGCTGGTACAGGTCGGCGATGGAATGAACCAGCCCGTTTTCCAGGAGCAAAGCCACAATTTTCTCCCCTAAACCCCGGATATCGAGGGCATCACGGGAAGCCCAGTGGCTCAATTGCTGGCGCAGGATGGCGGGACAGGAGCTGTTGACGCAGCGAGTGACGGCTTCGCTTTCAGGCTGGACGAGGGGCTGGCCGCATTCTGGACAGTGGCTGGGCATTTGGTAGGGCTGGGTTCCGGGAGGGCGCAATTCAAGGAGAACGCGCACCACTTCCGGGATAATTTCGCCGGCTTTGCGAACGATCGCCGTATCTCCTTCGCGGATGTCCAGCTCCGCAATGCGATCGCGGTTGTGCAGGGTGGCCCGCTGCACCGTGGTGCCCGCAAGCTGAACGGGTTCCATGACGGCCATGGGCGTCACCGCGCCCGTGCGGCCCACGTTAACGATGATTTCCTTGATGCGGGTCGGAGCTTCTTCGGCGGGATATTTGAGGGCGATCGCCAGCGGGGAAATTTTGGGTAAAACCGAGGCGCTGCTGCAAGGCGAAATCGTCCAGCTTGACCACCACCCCATCGGTCATGTAAGGCAGCTCGTGACGCTTGGTATCCCAGGTTTCACAATAGGCCCGAACGGCGTCCAGGGAAGGACAGCGCTGGCGATGGAGATTGACGAGAAAGCCAAGCCGTTGCAGGAGATTGAGGGCATCCCACTGGCTTTTTAGGATATGTTCGGGATTATTGCCGGAAAAATAGAGGGTATAGGCGAAGAACTGGAGGCGGCGGCGGCTGACGACCTGAGAATCTAACTGGCGCAGGGTTCCGGCGGCGGCATTGCGGGGATTGGCAAAGGGCGGTTCGCCTGCGGCAATTTTGCCTTGATTAAGACGCTCAAATTCAGTAATGGGCAGAAAAGCTTCGCCTCGGACTTCCAGGAGCGGCGGCGGAAAGTCCAGGGTTAATTTTAGGGGAATCGAGCGAATTGTGCGGACATTTGCGGTAATCTCCTCCCCGCTCACCCCATCGCCTCTGGTCGCTCCCCGCACTAAAATCCCGTTTTCGTAGGTTAAGGCCAGGGCATTGCCGTCAATTTTCAGTTCGCACACATAGGCAGCCTCCTGGACATCGGGGGCTTGCCGGCGCCAGCGTTCCTGCCACTCGGCCAATTCCTGCAAATTAAAGGCATTTTCTAAACTGTAGAGCGGAATGTTGTGGCGAACCGAAGGAAACTGCTCCGCCGGGCGATCGCCGACCCGCTGGGTGGGGCTGTCGGGGGTAATCAGTCGGGGGTATTGGCTTTCCAGGGTTTGGAGTTGGCGATAGAGCTGGTCGTAAACCCCATCCTCCATCACCGGATTGTCGAGGACGTAGTAAGCGTAAGCCGCCTGTTGCAGTTGGTGTCGCAATTGAGCGACTTGCTGTTGAATTTCGAGGGTCGGTTCAGCCACGGCGAATCCCAAAGAACGCAGCGATCCTCAGTTTAGCGAGAATTTTCTCCACTCCGCGAGGAAGGGACAGCCTCGGAGTTCGCCTCCGAGGCACCGGGGACTTTCCCGCTGCTCCTTGCCAAACTATGGCAGGATCGTGATGAAGTCCTCAACTCAGGGATTATCTATGTCTGCGGAGAAGTCCTTACCCCCTCAGCCGCCACCAGCCCCCGATGTAACCCCCATCGTTCCTCCCCCCGCGATCGGACGGGTTAAACCTCCCCTCACGGCCCGGCCCGCCTCCATTCCTGAACCCGATCCTGCCATCGAGCGCGCCTACACCATTAATAAAATTGCCGCTCCCTACTTCATTGTGTTTGCGGGACTGGCTCTCTACGACAAAAACGGGCTGCTCGGCACCCTGTTGCTCCTGCTCGGAACTCTGCTGCTCCTCGGCGGCTCCTGGAAAAATTTAAACGGTTTAGTAGAAGCGATCGCCCGCCTCTTTAAGCCAACGACCGATCGCGATCTTTAACACCGATAACAGGCTTTAAACGCAGCTATTGAGCGACTGCTGTTGCCAAACTGGAAATAGCGCTGTAACTGCATCATTTCGTTGCCACAATGGTCAAAGGCGGCGATTCTGCCCCTTCCCCCTAGCCAGTTACTTGTTGAACCAGGGCCAGCACATCGCTGCGGCTCAGCTTTTCCTTACCCAGCACCAGCACATCCAGGGTTCCATAGGCCAGGGTCAGGGGAATTTGACAAAAATCCAGGGCCGGGCCAGCAGGCAAAGACTTGACATACAAATCAGCCAGAGCCAGATTGCGACGGGCGTAAAGCTGCATCTGGGCAGCCGTCCATCCCTCTGGGAAAAATCTGCGCCCCGCGCGCAGTCTTCCCGGCGATTGCGGATAATATTCACCGTTTGCAGGCCGCGGCCAAAGCCAATGGCATGGCTCCGGTTCGTTTGAGTGCCGTCGTACCAAGCCCAAAGATCCGAGAGCAACAGACCCACTGCGCCTGCCACGCTAAAGGTATAGCGATTGAGGTCGCTTTCATTGCGGATTGTCCAGTTGACTTCCGCCCAGTAAGCCATTCTGTCGGCCATGGCTGCCGTCGCATCCCAAATTCTCGGCGCGATCGCCCCTGGGGCCAAATTCGCCCAGTCCCCAATTTGGAGAGTCACCTCTGGCAGCCCGTAGAGTCCATTGACCCCATCCAGTCCATAAACTAGGGGTTCCAGGCTCGCACCAGGCTCGGCCGCTTGCAGGTTGAGGCTGAGCAAACGCAATAGCTTGGCTTTTGTGGGGTTGTCCAGGTCTGGGTGGTCTTCAATTTCGTCAATAGCGCGCATGCATAAATAGGCGGAGGCAACCGCTTCTAGCAAGCCAGACGGTAGGCGACTGATGGGAATGTAAAATGTCCGACTGGTTTGCTTAAGAACCTCTAAGGCATATTCACTGGGATTCATTCAATTAGCTCCTCACACCAACTCGTGCTTTAGCATACACTCACGCTTTTCTCAATTTACTCTATAGCCTGGAATTTTCTTTAGCAATTCCCGATAAGCCGGTTTGGGGTCATCTGTGCGATTGCTTCAGCATCTCCTATAAATTCTCCATTTCGTCTTCTCAATTCTAGGGGAGTCCGGTTCTATTTTTGTCCCAGGTTAGTATTTTTGGGGCAAGATTGCCGCCAGTTTCCGATATTGGCGATGATGACGCTGCGATCGCCCCAGGGTTCCCCGGTGGAGATAAGTTGATCCCAAACAAGAGATCTCCCCAATCCGCCGCGATCGCGATACAACTCGCGCCGGGAAGACTCAGACTCACCAGGGACAGCTCCAGTTAGGTCAATGGCGATGGTTCCGCCTAGTCGTAAATACTGCCATCGGGTAAGATTGCGCCCATCAGGTTGGCTCCTGTGAGTTTGACCAGGATTTTCTCGCCTTTGCTAATTGTAGCTCCCCTTAAATCCGCCTCTCGCAGGTCGGCCCCACTGAGATCGGCTCCAATTAAATTTGCCTCTTGCAGGTTAGCTCGTCGCAAATTGGCCTGGAGGAGGTTAGCTCGAAACAAATTGGCTTTGGAGAGATTGGCTGCTTCCAAAATCACATTATGTAAGAAGCTATCGCTCAAATCCGCACCGCTCAGATCGGCTCCCCGCAAATTTCGTCCTGAAAGGTCTTTCTCTCGCAAATTTGCCCCCTGGAAATTGCCCTGGGGAGAATTGTCCACTGGGGGATGCTCCACGGGCGTCGCGGGTTGGGCGGGAGGGGTTTTGGGGGGGCGCGTATAGGCGTAGTGATGAGCGCTGCGGTAGTACTGGGGGGAAGCAGCGGTTTCGCGCTTAGCGTGGTGCCGATGGGGTTTGTGGGCCCGCAGCGATCGCGGGCATAGTTGAGGGACTTGAGTTTAGAGACCGCTTTCTGCAACAATCGGGGATTGTCAGCGGGAATGCGATCGGGATGCCAGACAAAGGCCAGGTCTTTATAAGCTTGATTGATGTCTTCTAAGGAAGCACCCGGCTCTAATTCCAAGATACGATAGCAGTTTTCGAGATCGTCCATGATCGCCCTGGCTACGTCCCCAAATAGCGCTGTTTGCTCAGCATAGCGCGCTTCCTAGGAAAGAACACGCCGATATTTGGCATGATTTTTTAGGATAGTTGCTCTTTTCCAACCCGCCCCTAAAACCTTAGAAAAAATTAGCAACTACGGAGCCAGCTTGTTCCGACTATCGCTCACCGACCGCCTACAAAACTTCGGCAATGGCCGCCTCTAGGGCTTCTTGGCTTAAGTCCGTGACTATAAACACTTCTTGGACAGTTTTTCCCTGGCGAGCAATCAGTTTGTAGCCGCCGCGAATGGGAACGGAAACGCGCAATGTCAGCCGGGGGCAGTGACCCCTAGCCCGCGACAAAGCCCCTGGCGTCACCGTTTCCACCGGAGCGCGGGCAATCAGTTTTTCTAAAAGGCCGATTAACCCAGGGATGTGAGTTGAGTGATTCCAAACCAGCCTGCCACCCGTTGGTTGATTCATAGGAAGACCAAACCTTACCAAAGCCCATTGTAGAGATAATTAAGCCGCTTCTAAGGGAGCCATCGTCAAACCCGCCCGGCTCAACTGCTGGTGATACAACTCCGCCTGCTCCTGGGGCCCGACCCAAACAATAGCCTGTCCTTCGTTGTGGACTTGATGGGTCAACTCCCAGGCGCGATCGCTAGTCATGCCAGGGATATATTTCATCAGGCATTCAGACACATGCTTGAAAGTATTAAAGTCATCGTTGAGGACGATCACTTTATAGTTGGGATAGGTCTTGGGAACAACCTGACTCGACCGTTCGGGAGCGAGGGTGGGGGCAGTGATGGGGGCTGCAACGGTTGCAAGCTGAACGGACATAGGAGAACCTCGTGAAAAACCGTTGAGTCAAGGGATGGGGCTGTGTTTAGTGTAGCGGTTTGACGGCAGCAGACAGAGGGATCGAGAGACTTGAGGGCGATCTGCTTGGGCCAGGCATCGGCAAAAAATCCATTAACATCTTATTAAAGCTTGCCCGATTCGGTTGTGCCCCGCGAGAGAACTCGGTAAATGTTAACTCAAATCAAAGATCTAGCCCAAACCTTAGCCCCCCGACTCCTGGAAATTCGGCGTCACCTCCATGCCCATCCCGAACTGAGCGGACAGGAGTATCAAACGGCGGCCTATGTGGCAGGGGTGCTGTCGTCTTGCGGCTTACAGGTTCAAGAGGCGATCGGCAAAACCGGGGTTGTGGGCGAACTGGAGGGTCAGGGTCAGGATGGCCGGCTCTTGGCAGTCCGCACGGACATGGATGCACTGCCGATCGCCGAAGCAACCGCGGTAGAGTTTGCCTCCCGTAAGCCGGGGGTCATGCATGCTTGCGGCCACGATGTTCACACCACGGTCGGGTTGGGAACAGCCATGGTGCTCTCCCAACTGCCCCAGAAGTTACCAGGGAAAATCCGCTTCCTCTTCCAACCCGCCGAAGAAATTTCCCAAGGAGCGAGCTGGATGATTCAAGATGGGGCGATGCGGGATGTTAGCGCCATTTTGGGACTGCATGTTTTTCCCAACATTCCTGCCCGCTGCGTGGGGATTCGCTACGGGGCACTGACGGCGGCGGCGGACGATCTGGAAATTTTGATTCAGGGCGAGTCGGGTCACGGGGCCCGGCCCCACGAGGCCATTGATGCCATCTGGATTGCCGCTCAAGTGGTAACGGCGCTGCAACAAGCCATCAGCCGCACCCAAAATCCCCTGCGTCCGCTGGTGCTGACCATCGGCCAGATTAGCGGCGGCCGTGCGCCCAATGTCATTGCCGATCGCGTGCGCCTAGCGGGAACGGTACGCTCGCTGCATCCGGATACCCACGCCCACCTGCCCCATTGGATTGAAAATATTGTGGCTAGCATTTGTCAGACCTACGGGGCAACTTACGAGTTTAACTATCGGCGCGGGGTTCCCTCGGTGCAAAATGACGCAGTTCTCACCCAACTCTTGGAATCAGCTTGTCGGGAAGCCTGGGGTCAAGAACGGGTGCAGATTATCCCGGAACCTTCCCTGGGAGCGGAAGATTTTGCGCTGTATTTGGAACATGCCCCCGGCAGCATGTTTCGTCTAGGGGTCGGCCATTCCGAACGTGCCAACTATCCCCTCCACCATCCCCGCTTTGAAGTAGACGAATCGGCGATCGCCACTGGGGTGGTCACCCTCGCCTACGCCGCCTGTAAGTATTGGGATTTGGCTTAGGCATGGCAGGTCGGCTGTCAGTGATTGGGGTGATGGGGCCCGCAGAGACGGCGACAGTGCTCGATTTGAGCCGTGCTTACCAGCTAGGGGTGGCGATCGCGGAACAGGGGTGGGTTTTACTAACAGGAGGCCGGCAAGCGGGAGTCATGGCTGCGGCCAGTCAAGGGGCGAAGGCCGCAGGGGGCTTAACCCTTGGTATTTTGCCGGGGGGTGATGGGGCTGAAGCGGCGGAGGGGGTGGATATTGCCATTGTCACGGATCTCGGCCAGGCTCGTAATAACATCAACGTTTTGACTGCCGATGTGACGATCGCCTGCGGTATGGGCTTGGGCACGGCTTCGGAAATTGCGTTGGCTCTTAAGGCGGGGAAACAGGTGATTTTGCTGGCTGATGCCCCGGAGGCAGCCTGTTTTTTTCAGGGGCTGGCAGGCGATCGCCTCAAAGTAGTTGCGACCGTCGAGGCGGCGCTGGATTGGGTTAAGGCCATTCTCCACGAACTACAAACGGGGCCAAGACCGAGACATTAAGTCGAAACTTGTTATGAAGTACGTCAACCCCAGGGATGATCGCAATATCCGCTGGTTGACCCAAATATCCTACTACTGGATTCAGCCAATTTGGCGAAGTTTATTGGGACTAGACCCAGTAATTTTAGAAGAATCGGATGGTTGCTGCTCATTCGCTGAGCGAAATCTCTAAAGGAGCCTGATAGATGCTGAACTTCCTGAAATTCAGACAATATAAGCCATCAACCCTGGTTGATGTTTGGGGTGAATCTGAGATTTTGCGTCTCGGTAGTGAGGGCGAGTCGGTCAGGGTAATACAACGATTTTTGCAGGCGTTGGGTCATTATTCTCTGGGCATTGATGGTTACTATGGCGCTGAGATGGAAAATGCGGTTCGGGCTTTTCAACAGCAAATTGGCATGAATGCTGATGGTGTGGTTGATGAGCGAACTTGGCGTGCCATTAAGCGATTGCGTTTATTTCTGACGATTTAATCGCAGCGGCAACCAGAGGTGGAATTTAGACAAAATAATGGGGCGATCGCCATTCGCTCCCGATTATTTTAAGGGAGCTGGCTGCCTAAGCTGGCGAAAAAGCGGTAGTATCGGTAGGTCGCTTCGGAATTAAGGGGAGGCTGCCGCGGCTATGGGTCGTATTTTGGGTGGATTTGGATTTTTGGCGGGGGCGTCTTATCCCTTGAGAGCGCTTACAGGTTCTCCGGCAAACACCACCCTTGTGGCAATATTTGGTGTTCCCATTCTGGTTAACGCCATCGTTGCGATCGCACTTTATGGGGGGTTGTTGTTGTGGGGCTGGCAGGGAATTACTGCCATGATGGACGAGCTGAGTGCAGTGGTGGGGGCAGTGGTGGCAAATTTACCTGGCTGGCTGGGTTTTTTGGTCGGGAATAGCCGGTGCGATTGGTTGGCTGTTGCGATCGCTGTTGGTAATCGTGTTATTGGTGACGGTGGGGTTTGTGTTGGTGCAGTTTGGGGACGCTGGTGGGATCGCTGTGGTACGGCAGGCTATCCGAGCAGTTGGAGTTGGTTCGCACCGGCAACTTACAAATTGTTGCGGTAAATGGTTGGCGAGAGGTGTGGCGATCGCTGTTGTTTGAGGTGAAAAAGCTGGTGCTGTTTGGGTCGGTGGCGCTGCTGTTACTGTTGGCAAATCTGGTGCCTGTCATCGGCGCGATCGCGACGGCGGCGGGCTGGCTCTCTCTAACTGCTGGACTGGTTTGTTTAGATTTTCTGGATGCACCTTTGGAGCGGCGGCGGCTGCGGTTTCGTCAAAAGCTGGGCATTGTTCTCAGAACCCTGCCGGCCAGTGCGGGTTTTGGCCTGGTTTGTCTGGGGCTGGTGAGTATTCCTTTGTTAAATTTACTGACGGTTCCTCTCTGTGTGGCGGCGGGAACCTTGTTTTTTGCGATCGCATTTTGCCCAAACGGTTGTTACCCAGTTCCGAGACCCAACGCCAGGTCTAAGGGGAGTGGCCCCAGGATTAATCGGAGTGGCCCCAGGATTAATCGGAGTGGCCCCAGGATTAATCGGAGTGACCCCAGGTTTAAGGGGAGTAGCCTCAGAGTTAATCGGAGTGGCCTCAGGTTGCAGTGGCGGGAC
>JAAUTE010000077.1 GCA_012031815.1 Chloroflexaceae bacterium
CTCTTGAATGCGGTTCTGATAGCCTTGCTCAAGGGCAGCGATATCGGGAACTGCCGCCGCGCTCTGAAGTTGGGCTTCGAGTTCTTGAATATGGGCTTGATAGCGGGACTCTATCGCTTCAATTTGCGGAGAAATGTTCTCTAGCTGGGCTTCGAGTTCCTGAATGCGAGCCTTGTATCCGTCGGCGATCGTCTGGGCATCGCCGGAAAAGGGATGTTCTGGTTGGGCTTGAAGTTGAGCCTCTAGGGCCTGCAGGCGATACTGATAGGTTTGCTCTAGATTTTCCAGTTCTGCCTTGTGCTGCTCGTCTAGGGCTTGGATTCTACGGCCTGTTTGCTGGCGGTACTCCTCTTGGAGTGAAGCGATTAGCTCTTGTTTGCGAGCTTCAAATTCCTGCTCTGAGCGGTCGAGGCTACCCCGGAGCTGTTTGAGTTGTTCGTCTTTCTGTCCTTGCTGGCGTCCTCCAAGAAAAAAAAACGATCGCACCGCCAACAATCAATCCAATAATAGCAGCCAAAAACTCCATGATTACCTCCGATTTAATCGATAAATCCTTGAAATAGTTGCTCTAGCTCGACGAGGGATAGCCTATGTGAGCAGTTATCTGTTGTGTTGCTATAAGCTTGGTTCTGTTTGGAATCATCTGTCAAAATAACAGCTTATTCCCCAGATGACAAGTTATTTTTGCTTTAAATCTAGTGATTGCTGGCTGCGATCGCCTGCTGATGCCTGAACTCTCGGTGAACGGTTTTAACGCCGTACCAGTTAAGAAAAATCCGCGACAATTCCAGGGCCCATTGCGATTTTCCCCGCGCAATTAACCACCGCAATAGGGGCGAGAGGGTACGCTCATTCAGGGTGCCGTTGCCGGAGAGCAGTCCCCAGAGGAGGCGATGGAGCCAGGTAAGTTGGATCATCATTCTGACCCGCCGAGTGGGATGTTTTTGATAGAACAGGACGCCCATGCGGGCCGCTGCCTCTCTTTGTCAATGAGAGCCGGTAGCTCGGCCAAAGCTAAAGGGAGGATGCCAATGGTAGCCCACGGCCTGGGGACATTTAATCAGCTTTAATCCCAGTTGCTGGAGGCGCACCCCCAATTCCAAGTCTTCCCAACCGTACAGGTGAAAGCGCGTGTCGAACAATCCGGCTTCTAGAAGCCAATGGCGAGCGATGGCGACGTTCCCTGTAGCAAAATAAGCTGCCGAAAAGTCCGTGAGTTTGTACGGCTCCTGGGTAGGCTCCTCAAAATTACAGGTGTTGATCACCCGCCCGTAGGTAAATACGCGATCGCCAAATTTGGCCGCAGCGGCAGTGAGGGCGTCGGCATGGGCTTGAAGAAAGGATTCACCCACGACTAAATCGCTATCAATAAAGATTACCGTATCGCCCTGGGCGGTAGTGACACCGAGGTTGCGGGCGGCAGCGGGGCCTTGATGAACTTGGGAGAGGGTTCTCAGGTGGGGAAACTGGTGTGGGCGGCCAGTCAGCCAGGAGAGCGTCCCATCGGTGGAGCCATCATCAACCACCAGGACTTCATAGCCGTCAATTTTCCTATCCTGCAATTGCTGCTGTTCTAGGGCAAGCAAGCATTTTTGCAAGATGGGCAAGCGATTGTAGGTAGGAATGACAACGGTAATGAACAAGGGAGTTGCCTCAGTGAAATTGCCAATAGGGGAAGGGGTTGCTCAAGGCTGGGGCGGACAGTGGCGGGGAAAATCCCGCTAAATCTCTTTAACTATCTTGCCCAAGTCGCTGCAAAATCACTCGCCTCAGTTCAGCAATCAGGCAGGGCACAGCTAACTCTGGATCTTTCTGAGAATCTCAAAAATTGCGCCGCGATCGCGGGCGTCGGGAGAGCGAGTTAGGTAAAATTCCAAATCCTGGGCGGCTTGGGCCCAGCGCTCTAGGTGGTAGAGCAGCAAACCGCGATCGCGCCTTTCCTGGGGTTGGTCGGGAAAGATCTGCAAAATCAACTCAACCAGAGAGAGGGTTTTAGCAAATTGTTGGCGATTCAGGTAAATGTATTTAAGATTTGTGAGCAAACGGGCGAGAATTTGGCGTTTGCTGGCTGGAACTAGCCACTGAGGCTCGAGATGTACTCCCTGACCGAAAATCTGGGACAGGCGAAGCTGACAGTCTTGCTCGAAGAGGATTTCGCCACTGTGAAAGGGATCGACAAAAATTTCGGCCCCGGCAAAATTTGGACGCACCAGAAAATGTCCCGGCAGGGCCACCCCCACCATGCCAAAGCTAAGGCGTCGGGCCAGTTCTAAATAAACCACGGCTAGGGTAATGGGAATGCCCGTGCGCCGTTCCAGAACTTCGTTGAGATAGCTGTTGCGCGGGTCGTAGTAGTCTTCGGCGTTACCGTGAAAGCCCAATTCCTCAAACAGGTAACGATTGATCCCCTGAATTATTTTTAGGGGGTAGGGCGTTGGGGGCAAGCGATCGCGCAATTCCTCGGCCATGTCGGCCAAGCGGTTGAGATAGGCGTCAGTGTTCAGTTTGGGGTATTCAGCTTGGGCATAACAGAGGGCAGCGCGGCTTAAATCAATGTGTTCGTCTGGTTTTCAATTTCGCGCTGGAAGTTCTGCTGCCACAGCGGAGAATCGCTCATGGGCCCGCAAAGGGTATGGGGTTAAAAGGGGACTGCTCCTATAATGTAAGCAAAGATCAGGTGATCGCAAGGGAAAAAAGTCGGGGAACCAGGCAGTTTTCTCAGGGATTTCCGCAAAAACCCTAGCGGCAAATTCTGCCATTTTCCACGGCTAGCACCCGGTAGAAACGATCTCCCCCTAGCTTTGCCAGGGAAAATCCTCGGACAAAAGTCGTCCAATAGTTTCACAATGGCGCACGCAGAAATTTAAAATAAGGCAATGGATTATCTCGCAGATCTCAAGCAAGCCGCCCATGCCACGATTTCCGGCAATCCGATGCGTCCCCAAGGCAAAAACGTGGTTGCAGCCCTTTTGCAAGCCGAAAAAGCCAGTAAACAACTGAAAACATCCCCCCATTTTTCGGAAATTTTTGGCCCTTGGCAGTTGTGTTTTCTCACCGGAACGAAAAAAGCACGCCAGCGGAGCGGCATTATTTTAGGCGCGGGACGCTATCTTCCTTCTTGGCTAAAAATCCAGATTTTTTATCAAAATTCCCCAACTAGCGAGGCAAAGGTGGAAAATTCGGTGCAGCTTGGCGCGCTGCGGTTGTTGGTCTCAGGCCCCGCCAAGTTTTACCCCGTCAAAACCATTGTGGCCTTTGATTTTCTCAACTTAGAAATCAAGTTGTTTAATGCCGCCTTGTTTCAGGGAAATATTCGCGGGGGAAGCAGGCAATTACAAGCCTTTTATCAGCAAAGCCTGCGGGGAACAGGCATTTTTTTTCCTATTTTCTCATTGAGCCGGACATCATTGCTGCCAGGGGTCGGGGCGGCGGTCTGGCCCTGTGGGGACGCCCCCATGGGCAAAACGCCCAACTGAGTAAGCTGGACGCCAAGCCTTAAGCCTTTAATTTAAAGAGCTACTCGGCGGCAGACCCGCCTTTCCTAAGCGCCGATGACCAGGGACTGAAATTCTTCCTCTAACAGCGCCACCAAACTGCGATCGCTCTGGCTTTAGCGACCCGAAGGCGGCGTTCGAGGTTGGCACGAATATTCTCCAGGTGGGCTTGGGCGGCTTGTCTAGCGGGTAGCGCCATCGCCTGACCTGGCAGGCGGCAGCAATAGCCGGGACAGTCCTGGCCGCAGGGACAGTGTTTCAGCTGAACAGCGCGGTCAAAGGGCTGAAGCGCAATTTCTCGCTCCTGAAGGGGCAAAGGAGGCTGGAAATGGGGGATATGGCGAGGATAGCGATAGCTCCACCGCCGTCCCCCATACCTAGCACCAATTTCCTGGGCCATACCTTCCAGAATGGCTGGCTTTTCTGTGTAATTGAGGCTGGAACGAGATAATTTCATGGCAGTAGTGGAAGATTAAAGCGGATTAATGCTGGTAGGGAACGCCGCGATAGGTTAGCTGGGCGGGGCGGTGCTGGTGGCGCTGATGAACTTTGACGCTATGGGTTTTCCAGGGCTTCCCGCGATAGGTTCCGCCGACTTCCCCTTCACTGACTTCAACCACGGGGGGCTGATATTCGTAGTGGGCACCTAAAAAAGACAATTTCATAATTCCGAACCTCTCTATGAGCTGGCTCGCCAAGGCAAGCTCTTCGTTACAATCTCTTTTCTATATTCTGTATCTATTTTTACCGTTTCGCCAATTCCCGGTCAAGAAATCTTCACAAAATCCGTCTGGGGAAAGAGCAACTCCTAGGGGCGATCACGCCGTCAGCGGGCGGCCTTAGAGACTACAATGGGGTCAATCCTGACTGCTTATCCTGCGCTTGCGTCTATGGCTGCTGTTTCTGTTAAAACCGAGTATGAAGCGGTAATTGGGCTAGAAACCCACTGTCAACTCAACACCCAAACCAAAATTTTTAGTCCGGCGGCAACGACCTTTGGGGCCGCCCAACACCAACATCACGCCTATTTGTCTGGGCTTTCCGGGGGTATTGCCGGTTCTCAACGAAAAAGTCCTGGAATATGCGGTAAAAGCCGGATTGGCCCTAAACTGCTCCATTGCCCCCTATAGTAAATTTGACCGAAAGCAGTATTTTTATCCCGATCTGCCGAAGAATTATCAGATTTCCCAGTATGACCTGCCCATCGCTGAGCATGGATTTCTGGAAATTGAAATCGCCGACAAGCCCAATAGCGAACCCCAACGGAAAACTATTGGCATTACCCGCCTGCACATGGAAGAAGATGCGGGCAAGCTGGTTCATGCCGGGAGCGATCGCCTGGCGGGTTCGACCTATTCTCTCGTAGATTTCAATCGGGCTGGGGTTCCCCTGCTGGAAATTGTCTCGGAGCCGGATTTGCGATCGGGCCGGGAAGCGGCGGAATATGCCCAGGAATTGCGCCGAATTGTGCGCTATCTCGGCATCAGCGACGGCAATATGCAAGAAGGTTCCCTGCGCTGTGACGTCAACGTGTCGGTGCGCCCCGTGGGTCAAGCCAAATTTGGCGTCAAGGTGGAGATCAAGAATATGAACTCTTTTAACGCCATCCAGCGAGCCATTGAATACGAAATCGAGCGGCAAATTGCGGCCCTAGAGCGGGGGGAGAAGATCATTCAAGAAACGCGGCTGTGGGAAGAAGGGAGCCAGCGCACCATCAGCATGCGCGTCAAGGAAGGCTCCAGCGATTACCGCTACTTTCCAGAACCGGATCTGCCTCCCATTGAAGTGTCTCCCCAACAGCTAGAACTGTGGCGCACCGAGCTACCGGAACTGCCTGCCCACAAGCGATCGCGCTACGAAAAGGAATCGGGACTTTCCGCTTACGATGCGCGGGTGCTAGCCGACGATCGCGACGTTGCCGAATATTTTGACGCAGCTCTAGCCACAGGCGTTAACCCCAAAGCGATCGCCAATTGGGTTACCCAGGACATTGCTGCCTACCTCAACGCCAACCGCCTGAGCATCACCGAACTCGCCCTCAAACCCTCGATGCTGGCTGAATTGGTGGAATTAATTGAGCAAGACACCATCAGCGGCAAAATTGCCAAGGATTTACTGCCAGAGCTGCTGGAAAACGGCGGTTCTGCTAAAGCTTTAGTGGAAAGTAAAGGTTTAACCCAGCTTTCCAACCCAGCGGAGCTAGAAGCCCTGATTGACGAGCTGATGGCAGCCCATCCCAGCGAATTAGAAAAGTTCCGCGCCGGAAAAACCAAGCTCAAAGGCTTTTTTGTCGGTCAAATGATGAAAAAAACCGGCGGGCGGGCCGACCCCAAACTGACCAACGAATTGCTAGACCAAAAACTCCCCGGCTAGGGCGCAATTTTTGCATTTCGGGTCGCTGCTTCCCCCCACTAGGTTCAGCAATTCAACTCGGACAACCACACTAACGGCTAACGGCGATCGCCTCCGCCGACGCCTGAAAAAGGGATACTTTTTCCCTGGTGGTTGTTCCCGAGGGAAGGGAGAGGCTTGACGGCAGAGGTGGAAAGGCTGAAAACCTGGTTAAAGTGCTTGTTTTTAGCCAATAAATCCTTTACTGTTAAAAAATATTCCAAGGGGGTGGGCTGGCAGGGTGATAAATCTTGAGGATTGCTACCGCTTGTTGGGGCTAACGGCTGCTGCATCCCCTTCAGACATTAAAGCGGCCTATCGGCGGCTAGCCCGGCAGTACCATCCCGATCTCAATGCGGGCCGGGGAGCCGCAGCCAAATTTGCCTCGATTAATCAAGCTTATCAACGCTTGCTGCAAGCGGCCCAAGCCGGAACCGCCAACCTCTCCTTGAATGAGCCAGCAGCGGCCCGCCCCATCAAGGTCACCGACGAAAGCTGGAGCGTTACGGACAGTTCCGTCGATGACCAGCAGCTCAAATGGAGTGCCTATCAACAGCTTCAGCAACTTTTGCGATCACAGCGCTATGCCAGAGCCACAGTCCTGATGGAAGGACTAGCCCAGCGCCTGCCCCAGGATTTAGAGGTGCGCCAGTGGCAAGCCATTACCTATCAGCAGTGGGGGCGGCAATTACTGGGAGCGGGCCAGCGGGAGAAAGCCCGTTCCTATCTCAAAAAAGCCCTCCAAACCGATCCCCACAACCGTTCCCTATGGCTACAAATTCAAGAAGATCTGCGTTGCTTGGAGCGGTTCTAGGGGCAAGAACTTGTAACCAATTGCTAGGATTACATGATTCAATAAAATTCTTTGGGGCAATTGCTCAACGAACTCCGTTAGTTTGTAAAAAAGAGAGGGAATACTGGGAGTATAAATGCTGGGAGACGGCTTCGGGTTAGGGCAATAGTATGTCAGCGTCGATGGACAAACAGCAGTCATTTCGTCACGTTTTGGTCGTCGAAGACCGCAAAGCTAGGCGCATTATTACGCTTGAGAGCGATACTTATACGATTGGTCGCGATTCTAACAGCTCAATTGTCATCTATGACCAGCAAGTGTCTCGCCATCACGCGACTATCCGCAAAAATGCCGATACCAAAAACGGCCAGCTCGCCTACGTCATAGTTGACGGCAATTTGGAAGGCAAGCGCAGCACCAACGGGATTACGGTCAACGGCCGTCCTTCTTTGGAGCGGGAACTTCAGCACGGTGACTTGATTTGCTTCGGCGGTAACGTTAAAGCCAGCTATCACCTGCTCAGCGATCGCGCCGAAATTGAACGACTGCGACTGGCCAACGCTGGCAGTGCCATTACCCATCTAGACGCCATTGATGGAGCTGAGCGAACTCAAACCTCGACCCGCGAGATAGAACAACTCACCCAAGAGGAATTGCTTGGGCTGGCTTCATTTCCGGAATTAAGTCCCAGTCCCATCGTAGAAATTGACTGGGAAGGGAACGTCACTTATCTTAACCCGGCAGCCGCCTTGAAATTCACGCTTATCTACCAAGAAAAACTCAATCACCCCGTTTTAAGCGGATTGCTCAACGAGCGGCACAACCAGCAAGGAAATTTGTTTGTGCGGGAAATTCGCATCGGGGAGGAGATTTATGAGCAATACGTCCATTATTTGGTCGAAAATCAACGCATAAGAAGTTATTTATTTGATTTTACCAGGCGGAAAGCCGCTGAAACCCGCTATCGTATTGTCATTGAGCAAATTTCCCAGGGATTGCTACTTGCAGATGCTCAGTCCAAAGGCATTCTGGAAGCCAATTCCGCCTATTGTCAACTGCTTGGCTACAAGTCAGAAGACCTAGAGAATCTGACCCTCTACGATATCATCGCTCTAGAGCAGGAACAACTGGACAGCCAACTAGGTCGTTTGCAGGCGAGCCAAGAAGGATTTGTCAGCGAATTGATTCACCGCAGTAAAAACGGGTCTTTTGTGGCGGTGGAGGCAGGGATTAGTCTGATTGCCTACGGTGAGCAACAACTGTTGTGTTTTGTGGTTCGCCAGCTCAATGTTTCCCAGTTTCCGGAGCCAGAGGGCGAAGACGTAGACATCCTGCCGACTCAACCCCTCCTGAGTTTGCCGGATCAAAAACGCTTTGACGAACAGCTAGCGACGGCCATTGCCTTGGCCCAAATCCAGGGGCGTTTGGTGACCATGCTTCTGGTGGATCTCGACCGCTTTGAGATGGTTAAAGACACTTTTGGCACTGAGGTGGGTGATCGCCTGCTGCAAGACCTGGCCCAACGCCTCCATTTGTGCCTGCGTCGGGGCGATACTATTGCTCGTTACCAAGGCGATCGCCTTGGCATTGTCCTGCCGGGGTTGACTACGGTTAAAGACATTGCGACGGTTTGTCAGCGGTTGCTCGCAGCCCTCAAGCGGCCCTTGTCCGTGGAAGGCGGCCAGCTTCAGATCAACAGTCGCATTGGGGTCGCGGTCTATCCCCAAGACGGTCAAACCCCCCAAGCCCTGCTGACCAAGGCAGAAGCCGTCTTGGCCCGCCAAACCGCTACGCCCAGCCCGGATCTCTACACCACCGCCGGAGCCAGCGCTAAATCCCCAGAGCAGTTGCGCCTGGAGTCCCTGCTCAAGCAAGCCTTTGAGCAAGAATCCTTTGACTTGTATTATCAGCCCCAGATCAATGTCCGCACGGGCAAGCTCAGCGGCATGGAAGTCTATCTCCGCTGGCAGCGGCCCGAACTAGCAGATCTGGAACCGGCCCAACTGATGGCTGCCGCCGAGGAAACGGGCTTGATGTACCAGATGACGCGCTGGCAGTTGCAGGGCGCTTGTCGGCAGAATCGGATTTGGCAGGAGGCCGGGTTGCCCACGGTGCGAATTGCCGTGGAGTTGACCCCCCAGCAGTTCCAGATGTCCAGTTTGGTTGCCATTGTTTCTCAGGCACTGGTGCAGACGGGCCTTGACCCCCAGTGGCTGGAGTTGGAAATTCCGGCGATCGCGGCCATGAGAGAAGTCAAGGCGGCCCGTCAAACCCTGTGGCAGTTGCGGGAAAAAGGGGTCTATTTGGTCATGTCTGACTTTGGGGCAGCTCCTTCATCCTTCCATGACCTCAAGAAGCTGCCCTTCGACGGACTGAAAATTAATGCGTCCTTTATTCAAAATCTTGCGACCTCGCCCCAGGATGTGGCGATTGTTACCGCTGTGATCGCCCTCAGCCGGGGATTCAATTTGCGGGCGATCGCGGAAGGGGTAAACGCGCCAGAGCAAGTGGCCATGCTGCGCCGCCTCCAGTGCGAATACATGCAAGGGGATCTCTTTAGCCCCCCCGTCCTCAAAGACAAGATC
This sequence comes from Chloroflexaceae bacterium, assembly GCA_012031815.1. Classification (GTDB taxonomy): domain Bacteria; phylum Cyanobacteriota; class Cyanobacteriia; order Cyanobacteriales; family JAAUTE01; genus JAAUTE01. The sequence continues at coordinate 9,264 of JAAUTE010000077.1, forward strand.
GAAGAATTTCTCGCTTCGCCCCAAGCCATCAATGTTTAACCTGGTTTCAGGCTAGGCAGATCGCGTTTGGGTTGTCACGATTGAAGCTTGGTTTGCGGCAGTTCAACGGCGGTTATTTTCGAGGGAATCTGCTCCAGGAGCTATATTTGAGAACATTGATGGGGTAATGCTTGTCGTTTCCTCCCCTGTCTCGCGATCGGCTCATCTCGGCGAAGCCCTCAATCTCCAAAACGGTAGCCTTTGCCGTAGACGGTGTGAATTAAGGATGCCTCGCCAGGAGCTTCGATTTTACGGCGCAGCAGCCGAACCAGGGCAGCCAGGACGTTACTGCTCGGCTTTTCTTCTTCTGGCCAGAGCTGGGTTTGAATTTCCTGATGGGTCAACAGTTGTCCGGGATGGCGCATAAAATAGCCCAGCAACCTGGCTTCCTTGTCTGAGAGGTCAATGGTTCGCCCCTGGCGATAGGCTACCTGATTGTCGCTATCCAGTTCGAGATCCGCCACCCGCAAGCGACTGGCGATCGCGCCGCCCTCCAATCCCGATCGCCGCAGTAGGGCCCGCACCCTGGCCAGCAATTCCCGCAGCTCAAAGGGTTTGACCAAATAATCGTCAGCTCCGGCATCCAGTCCGGCAACCCGGTCGTCTACGGTGTCCTTCGCGGTTAGAAACAGCACTGGCATTCCCTGCCCTCGGGCCCGGAGCTGCTGACAGAGTTGGACGCCTCCCAGGTGGGGCAGCATCCAGTCCAAAATGAGCAGGTCGTAAGGGGATTGCAACGCCAGGGCTATCCCCGCCGGCCCGTCGCCAGCCACATCAATCTGGTAGCCTTCCCGCGCTAAAAGCTGGCTCAAGGGGTCGGTTAATTCGGCTTCATCATCGACCAGTAAAATTCGCATGGCGATCGCCAGGGAAGCTTGCCGCTATCAAGGGTTGGGTTGCTTTTATTGTGACCACGGAATGCGGTCACAGGCAAGCCCAGTCGTTGAACGGTGCGGAATGCACCCCGCGTTCCTCCTGGAACTCGTTCCAGGAGGGTCGGGGCAGGGAACCTGTGACGGAAGGGGGAAATTCCTGCTCTGGTTGGCGATCGCGGATGCTGGCCAGGCCGGGACAAGTCCTGCTAGGATGGGGAGCGGGCTTGCCAGAATTGATGCCGGTATTGCCGATAAAACCCATGATTACCGTTGCCTTGCCCAAAGGGGCGCTTTTAAACGATAGTATTGCGCTGTTTCAAAAAATTGGCTGGGATTTTAGTGCTTTTCTCGATGCCAAAAACCGCCAACTGCAAATTCCTGAGCCAACCCAGACCGCTCAAGCTCTGCTGGTGCGGGCCCAGGACGTGCCGGTGTATGTAGAGTACGGCCAGGCCCAGTTAGGAATTGTCGGCTACGATGTGTTGCGGGAAAAACAACCCCAAGTTGCCCATCTTGCTGACCTGAAATTTGGTCGCTGTCGCCTCTCGGTCGCCGTGCGGCAAGAAGACTACCTGCACAAAAACTATACTAGCTCCCTGAATTTGCCCCCTCATGGCAAAGTCGCCTCGAAATTCGTCCATTGCGCCCAAGAATATTTCTATAGCTTAAATTTACCTGTGGAAATTGTGCCGCTCTACGGTTCGGTGGAGCTAGGGCCCCTCACTGGCATGTCCGAGGCGATCGTGGACTTAGTTTCCACGGGGCGCACCCTCAAAGACAATAATCTCCAGGAAATTGACGTTTTATTTGAAAGCTCAGCCCAACTGATTGCCCATCCCCTCAGCTATCGTCTGGGATTCGCTCACCTCCAAGGATGGGTAGAAAAACTGCGTCAAGCCACGACCCCAGCCGTTTCAACTGCTTCGGTTGCCTAGCCAGATTTTGCACTACCATGACCAGAGAGTCGGCCAGTTTATGGAGTGGTTGAGGAGCTGCTTTGGCTTTTGAGGGATCGATAGGAATGACCCATTGACTATGCGCTATTCACTGCTCAGCGGCTTTCAGGGAGCGTTGCTTGGTTCTGAAGGGGAAATTGCGTCTGAACTGTCGCCTTGGTGGGAAATTAGTCGCCAGAGTGCGATCGCTTTGGGTCGCGGCCAGCCAGCTGCTCTCCCGCTCAGGCAAGGGGAGGATTACTCCGCTCAGGCTTACTTGAGTTGGCAGCAGTCGGCCACCGCCAGCGAAGCCGCGATCGCCACCCTACCTTTGGCCCTGTTTTATCACGACAGCCGTCGGTTGCGCGGGGAAAAACTGGAGCAAGCCGCTACCTTTTGGCTGCGACCGGATCAGTCGGCGGCGGCGGTATTAGCTTGGGGTCAGGCCCTGTCATTGGTATTGCGCAACCAATTTACAATGGCTGCCTTGGGGGAGCTGAGCGCTTCTCTGGCCAGCGCCGCCATTCCCCTACAAGTACAGCTAGAATTACTACAAACGGGTTTACACAAAGGAACCAGCCTCACTCAACTAGCCGGGCAAGTAACCCGCCTCGACCGCGGCAGTGCCCCCTCGCCCTGGCCCTCTACTGCTTTACCGCCACCCCGACAGATTTTTACCTAACCGTCCGTCGCGCCCGCCGCCTATCTTCCCTAACCGCTGTTTTAGCGGGAGCGATCGCCGGAGCCAACAACGGCTGGAGCGCCATTCCCTACGGCTGGCGGCGCGTTACCAACCCAGAAACCTGGCATCTGGCCGAGCGGCTGTTTGCTCAGTGGGCGGGTATGCTCCCCGGCCAATCCCTCCCTTCGGACATAGCGATCGCCGCACCGGGAATTCTCCAGGCCCGTTCGTCCCTGCGAATTATTTCGCGGGAAGATTAACGATTTCTATCTAGTCTCCTAAGGTAAAAAGAGTAAACTATGGAACTTAGTTATCCAAACAGCTCTCAAGTCCTCCGTAATTTTTTGGCGTTATTTCCATTTTGTTCTGCTTAACGAGTTGCGACTCCTAGCCCTCATCCCTTTATGAAAACCCCGGCTTTACTTGCGCGACTGACAAAATGGCGTCGAATAACGTCCTGGGTTCGTCCTTGGCGCTTAGTGTCCCAGCGGTTTATTGCCGTTAGTTCCGGCCAGGGTCGCGCGGTATTGCGACCGCGGCGGCGCAAACCCAGTCTTTCTCCTTATCCCTCCTTGATGGTGGTGCTATCGGTCATTATTCTCACAGGGGCCATTGGCTATCGGTTTTACAATCAGCCCCAATTGAATGTGGGAACCGTTGTCAGTACGCCCATCGTTGCACCCCGCGACGGCAGCTTTGAAGACCGTAGAACCACCGAAGAAAAGCGCAAAGCCATCCAAACAGGGACTATTCCAGTTCTCAAGCACGATGACCAGATTGGGCAGCAAGTTCACCAGGAAATTTCCCGTTTTATCGCTCAAGTCCAGGGTGCCAGAGACCTGGCCGGAGACTTTCCCCTCATTGCCCCGGCCCGTCTCTCCTTGCGATCGCAGCAGTATTTGCGGAGTTCTCCAGAGGATGAATGGCAGGTGTTCCAGGAGATTTTACGGGGAGGCGTCCCGGCTCTCGCTCCCTTGAGTCTCTCTGGCCAGGCCGCCGCCCGCGAACTGCAACGCTATCGCCAGCAAGTTTCCGCCAGCAGCGCCGCAACGTTGGCAAGCAACCTGACGCGATCGCGGGCGAATTACCAACAGGCTCTCCAACAACTCCCCACCAATCCCCAATTCCTCAGCCGCCACTTGGCCCCAAGTACTGTTCTGGGATGAGGTGACCTGGCAGCAAACCCAAACAGCACTGCAACAAGCCAGCGATCGCATGCTCCTCCAAGGGATTGCTCCTGGCCTGCCGCCCCACCTGATCGAAGCCGCGGTAGCCATTCAGCTCGATTCCCTTCCCCCGGCCAGTAAACCCCTGGCCAGCGACTTTTTGCTTAACGTTCTGCGCCCCAACCTCATTGAAGACAAGGAACAGACCAAACAACGGGCCGCCCAAGCCGCTCAAGCGGTGGAACCCGTCGTGGTCGAGATTGCCCAAGGGGAGGCGATCGTTGCTGCCGGGGAAGCCATTACCCAGGCAGATTTTGTTTTGTTAGACGGCTTTGGCTTGAGTCGGCGTGGCATTCACTGGCCGGGGTTGGGCCTGGCGGCACTGCTGGTTAGTCTATCGGTGGGCATTTTGGCTTTGGTCGCCGCTTACAATTGGCAGCCCCTGCGCCAGCGCGATCAACTCCTCCTGTGCTTAATGAGTTTAAGTGCGCCTGTTCTAGCACTATTGGGCGGCCCTCGCTATGTGGATTTGCCCGCGATCGCCCTACTGACCAGCAGTTTTTACAGTCCCGCCTTGGCGATCGCCCAAGTGGGACTGTTATCCGGACTCGTTGCTTTTGCCGTGGGGCCGGGCAGTTGGGATTATTTGATTGCTAATGCCGCCGGGGGTCTTTTAGCAGCCGCCTTGGCAGGACGCTTGCGCTGTCGGGACGATCTTTCTCTGCTGGGGGTAGCCGCTGGACTAGTACAGGGCAGTACTTATCTCATCGTCAATCTTATCTTCAGCGCCTCGGCGGGAGCCGTGATCTGGGCCGTGCTGCCGGGAGCTATCACCTACGGACTGAGCGCGATCGCCTGGAGCGTGGTGGCGATGGGAATTTCGCCCTATCTAGAGCGATTATTCGATTTGGTAACCCCCATTCGCTTGGCGGAACTTTCTAACCCCAACCGCCCCTTGCTAAAACGCCTGGCCTTGGAAGCGCCGGGAACCTTTCAACACACCCTGTTTGTGGCATCCCTGGCAGAGGCCGCAGCGAGAGAACTCCACGCCAACGTTGAATTGGTGCGAGCGGGAACCTTATACCACGATATTGGTAAATTGCACGATCCCCTGGGGTTCATCGAAAATCAGATGGGCGGCCCCAACAAGCACGACCGCATCAATGACCCCTGGAAAAGCGCTCAAATTATCAAAAAGCATGTGAGTGCCGGACTAGTTATGGCCCGAAAATACGGACTCCCCAAAGCCATTCAACAATTTATTCCCGAACACCAAGGGACGTTGCTAATTTCTTACTTCTATTTCCAGGGCAAACACCGAGCGGAACAGGAAGGTAAGACCCTGAATGAGTCGGACTTTCGCTACGACGGCCCCATTCCCCAATGTCGAGAAACGGGAATTGTCATGCTAGCGGATGGCTGCGAGGCTGCCTTGCGCTCTCTTAAGGAGGCATCCCCGGACATTGCGCTGCTCACGGTGCAGAAAATTTTTAAGGCCCGCTGGCGAGAGGGTCAACTGGCTGATAGCGGCTTGCGCTATGAGGAACTACCCAAAATTGCGGAAGTTTTCGTGCGCGTCTGGCAGCAATTCAATCACCAGCGGGTTCCCTATCCCAAGCTGGCCCTGGAACCCCAACCCTCTTGCCCGCTTCGCTAAACTGCGCTTATGAACTACTCCAATCCGCTTCGCTGAGATTGGAGTTTCCAAAACTCAGAAAAGCAAATCGTGCTTTTAGCGCCTCATCTAGCAAACTTGCTATTTGAGTCCGGTGAAGGCTCATCAAGTAGAGGTTTCCTATCCGCGCTTGAAGACGCTAGTTCCTAACGCCTTGAGCAACTATTTAATTGCCCAGATGATTAAGCAAACTCGAAGTTACTTTCTTGACCTACGGGTTCTGTACACCGGATACTGCCGTAA
>JAAUTE010000078.1 GCA_012031815.1 Chloroflexaceae bacterium
GTTGGGATTAACCAAATGGAAATAAACAGCCGCAATGAGAATGTTGCCCGCTAACAGCAGCCCGGCCCAGAGAGTGCGATAGGGATAGGGTGGGTTACCGCTTTGGGGCACGGGACGGTTCTTGGCGGGGGAAGTAGAAGCCATAGCGCTTTTCCTCTAGTTTGAACTTTATATCTAGAAATACCAGAGAAGATGGCTTTTTAAAACCTTTGCAGGGAGGATTTTAGCCCCAGTTGAACGGCGATCGCCTCTGTCGTTTGTAGGATCTTGTCTCTTCCCAGCGCAATTTCCCAAAAAAAGGCCGGTGCTAGCACCGGCGCAAACGCTTATGGTTGTTGTCTGGTCAGGAAATCTAAGCCTGCGCGTTCCCAACTTCGCAGATTGCCTGATTTCTAGGCAATGATTGTAGCAGAAACTACCAGGGCTTTATAAAAAAAATCTAAGAAGATCGCCTGGGGGGAGGGATTGGGGTCAATCCCAGGCCCGTGGCCAAAATAAACCCAGTTGAGCGGGGCGATCCTGAGCCGCAGGGGAGTGGTTATAGTGGGTAGGAAAGCATGGCGCCGCTGCCCCGGGCCGCCAGCGCTGTCCAAACCATGCCGTCTTTACCTTGCTCTCCCCAGGACGTTTTATGGCATTAAGTGCAAATTCGCGAAAGGATCGCAAGGAATTGGATGTCGATCCCTTTGGTTGCTGATTCTAGCGGTATTCCTGACCCTGGGTATCTATTTGGCCATCGCCTCGGCAGAAGCCACCTTTGTGCGGACGCTCCTGTTCGAGCGCGGCTTTACCCAACCGGCCGCAATGTTTCTGGCAAGCCTGGTCTTGGTTTTTATCCTGCTGAAAGCCTTCAAACTCTTGGTGGAAGCAGCGACCTTGCGTAAAGCCTGGATTCCCGAACAGATCGCCTTGAGCGAACCTAATTCTCAAGCCCTCATTAACCTGCAAAAAAGCCTCGTCACCGAGAGAAGCCTGCTGGCCAATCGCTGCAATCGCGTGCTGGCAGCCTATCGCCTCTCCGGCGATCGCCAAATTGCCACTGAAATGGCCCTCGATGACGCCTCATTTTATGCCAGTGCCTCAGAGACGGCCTATGCCCTGCCGAGAATTTTGGTGTGGGCCATTCCCCTCCTGGGCTTTATTGGTACGGTCATCGGCATTTCCCAAGCGGTCAATGGCTTTTCCAGCTTCCTGGAAGGGGCAGGCGAAATCGATCAAATTAAAGAAGGCATTGGCGTTGTCACCAGCGGCCTAGCAACGGCCTTCGATACCACCTTTCTCGCCCTGTTGCTCAGCGTAGCGGTGATGATTCCCCTGGTTTTGGTGGAACGATTTGAAACCCGCCTGCTGCTCGCCACCGATATTTATATCAACGATAAGTTACTCCCCCGCCTCAAAGGCAAGGCCAAGAGCGACCTCCTCGACAAGGACGTTTTGTTGGAGATTGTCGATGAGGTCGTCAGAGAGCGCTTTCCCACCCCCGAAACCCTGATCGAACCAGCGCGAGAATATGCCCACACCGCTGCGGCACAGCTTACCGCCGCTTTTGTGGCCGAGGTAGGACAATTACAGGGCATCGGGTCGCAACTGGTCGCCCAACTCCAGGCCGTTACTGAGGCCGCTGCCCAAGACCGCCAACAGTTTCTCGCCGTGCTAGCTAAGCAACCGGAACTCTATCAAAAATTGGTGCTGGACATTCAACAATTCGCCAACCAGGTGAAAGCCAGTCACCAGAGCATTGCCCTGAATTTAACCAGCCAGGGTGAAACTATCAGCCAGCAACTGGAGAAGGGAGCGTAAGCCCTGGAGAATCGCATCGCGACCCTAGAAGTAACCACGGCAAAGGTCACGGAATTTGCCCGCTTGCAGGCCAGTCTGGATGAGAGTTTTCGCTCCCTGGAGAAAGCCGCTCAGGTGGAACAGGCTCTGGTCGAGCTGCGCGGAACCTTGAACCAACTGCAACCACTACTCAACGAATTGAAAAAACAGCGGCGCTTTATTGTGGTCGAGCAAGAATCATAGATTCCAGGAGTGCATCATGCGGCGGCGTGCTTTGCGATCGCGGGCGACGGCCCAGGTTGAATTATTTCCCTTTCTTTCGGTGTTGTCCTGTACCATCGGCACGCTGATTCTGCTCATTATTGTAATTTCTACCCAAACACCCCAAGAACAAAAGCAAATTACCATTATTGCCAAAACGGAGCAGGGAGAAAATCAAAGCAAACTGCCCCGTTATTTAGAAGTCAGGCAAAATGGGGTGATTATCTATCCCAGCCAAACCCTGGTTCTCACGGAGGATTTAGAGCGACCCAATTCTGCCCTGGCAACCTTACTCAGCCAGGTCGAACAAGCCAAAGACGCCCAATATTTGATTGTGGCCGTCCGACCCGAAGGGGTGGAAATCTTCGATCGCGTCCGGCGACAAATTGAGTCCCGCGGCATTGATATCGGCTACGAACCCATCGATAGCGACTGGACGTTAAAAATTCAATCCTCACCGACAAACTAGCCATGAGACGCAGGCGATCGCGACAGACGCTTCATCCCGAACAGAATCTGGATTCTTTCCTGGATATTTTGACCAACACCGTTGGGGTCTTGATGTTTGTGGGGTTATTTGTGGCGTTGGTAACGGCGGAAGCCGGCACGATTGTGCGCACGCCCCTGGTAGCCGCCAGTCAGAAACTTCCCCGATTTTTTGAGTTGCGCCGCAATCAACTCTTCCATATCGATATTCAGGGAGCCAACCAGAAAATTGACGCCGCCATTGCTGCCTTACCCCAGTGTCATCAACCCAATGTGCCTGACACCTTTGGCAATTACTTCTATGAAGAATACCGAGAGGAAATTGCCGCCTTCAACGACTGTGTTGTCGGAAAAATTGCCAAGCTCAAAAATATCCAGATCGAAACCGCTGCGTACCGCGTTAACGTGCTAGATTTTGATGCCATTGGCTATCAGCTTAAGGAAGCCGTTCCCGGAGAAGCCATTGCTGACCTGACCCAGGCCGAATCCGGCTACAGTCGCCTGCTGGCTGACCTCAACCCCCAAACCGATTATTTAGCTTTTTTGGTTCGCCCCGATAGCTTTGCCGTCTTTCGCCAGGCCAGAAAGGTCGCCTGGCAGCAAGGATTTGAGGTGGGCTGGGAACCCTTTGAGCGGGATGGGGAAATTATCTTTGGCACCAACGGCAGGAGCGTGGGGGTTCAGTAAGTCCCGTTTCCGTCGCTTCGGCGGCGATCGCTACAATGAACATTAGATCTAACTCCCCAACGATGGCTGCCACCAACCTGAAAACGCCGACCCAACCCCAGGACGACACGACTTACCTCGACGAACTTCCCGATGAAGTCGAGATGTCCCTGTTCGACCACCTCGAAGAGTTGCGCCAGCGGATTTTTGTCTCTTTGATTGCCTGCGCAGTGGCGATCGCCCTGTGTTTTGTGGCGGTGCGGCCCCTGGTGAAATGGCTGGAAGCCCCGGCCCAGGGCGTGAAATTTTTGCAGCTAGCGCCGGGGGAATTTTTCTTTGTCTCGCTGAAAGTGGCGGGTTACGGGGGCCTGCTCCTGGCCAGCCCCTTCATTCTCTATCAGATAATTCAATTCGTCCTGCCGGGGTTAACTCGCCGGGAGCGCCGCCTGCTGGGGCCCGTGGTGTTGGGGTCGAGCATCCTGTTTGGGTTAGGCATTGGTTTTGCCTACGTTGCCCTCATCCCCGCTGCCCTAAAGTTTTTCATCAGCTATGGTGCTGATGTGGTGGAACAGGCTTGGTCAATCGATCGCTATTTTGAATTTGTGCTGTTATTGCTGTTTAGCACGGGCCTGGCCTTTCAGGTGCCCGTCATCCAACTGCTGCTGGGCGGGTTAGGGTTGGTTTCCTCCCAACAGATGCTCTCCGGCTGGCGCGCGTCATCCTGGGTGCGGTCGTCGCGGGGGCCATTTTGACCCCTTCCACCGATCCCCTGACCCAATCCCTGCTCGCCGGCGCGGTGATCGGTCTTTACTTCGGCGGCATTGGTTTAGTCAAGCTGACGGGTCATTAAACCAAGCCGCCGTCCCCTGGCCGGGGCAGCCATTAGCGCCTCACAGTTCCCGAATCAAGGGCTGACCGTTCTGGAGTTCCCCGACCAGCACAATGTCGGCAACGCCCACAAATAAGCCATTTTCCAGGACGCCGGGAATATTGTTAATGGTTTTCTCCAGCTCTCCTGGGTTGTCGATGCTCTCAAACTTGACATCAATGACCAGATTTCCCTGATCCGTAACCACCGGGCCCGCTTTTTTCACTCCCATGCGCAGCTCCGGTTGGCCGCCAAGCTTGGCGAGCGCTCTCATGACTGGCGACAGGGCCATGGGAATCACCTCCACCGGCAGCAAAAACTTCGACCCCAGTTTATCTACCAACTTGCCCCCATCTACCACCACGATAAATAAATCAGCCAGGCAATCCACCACCTTTTCGCGGGTATGGGCCGCGCCGCCGCCTTTGATCAGATTTTTCTGAGGATCGACCTCGTCGGCTCCATCAATGGCGATCGCAATGCCATCGACCGCATCCAGCGTCGTTAAGGGAATGCCATATTCCTTGGCCAGAACTTCTGCCCCAAAGGAAGTAGGAACTCCAACCACATTCTGAAGTTCTCCCTTGGCCAGGCGATTGCCCAAGGCTTGAATGGCATAGGCAGTGGTTGACCCCGTACCCAGTCCCACCACCGTATTCGATTCCACGCGAGCTGCCGCCGCTCTGCCGACTGCTTGCTTCATCAGTTTAACGGGGTCGTCAGTCACCATAATTCCAAGTCTCCTAGTTGCGCGCCGATCGGTTGCAGTTTATAAAAGCTATTTTTCCATGTCCATGTCCTACGGCCCCATTGCTGAGTTGAAAATAGCCCCGTGAGAGCGGAGCAAGGGGCTGAGGGATAGCTATCTTCTCCGCGAAATTGACCCAGAAAACTCCTCTGGTGCGGGTTGCTGCTGCCCTAATCGGAGAGATCCTAGGAATTTGACGCCTGGGCCTGGAGCATCTCCTTGAGTTTGGCTAGTTCGCCTGCCCAGCGAGGATCGGGCTGAAAACTGTCGCTGGTTTCAGGCTTGGTGCCGTCGCCTTTGGTACGGCCTTTCTTTTTGTTATTGCGGCGACCGGCGGCTTTGGGCTGGATTTCCGCCGCTGCCGCGGTCACTGGGACAGCCACGGGAGTCGGGGATTCCTGGGGATCTTCTCCGTCCTCGTCTTTTTTGCCCTTGGTACGGGGCATGGCCTTTTCAATGCGCAGGGGACTTTCCATAAAGGATTGGCCGTTGTACTTTTCAATCAAAGCATCGGCAATTTCATCGGTAGGCACGGTGACAAAGGCAAAACCCCGACATTTGCCGGTTTTGCGGTCTTTGATGACTTTGGTCGCCATTTGGTCGCCTCCAGCATCGGCAAATACCGATTGGAGTTCCTGGCGATCGATGGGTTCTTTGGGTAAGTTGCCAACATATAAACGAACAGACATGAATGTTACCTCCAAGCAGGCAAAAAGGAATCAAGGTATGAAGACTCGCGCCCTCAGCCGCAAAAAAAAAATGAGTCGGGCTGGCAGTCGCTCCCACAAGGGGTAAACGCTGGCAACCTTTGTCATTTTCAACACCTCTGGCTGTGTTGTCAAAACCGCTTCCTTGCTAGTCGTCAAATCTTTGGCAGGTTATGCTGCGGCAGGGGCGTCAGTCCGCTGGACAGGGCTAGCCCATATTCTATCTCTTCCTATGATTATTACAGAATCTTCACAGTATCGGCTAGGAAATTGTCAAATTTTCTGGGGGATTAACCCCGCTAAGTATTTATACTCAGCACCTGTTCGAGCTGAGCAGAATCGCCCTGGCAATCTTGCTATAACAGCCCTTAATTCGCCGATAGTCTGGCGCTAATGCCAGTAAACGGGAAGGGCAAGCGCGACCGATCATGGATTCTGAGTCCTTCTTCAGGGGCATGGCTGGTTTGTCAAATAATTGTTACATTACTTTGTAAATGGCGCTTGCCTGCCGCAGTCTGGCTATTGGCTTATCTGGGCGATCGGCGGACGCTGTTGTTTTTTTGTTGAGTAAGGAGGAAATTCGTCTATGTCTCAACCGTTAGAACTTTCCTTGGAGCAGAAATTCAGCATCCGCTCTTTCGAGACGCAGGTGCAAAAAATGAGCCGCGAACAGGCTCAAGAATTTCTGGTTAAGCTCTACGAGCAGATGATGGTTCGGGAGAATATGTACAAGGAGTTTATAAAGCATCAGTGGGGACTGGAGCCGATGCAGTAGCCTGCTGACCCATAGGGCTAAGGTCGCCTCCGTCTCTGGCTTGTTTCTTCTTTTGAAAAAAGCTGGGGGTGTCGGGGTGTCATTAGCAAGGGCACGAAATTAAGGGCGGCAATTCTAAACAAATGTTTACCCTTACTGAACATTGGGGACAGTTCTAAGGTGTTACTTTTATAGAACTTTGATTAATCGGCATGCAGTTGCAAATAGCCGCTAACATGCTACTGTAAATGAGAGAACTCACCGCCACGTATGTTCCATAGTTGTTTAATCTGTACCGACTTCACCGATGGGTTGCATCGACTGGTGAATTGCGTTTCCAGTCTGAGTAGCAGTGGTCTGAAGCAAATTGTCTTTTTTCACAGCGTTCCCCTCTGGGAAGCAGGTGCCATTCCCCGAATTGATACGGAGGAAATTGAGCGATCGCGGCAGCGGTTGTCGGTAGCTTTGTCGGGGGTTCCTCAAGGGGTAGAGGTGAGAGTGGAGGTTTCTTCCGGGCAACCAGAGGATACCATTCCTCGCGAGCTGCGGGCCCACCCGGTGGATGTCATTGTGATGGGGACGCCGGTTCGCGCCCTGTTGCAGGAGAGGCTGTTTGGCAGTACCAGTGCAGCGATCGCCAAGGCGACCAACAAGCCGCTGTTGATCCTGCGGCCTCAATTGATCTCAACCTACACAATGGCCGAGCTGAATTTGCGCTGTCAGATGCTCTGGCGCTATTTACTGGTTCCTTACAACGACAGCCCTACGGCTCGCTATCTTCTGACCCAGTTGGTTCACTATGCCCACAATCGTCCCGAAAACTCCTGCGATCGCTGTTTGTTGCTGTGGGTGGTTGAAGATGGCATCAGGAATGAATTGATTATCCAGCAGCGATTGCAGACAGCCCGCGAACGCCTAGCGGAGGTTGCCGAGGAGTTGAGGAAACTGGGTTTAATCGTGGAAACGGAGGTGCGCCAGGGGGATTTGTTGCCGACGTCCCTGGCGATCGCGGTTGAGTACGACATTACGGCCATCGCCATTGCCAGTGATTCCCGCACCAACCCTCTGGAGTGGACGGTCGCCAGCAGTGCCCTGGAGCTACTACACCACAGTTGGTTCCCCCTATTGTGGTTTTCTGACAAACATTAGTACTCAGCTTTGTCCTGCCCGGCCTGGGGCAACGGAGAAGAGTATCACCAGGGAGATTTCGCTTAAGGATTGTTGTGCCTTGGGACTGGCAGGTCGGCGCTAGTGGCAGAATGAACAATACAGGAAATTTGCCTGTTGCCTGTTCGGGGTAATCGTTAGACTAGGATCGCTTTCTCAACGTGGAAGCATCCCTGGAAAATTTTTTGGTATGGTTTAGGCTGCTATGAGCGCTCTCCCTCAGACAACCCAACGTCGGCTCCTCAAACTTCCGCAGATTCCTAGCGTTTGGGAAGGCGATCGCCGTTCCTTGGCTGGTTTGGGGCCTGTGCGGGGGTCTGACGACCCAGAATCTGGAGAATGTATTATTTGGGTCGATGGCTCAGAGGGCTTTGTGCGGGCAATGGATGTGGTGCCCTTGGAGATGGGGTTAGAAGCAATGGTGCGGACGCTGCTGCGGGCAATTGACGACCCCCGACGGCCCGGCCCAACCGGCCCGCCCTCAAAAAATTGTCGTCCGCGATCGCGAATTGCAGTTTTTTCTGCGCGGGGCCCTGCAAAGTTTGGAAATTGCCATTGATTATGTGCCGGAGTTGCCGCTGATTGACGAACTGTTTCGCCGCTTTGAGGAAGTCCGCAGCAATGCCCCGGAGGATCTGTCTCCCGCCTACGACCACCTGCTGCGTCAGGGGGCTGACGAACTCTGGCAAGCCGCTCCCTGGCAGGCCATTGCCGATCGCGACATTATTGCCATCGCCTTAGATCGGTGGGGAATTGAGACAGTTTATGCCTGTGTCATGGGCATGTTGGGACGGGAGTATGGCGCAATTTTCTACCGCTCCCTGGAATCCCTCAAGCAATTTCGGGCGGCGGTGCTGAGCGAAGACCGGGAACGGGGATTGGAGCAAGCGTTTTTGTCCCAGGATTGCTGGTTTGTGAACTACGAACCCGATCGCGACAACCTGCTGCCCGACGAGCGGGGCCTTGTGGAATCCCTGGACATAGACGTGCCCGTTCGTCCCTTGTTTGGCAGCATCCATCCCTACGAAGGCATGCGATCGCTGCGGGATGAAGATGAAGCCAAGGTGATTTATGTGGCGCTACAAGCCCTGGTGAAATTTTATCAAATCTATGAGCGCCAGCTCGCCCAGGAATTTCCAGAGGTCTTGAAGAAGCGGTTTCGCATTGCGGTTGCGCCAGAGGGAGCAGAGTCAGAAATAGTCGCTGTAGAAGTGACCACCATGCCCCAACTTACCCAGGAGTTGCTGGCCATGGGGGAGGAAGAAGACGACGAGGACGACCTGCCGATTCGCGAAGATCTAGTGCCCGAAAATGCCATTTTGAGCCTAGGTATGCTGCCCTGGAAAATCGTCCAGCAACTCCACGGCCAAGCGGGGACTTATATCGGTTTGGCTCCCGCCTCTCAAACTTGGGGACGCAACGAGGGAGACGGCCTGCCCATTGTGTTGATCCAAACCACCCGGCCCAAAGCGAAAACCCTGATCCAGCGGCTGCAAACTGAAGGCGGCGTTCAAATTATTTGCTTCAATTTGGGCGAAGATCCCATGAGCAACGCTACCTACGATTTGGGGTTGTTGCAGACCGGAGCGGGGGAAATTTACCTCTTTGGCGAATTTGTCAGCGACTCTCCCGCTCACCTAAAAGCTCGCCAGCGGTGGGACGAGCGCTGCCAGCAGACCAACGGCCTCTGCGGTTTAGCGATCGCCATGGGAGCTACCGGAGCCTCTAGCGGCAATCCCAAGCAGAAGGACATGCTGGCCCTCTTTGAAGCCAAGGCGGTAGCAGCAGAGGCCTTGGGGTTGGGGCCGCTGCAACTGAGCTATGTGGAGTTTCTGGAACCAGACTAAGGCTCAGGGTCTTTTTCTAAACTGAGGGCAGCGGGGGGGAGGACGGGGCGTTTATTGAGTCTGCGTAGCCAAAAACCGCCCAACACCGCGATAATCAGGCAAATCCAGCCGGTCAGGGGCTGGAGCAGCAGAAAACCGCCGACGGCCAGCATGGTGCCAAATAGGAGCAGGATCGCTGCCAGAACGCGCAGTAGGTCTTGGAGGAGGTCTTGGTCAGGCAGGACGCCCGTGCGCTGATATTGGCGCTGCCACCCCAGATGGCTGGGCCGCACGCGCCGATAAAAATTGTCTAAGGTTGCATCGGACTCTGGCTGGGTGAGAAACATCACTGGAATCCACACCACTGAGGTGAGCAGGGAAATAATCAGCAATCGCAGTCCAAAGTCGGAAAAGTGGGCATTAACTGCCGGAAAACTGGCGAGCAGTCCGATAAAAAACCCCGCCAACATGGCCGCTAGTTCCGCGGCTGCATTGATCCGCCACCAAAACCAGCGCAGGATTAGCACCAACCCCGGCCCCGTGCCGATGGCAATCACCAGCCGAAACACCGTTGCCACATCTTTTGCATAAAAAGCAGCCACTGCCCCAAAAATCGTGACCAGCACCGATGCTAAACGACCGACCAAAACTAATTCCCTTTGGGTGGCTTCAGGCTTGAGGAAGCGGCTATAGAGGTCGTTGGTGAGATAGGACGCGCCCCAGTTAATCAAGGTGGAAACCGTGCTCATAAAGGCAGCGATTAGAGAAGCCACGACTAAACCCAGCAAAATCGGCGGCAAAAAGTCCAGCATCAGCTTGGGATAGCCCAGCTCCGGATCGGGGAGATCAGGATAAAGGGCGATCGCCGCCAGGGCCACCACAATCCAGGGCCAGGTACGAATCAAATAATTCAGCAAATTAAAAACCAGGACGCTTTTTCCGCTTCCGCTTCATCTTTGGCCGCGGCTAGGCTCTGGATGAATTCTCCCCCACCATCACTGCGGCGAAACGACCACCACTGCACCAGGAGATAGGCCGAAAAAGTCGAAGCCGTAATCCCCGCCGCCCCATTCCAGACCAGCCCGAAAAAACCGTCTCCCCTGGTTAGGGGAATAAAAGCTAGCACATCCACATCAGTGGCTTGCTGAGCCGCAGCAACCAGCGACGCCATGCCGCCCAGCTCGTTCACGGCCACCACAGCAACAATCATTGCTCCGGCCAATGCCAGGAAAAACTGGAAAAAATCGGTGATAACCACACCCCACAACCCAGAAAAGCCCGAATAAACCAACACAAAAACGCTCACCCCAATGACACTCCACAACTTGAGATGGCTGTCTGCGCCCGGATCGACTCCCAAACTCTGCCACAATTGCAGGGCATCTACCACCTTCACCATTGCTAGCATGGCGTAGCCTATGCCGATACAGTTGATGGGAACGGCAAACAAAAAGGCTTTGGTTCCCCGCAAAATGGCTGCCATGCGTCCACCATAGCGAATTTCCGTCAGTTCAGCATCGGTGACAATTTCCGATCGCCGCCACAGTCGGGAGAAAACATAAATCAAGACCAAATGAGAAATGCCAAAACTCCACCACTCCCAGTTGCCGGCGATGCCCCGCGTCGCTACAATGCCGCAGATGTACAGGGGCGTATCGATGGAAAAGGTGGTCGCGGCCATGCTGGTTCCGGCCAGCCACCAGGGAAGCTCCCGCCCCGAAACAAAAAAATCTACCAGACTTTGGGAAGCCCGCCGGGATAAGTACAGTCCCAACACCATTGTCATGATTAGGTAAGCCAGGACAATCAGCCAATCGATAGTCGTCATTCGCTAGTGGGTTTGAAAAGGTTGAGGTTGCTTTGGATATTGAGCCGTTGACGGGAGCAAGAAAATCGGGGTTTCCTTTGAAGAAAGCGAGATGGCTGCTGCTGGCCTGGATCACCATCGCCATGCTGGTGCGATTCACCAACTTGGCCGGGAAACCGCCGTGGACGGATGAGTTTGCGACTCTGGTGTTTAGCCTGGGCAATTCCTACGACAGCGTGCCGCTCAATCAGGTTATGGCGGGGAGCGCCCTTT
This sequence comes from Chloroflexaceae bacterium, assembly GCA_012031815.1. Classification (GTDB taxonomy): domain Bacteria; phylum Cyanobacteriota; class Cyanobacteriia; order Cyanobacteriales; family JAAUTE01; genus JAAUTE01. The sequence goes on from JAAUTE010000078.1 coordinate 11,343, forward strand.
TGCAACCGCTGCAACCCAATGGAGCTGCCAGCCTGGGGGAGGTAACTTCCCTGGTGGTCGCCCAGGACAATCATCCGCCCGTTTATTTTGCTTTAACCCATCTCTGGCTGAAGTGGTTCCCCCAGCAACCGTATGTCTCGGTTTGGGCAGCGCGGGCCTTGGCGGCAGGGTTTGGGGTTTTGTCGGTTCCGGGGATGTATGGGCTGGCCCGCCTGGGGTTCGCCTCGGAATTGACCGCTCAACTGGCGGCGGCACTGATGGCGGTTTCTCCCTTTGGCGTCTACTTAGCTCAGGAAGCGCGGCATTACACCCTGGGGGTGCTGTTGGCGATCGCCTCCCTGGCCTGTTTGTTGGTGGCGGGGGAGAGTCTCTGGCGGGGTAAACCACTGCCCTGGCGGTTTGTGGCTCTCTGGATTGGGGTTAATTGTCTCGGTTTGGCGGTGCATTATTTTTTCTGTCTGACCTTGGCGGCGGAGGCGATCGCGCTGTTGGGGCTATCCTGGTGGGCCGCAAGCAGACGGGGAGAGCTTGGGGCCGAGTGTTAGCGGTGGGAGCGGGAACCTTGGCCGCAGGGCTGGCCTGGATTAGCTGGGTGTTGCCCCAGGATTATGGCAGCTCGATGACGGAGTGGATTCGCTTGCAGGGGACAGCGATGGAGCTAGTTGCCCCGGTGTTTCAAGCGCTGGCGGCATGGGTGGCGATGGTGGCCCTGTTGCCTGTGGAGGCGGAGGCGCTGCCGGTGGTGATAGTTTCTGGGGTGGCGATGCTGGGGTTTTTCCTGTGGATGATTCCCCTGTGTCGCCAGGGGTTGCGCTGGAGTTGGCAGCAATCCTCGTCCCAACTGGCAACAAAACTGTTGGTGGGATTTGTGGGGGGCGCAATTTTCTGTTTTTGCGATCGCTACGGATTGAGAATTGATTTGACGCGGGGGGCGAGATACAGCTTTGTTTATTTCCGGGGTGGTTTTGGTGGTGGCGGCCAGTTTAAGTGCTTACTATCGGGTTAAAGGCCCCAAGGCGGGGCGAAAACTGGTCATTATTTGGCTGGTGGGATGGGCCAGCGCCCTGACTGTGGCGTTTAATCTCGGCTATCAAAAGTACTATCGCCCCGAACAAGTGGTGGCGGCTCTGGCGTCAAAAACCGTTCCCACCGTTCCTGTGGTGCTGGCGACCACCCAGGAAACCCTGGTACAGACGGGGGAAATGATGGGAATTGCCTGGCAGTTGCGCGAGCAAGCTTGGGCCAATTCCGTTCAGTATTTGCTGGTTCATCAACCTGGGCCCAATTCCCCCGACGCGACCCAAATTCTTGCGGAAAAAATTGCCGAGCTACCGCGACCCTTGGAACTGTGGACCGTTAATTTTCGTGCTCCCGTGGTTTTAGATGATTGCGATTTTCCCTCGCGCCTTCCCTACATTAATGGCTATGAGGTAAGGATTTTTAAGTGTGATCGCTAAAACCCCTCGAAGCTACCCCGATGGGCGGTGAGGGATGGCGTTGCACCGCGCCTAGCACCCCTTCGAGGATTTTAACCGCCGTCGCCGTCCCCCCCGCTCGTTGAATTGCCTGTTGCAATCTCAGGGCATTTTCCTTGTAGGTTGGCTGGTGCAATACCTGGGCGATCGCGTGATGGAGGCGAGGAACCGTTAAGCGAGAGAGAGGCACAACCTCCCCCGTTCCCGTCCAGGCAATGCGGGCCGCCACTCCAGGCTGGTCGTTAGCAATGGGAATGGCAACCATCGGCACACCATGACTTAAGGCTTCCAGGCCGTATTCATGCCCGCATGGGTAATCATCAGGTGAAGGCGCGACATCAATTCCAGTTGCGGTGCGTACTCCACGACAATGGGATTGCCCGGTAAGGCTGGCAGTGACTCCGGCTTCCAGGCTCCGCCCAGAGAAATGACCAACTGAATGTCTAAACCCACACAGGCCGCCGCAATGCGCTCAAAAACCCACAGCAAGCGATTTTGTAGCGTTCCCAGGGAAGCATAGAGCAGCGGTTTTCCGTTGAGTCGCTCGTAGGGAAAGGCAATTGGCTCCCGAATCGACGAATTTTGATAGGGCCCCGTGTAATAGAACCAGGGCGGTAAATCCGTTCTCGGAAAATCAAATTCAGTCGGTTGCTGGCTTAAGACTGCCAGTTTCGAGAAGGCTCCGTTGGGCATGGTCAGGGGCGGCAGTTTCCAGGCGCGGCGATAGTCCGCAATCACCCGCCAAACCGGGCGATCGATGGCATTCACAAGCTGGTAGCCGCCATAATTGCGTATCCGGGCTAATCTCGAAGGATTGTATTGCCAGGGCGTCCAATAGGGAGGCACGCTCTCATGCTGGTGCATGGCAATATTGCAAACATTCACAAAGGGAATGCCCAGACATTCCGCGATCGATCCGCCCTCCAGGGCGGTTTGATCCACCATCAGGGCGTCAACCCCGGCCTGGGCGATCGCCTTGGGCGCCTCTCTCAGTAAAACCGACACCCATTGAGGAATCCAATGAGTAGTTGCCAGTAAGGCCGGAATGCCGCTTAGCTTCCCCAAGCGCGACAGTAATTCCTTCGTCTGGCCTTGGGGAAATTCATCCGGGGCGATCGCCACAAACCCCAAGCCCGCCAACTCAGCCTTATACTGACCGTCCAAAGCCCCAAACAGCGTTACTTGATGCCCCCGCTGGCTCAGGGCATTACCCAAGGTGGTCATGCGATTGAGGTGGCCAGTCGCCGCCGGGCAAATAATTCCAAAGTGAGTCATAATTTTTTCTTGACCAGACAACAACTAGAGCTGAGCGGGCTAGCACTCCTATCTAGAATTGTCTTATCACTTAAGGCGTGTTTTTTCTAGCGATCGGGTAGAGTTACCGACCTGACAATCCCAAATCGCGCCTGGAAGAGGCGGCGGTATTGGAGTAGGAGGGGGATATGGATAAAACTTTTGGGAATGCAGGGTGATGCCCAAGAAAATTCGGGAATTAAAGCAGTTGTTACGAAAAGTGGGGTTTGAAGAAATTCCTGGAAAAGGGAGTCATACCAACTGGATACATCCACTCTATCCAGGCAAAATAACGGTTTCTGGTAAAGATGGTGCAGATGCTAAACTTTATCAAGAAAAAGAGATTTTAGGAGCTATCCAGCAAGTAGAGGAAAACCAAGATGACGAGCAAACTTAAGTATCAATGGTGATTCAAGGTCAGACGAGGATAATTGTTTTCTGGTAGGTTTTCCTGACTTTTTGGGACAGCAGTGGCGTACCCACGGCGAAACCTACGAGGAAGCTGTCACCCAGGGCATTGAAGCTCTCGAATCCTTGGTCATGGCCTACGAAGCCTCTGGGGAACCTTTGCCTGAACCCAGTAACGTTTGCACTGTCGCCTGATGATCGCGAAGGATGAGATTGCCCCTTTGCCTAACGTTGGAGGGATGCAGTTAAGGGTGGATTGATGTAACAACTAGAAGTGTAGTAATTGAGTTAACTGAAGCTGCATAGTTAAAAACCTAAAACTTATTCC
>JAAUTE010000079.1 GCA_012031815.1 Chloroflexaceae bacterium
CGCTGTCGCGACCCAGCATTAATAGATTGTTTTCTATAGCAACAATTGCAGGGGTAAAGGTAAAAAACTTACAGAACGCTTAAAATTTACTGACTCAAGTTTACGGGTCTTAATATCTTTTGTTGTTTAGACAAACTATTCCCGGACAATCCCCTGATTTAGTCCAATTTTATAGATAAGCTTCTATCTCAACAAAATACTACCACTGACCTACGGGAAACGGAATTAAATCAACCCTAGAAGGGCTGGCCCAAGGCAGATGAAGCCGTCGATGGTTTTTATGTTTATAGTTTACAGTTGGCTTCTTTCTCGATTACGGGGATCGAGGGCGTCCCGGAGTCCATCTCCCAGCAAATTAAAGGATAGAACCGTCAGAATTATTAATAGGGCTGGCGGCCAAATAAGCCAGGGTTGCAACACTAAAATAGAGGCATTAGTAGACAAGGAAAGTAAATTGCCCCAACTAGGATCGGGCTGTTGAATCCCCAAGCCAATTAAGCTCAGCACTGACTCCGCGACGATAAATCCAGGAATCGCTAAGGTAGCTGAAATAATGATATAACTCGCTGTCTGTGGCAGGACGTGGCGCAAGATGATGTAGAGCGGTCTAGCACCCGTTGCCCGTGCCGCCTGGACAAATTCCTGTTCCTTAAGGGAGAGAACCTGACCGCGAATGACCCTTGCCAGTCCTGCCCAGCTTACAAAAGACGTAATAAAAACAATCAGCACAAATCGTTGAGCGCTGCTTAAACCCGCTGGCAATACCGCCGCCAGAGCCACTAGCAAATAAATAGTGGGAATTGTTAAGAGAACTTCCACCAAGCGCATTAAAACACCGTCAATCCAGCCGCCAAAATAACCAGAAATCCCGCCGATCGCCATCCCCAAGGGAAACGCGATCGCAATGCCCACCAGTCCGACAAACAGACTAATCCGACCGCCATAGACCAGCCGGCTAAACTGGTCGCGGCCCTGTTCGTCAGTTCCCAAAAGATTAATTTTCGCGGTGCCGATCGCGCCAAACAGGTGCAAGTTGAGAGGAATGCCCGGCAATAGGGGAACTTCCTCAAAGCTGGGAGGCAGAGGCAAGCTGGGGGCAAATAGGCGATAGTCCCGGCCAGGAACCAAGAGTCTGACAGGGGCTGGCTGACTAAAATCCACCTGCAAAAGCCGCTCTCCCGTTTCAATATCCGTCGGCCCCTGGGTTGTGGGATAGACATGGGGCCCAAGCCACTGTCCTTGGGGATTGCGCCAGTAAATTTGGGTTGGCGGCAGCAGCGAGCCGTCCAATTGGGAGGCATAGGGGTCATAGGGAGCGACAAAATCAGCAAAAATAACCCCCAGATAAAAAATCAACAAAAGCAGCGCACCAAACCGCGCTAAAGGATTTTTCAGTAATTTTTGCCATTCACTCATCTGCTGCTGTCCGCTCGCGCTAGATTGTTTATCGCTATCTTATGATTGCAAGAATTTTCCCTGCCCAATTCCTAGGGAATTCCTGGGCGATCGCGCTTTCAAAGCTAGATCCCCAAAGCCACCGCATCCAAACTCCCAAAAATCTCATTTTTAAGCTTAGAGCCTGTGTAACTAGAGGAAAGCCTGGAAAAGCGGCTACAGTCCTCTAGTTTAACTTTCGGGCTGGCGAGCGGCAGCTTTTTCTTCTAAACGCTCAAATAATCTCCGAAATGCCCAAATAGCTCAATTAACTTAGCGCAGAAAGCTGCTAATCAGCCAGAACAGGCAAAAGGTCATCAGAGCCATCCACTGCTCGTCTCCTAAACTGACTGCTCCCTGGGGCAGCAAAGCAATAAGCCCACTGGCGATCGCCGCCCCCACCAGCAGCCCAGCCAGGGTGAGCAGTAGAGCGCGGAGGAAACGTTTCTCTTTGCGATTGAGAAAATAAAGATTGGCAATAAACCCCAGGGCAATCAACAGGGACAGCACCGATGGCGAACCGCTTTGGGAAAAACCGCCAATCCCGCCAGACCCAAAAACAACCCCCGCCGGCCAGAGAATGTCTCCTCGCGACGGTGTATCCACCAAGCGCTGCAACCAAGACGGCGAACTGGATAGGGATAGGGACGTCGGAACAGGCGGCACTTCCAGAGATCGCTCTGGAAAACGAATCCGTTCGGGAACCTTGATTTTTCCCTCTTGACGCAGCCGCAGCCGCTCCATAATGATCGCGTCGTAGGCGGCCTCCACACGCTCTACCACTTTGGGATCGTCCCGATACTGTTCTCTCAGGCGCATTTTGGCCCCTTGAACCTCCTCAAAGGAGGCGTCTTCCGATACCCCAAGTTGCTCATAGGGATTTTGTTCGCTCATTGGCTAACCTCCTCGTTGCCAGATTCCATCTCAACGCAGGCACTTTCTAATATTGTGGGTTGGAAAACAATCTCTGGCAAGGCGGCTGCTCGCTCTCAACCCGCTTTTCTCTGCTGTCGCTGCTGTCTTTTCCCGTTAGTTTAGCTTGTAATGGCAGGATGAACTCTTTCGCCGCGATCGCTTCACTTTCAGGAACTCAGAAAAACCCGTGAAACTTTTACAATCCCTTGTGAGAGCAACTCCGTGCTTTTGCGGACAGGTTTTCGTAACACGCTGCGGTGTATTGGTTTTTGTGGTCAGAGTGAGAATGCAGCCGTTTAACCGCCCTTCCTTGTCGGGACAAGCTCAGACTGTTAAATTGAGCTGATTCGTTGGACGAATCCTCCCTATAAGCGCAATAATTGATATGGATACGAAGTATTGACTCTATTTTTACTTGAGCGATAAGCTAGCCCAAGTCTACAAGCCTATGAATACAGCCGCTACCAAAATTCTTGTTGTAGATGACGATACTGCTATTCGCAATCTCATTCATCGTTTTCTGCTCCAGAAAAACTACCGGGTCGAGATGGCAAACAGCGCTCAAGCGGCTAGGGAGCTGTTTGAAGGTTTTCACCCCGATCTGGTCATTTTAGATATTAATTTACCGGATGCTTTGGGGTACAATCTCTGTGAAGAAATGCAGCGGCATACTGACGTTTACGTCCTTATGTTGACCAGCCGCACGGATGCTGCGGACAAAAGGAAGGATTTCTCAAGGGAGCCGATGACTATCTCACCAAACCCTTTGACCTACAAGAGCTGGAATATCGAGTTAAGGCCATCCTCAAACGCCGCCGTCAGGTCGGCTGCGATGAGTCGAATCTGTTGGAAATTGGCGATATCAAAATTGACTCCGATCGCCGGGTGGTAACCATCGATGGACAATTAGTTGCTCTAACGGCTCTGGAGTTTAATTTGTTGTATTTTCTCGCAAGCAATCCCGGTCGGGTCTGGCGTCGGGCTGAATTATTGCAAAACGTTTGGGACTACAATCACGTGGGCGATCGCCGGGTTGTAGACGTACACATTGGTCAAATCCGCCGGAAAATCGAATCAATTTCCTCCTTGGGCCAGCTCATTCATACGGTGCGAGGCGTGGGTTACAAGTTGGAGCTACCGCCAGGAATTGGGGGGGAGTCTCTACAGTCCAGAGAAAATTTTGTATAATTAAAATTAAGGAATCAAGGGGCCGTAACGGTTTCGACAGGCTGGAGAAAGCTGCCCCGCGATGCAGGTCGAGAGCGAGTCACCTCTCGTAAATCCAGGCTCAAACAAAAAGTAACTGCGAACAACATTGTTCCTTTTGCTCGTAAGGCAGTAGCTATTGCCTAAATAACCCTTACAAGGTACGAGCGTCTGTAGTCTGACTCCGTTAAGGGCTGCGGACAAAACCCCAACGGATGCTTCCCTTTAACTGCCTCTGGTCGGTTGAGGGACTAAGACTTTACCAGAGCATCCCGTTGTCCGGGATAAGGGACAATCCCCGCTCCGAGGGTTAAAGGAGCTAAACCTGTGAACGAACGGAAAGTAAATACCCAGTTTGGACAGCAGTTCGACTCTGCTCGGCTCCATAAACTGCTTTGGCGATCGCCTGTTTCCTTATGGATGCAGGCGATCGTAATTTTGGAAGCTGGGTTACTGGATTTCTGGAGTCAGTTGAGCTTCTGCTGGCAAACGGGGTTGCTCAAAGAACTGAGCGTAGAAAAAGCCTGCTAAGACTGCGCCGAGGATAGGCGCGAGCCAGAATAGCCACACTTGACCGAACAGTTCTGGCCCGGCAAAAATGGCTGGCCCCGTGCTGCGAGCCGGATTGACCGAGGTGTTGGTAACGGGAATACTAATTAAGTGAATCAAGGTTAAGGCCAGACCGATGGCAAGTCCCCCAAACCCTTGAGGCGCGCGGGGATCGGTGGCTCCCAAAATCACAATTAAAAAGGCAAAGGTTAGCAATACCTCCGCAATTAAGCAGGAGAGCAAGTTATAGCCGCCCGGAGAATGCGCGCCAAAGCCGTTGGTTGCCAGAGGGTTAGAACCAGTGAGGGCAAAATTAGGGTTACCGGTGGCAATTAGATAGAGAATGCCCGCCGCTGCGATCGCGCCTAGAACCTGAGCAATGATGTAGTAAAGCAGTTCGGAGCCGGGAAAGCGCTTGGCCGCCCACAGACCGAAGGACACGGCTGGGTTAAAGTGACCGCCGGAGATGTGACCAACGGCATAGGCCATGGTTACTACGGTCAAGCCGAAGGCCAGGGAAACCCCGACCAAACCAATTCCCAAAGGGTTGGCAGGATCATCAGCGGGAAAGCCTGCGGCTAAAACGGCGCTGCCGCAGCCGCCAAAGACTAACCAAAAGGTTCCGATAAATTCTGCCACGCTGCGTTTAATTAACGTCATCGTATTCCAGTGTTAATACAAAGAGTGTAGGTTTTAATGAGCAAATATTATCAGAAAGATTGCTAAGGCGGGCGTAATTCAGTTGCACTTTCAGTAAAAACACGCTAGCAAAAATTCCTAGACCCCAGGGAGGAGATGGGGTAGCGAAAGGGGTTAAGGGGGGTAAAAAGGGGTGGGGCGACCGAGGGCGGCAGAAAACCCCGAAATTTTGGGGATAGATTTTTTGGCAAAATTCTAAGGGTTAGGAGCGCGAAAGTCGAGCAATTGTTTTAAAATCAGCAGGTATTTAGGGAGGGCTGGGCAGATTTTTGCTGTCGTGGGATAGCATTTTTGTCTAGTTATTTAAGAATGTTGGCAGCAGCGATCGCGACGAGAGGAGGCAACTAGCCTGGAGAATCACGAGGGCGGGGGGGGGTGGTGTTGCCCCTATTTCCGGGGCTAGCGGCGTTGGGATTGACGGTAGTTTTGCTGTTAAGGGCGAGGGAAACCTACCGGTATCTATCTGAGCGTCGGCTCCTTTGGGGATGGGTTGGGTTGGCTGGCTGGCTAGTGCTGACAGCGGCGCTGGCGGCCTATAAAACTGAAGCTTTCCTGGGATTGGCGAATTTTTTGCCTTTTATGGCTGTTGCCGTGGTGTTGCGAGGTCTGATACAGCAGCCGGAACAATTGCGTCAACTGGCTTGGGCGCTCATTATTCCGTCACCTTTTGTCGTGCTCCTAGGGCTGGGTCAATTGTTTGCCGGGTGGGGAACGCCTTATTTGTTTTTAGGCTGGGAATTAATTCCGGGTGGGGAGCCAGCGGGCCGCCTTTCTTCTGTGTTTATTTACGCCAATTTTCTGGCATTTTACCTGCTAATTTGTTTTGTTTTAGCCTTTGGGTTGTGGTTTGAAGCCTATGGTACTTGGCGAGCGGGCTATCGAGCGCGGGGGCGCAGATTGCTGTTGCTCTCGCTGATGCTGGTGGCGATCGCGGCGGGGTTGCTGCTCAGTAGTTCCCGTAATGCTTGGGGCCTGGCGGGGCTGGCAAGTGTTGCTTTTGCAATTTATGGGGGCTGGCACTGGTTAGTGGGCGTGATGGGATTGGGAGCAACAAGCATTTTTTGGGCGGCTTTTTGGCCCGTTGCCGCTGCGAGACGGGCTGAGGCGGCTGATTCCTATTTATATCTGGGGTAGGCTTTCTGATAGTCTTTATCCCGACCGTCCGCTGCCCAGTTTGCGATTGACCCAATGGCAATTTGCCCGGCAGTTGAGCGAACAACGGCCCTGGACGGGATGGGGGCTGCGTAATTTTACCCCGCTCTACGAGGAGGCGACGGGCTGGTGGTTCGGCCACCCCCATAATCTAGGGTTAATGCTGATGGCGGAAATTGGAATTCCGGGGACGCTGCTGTTTTGTGGTTTGGTGGCTGGAGCCTTGTTTCCAGCGGTGAGGCTGCTGGGACGCTGGCGTAAAAACCCGCGCAATCTCGACGATCTCATTTTGTTTAGCTATCTTGTGGCCTTTGCGAGTTGTGTCTTGTTTAATCTGTTGGATGTCACCCTTTTTGACTTTCGAGGCAATCTGCTGGGGTGGATGCTTTTAGGGGCGCTCTGGGGAATTGGTGAAAATTGGCGATCGCCGTTGAGTTGATTCCCACCAGGCTCCCATTTTTCCGGGGTTGCACAGGCGGTAGGGATCAACTTTGTGTTGGAAGCGCAACTGATTTTCATCGCAAACTTTGCGCCCGCCATCTTCCAAAGTATGTAAGGATTCAAAAATCAATCTCCGAGTTTTTACTTTTGACTGCCGACTTGTTTAGCACGGCGATCGCGGCTTGCACCAGACCAGAATAGCCAGGATCAGATAGGGTGACGGAACGGGTTTGTTGGCGGTAATTTTTGAGGATGCCCAATTGGCGATCGGGATAAATTATTAGTAAATTGCCACGATTGTCATCTATCTTCAAGGTTTTTTCGGAAGAAGCGCAGCAGTTATACCAGTAGCCTTGATACTCAAAACGAACACCCATTGGTTCTGGTTGGGGCAAACGCACGCCTACTAACTCTAATTCAATCTTGAGCAAACCATTCCAGCGATTCTCCTGAAGTTTGTAGGCAACATCAACACGGCTTGGCAAATGATATTCTCCCCAGCGCCAAGCAATGCCTTCAAGCTCTTTGCCACTCCTGTCCCTCAGCTTTACTTTAAGATGTTTTTTGCCAACAATTTGTTGCTTCAATATCTGAACTTCCGGCGTCCAAAAAATTGGAAACTCATTGCCAATGCCCCAGGGCTGTAATGATTCAATTTCATTAAACAATTCCCTGGTGATGTCACTAAAACTCAGGTAAGCATCTGGCTTGATCGACGGTTTTAAATGGTGGGGTTGTAAGCACCGATGGGCAAATTCAGACAGCCGTTGGCGAAACCCTAAAAACTTCTCTGCCATGAGGCTAAACCCCCCCGCCGCATGATGTCCGCCATATTTTCCTAACAGATCCCCACAGAAATTTAATGCCTCAAACACATCAAATTCTTCAATACCCCGCGCCGATCCCCGTAAGTGTTCTCCACTTTCCTCAGTACACATAAATACCGGCACGCCATAGCGCTCCACCAATCGAGATGCCACAATGCCAATAACACCATGATGCCAATGGGATTGACACAAAACCAAGACCCGCTCTTGTTGCCAATTAACTGCGGGGTCGGCAATTAAAGCTAGGGCTTCTCCTTCAATTTCTTCACACAATAATTGGCGCTTGCGGTTTACCTGCTCGCACTGCATTGCCCGCTCTAACGCCACTCCCGGATCGTCTGTGACTAACAGCTCAATGACAATTTGCGGATCGTCCAATCGCCCGATCGCATTTATCCTCGGCCCCAGGCGGAAGCCAATATCATCGGGTCGTAACTGCTTTTGTTCCTCACTCACCCCAGCCATTTGCATTAGGGCTTGAATGCCCGCCAAACTCGATTGGGGCAACCGCTTCAGTCCCCGTTTTAACCAGCGACGGTTCACTCCCACCAAAGGCGCAAGATCGGCAATGGTTCCCAGGGTTAAGAGTTCCAATAATGGCTCTGTTAATCCCTGCAACTGACTCAATTGTTGTGCCAGGGTCACAGCCAAAATATAAGCGACTCCCACCCCGGCGATGCCGCGATAAGGCGAGGTTTCTGGCAATAATTTCGGGTTTAAAATCGCCGTCGCGGGCGGTAATTCCGCCGGTAAATCGTGGTGGTCAGTGACAATTACTTTCATACCCGACCCCACAGCTTTCGCGATCGCCTCGACTGCGGCAATACCGTTGTCAACGGTCAGAATTAACTGCACGCCCGCTTGGTGAAAGGCTTCCACAATGCGATCGTTGATGCCATAACCATCTTTCATGCGGCTGGGAATGGCGTAATCGACGGCCGCCCCCAAATGGCGCAAGGCCCGCAACAGCAGCGCCGTACTGGTCATGCCGTCCGCATCGTAATCCCCGCAGATGGCAATTTTGTGACCCTGGGCAATGGCTTCAGCCAATAGGGCAACACTAGCTCGTAGATCGGGGAATTCTAGCAGCGGCTCTGGTAATTTCTCGGTTTCCGGCCGCAAATACACCTCAGCCAAGGCCCTGGTTGTAATCCCTCGGTTGACCAGCACTTGAGCGATCGCCACCGGAATCTCTAAGGCTTGACTTAAGTCCTCGACCACTTGGGGGTCGGGAGCTGCTATTTGCCACCGCTGTTGCGGCAATCGGGGAAAATTCATCAATAACCTGTTAATCGCTTTACTTTACTGCCCTGATTGCTTTTACCACGCTCCCGTCCCCGTTGCCAGGCGATCGCCCAAATTTCTTAAGTATAGGAAGTCGCGGCGAGAAAAACTGATTATCTCTGCCGCAAAGACTCTTTCTCTTGATAGACCGCCCGAAAAAATCATAGTGGTATGCTGTTTAGGCAAAAATCAACGAAACCAACTCTTTTAGAATAATGGATATTATTCGCATACTAATTGCCATTTTGCTGCCCCCGCTAGGCGTCTTTCTTCAAGTCGGTTTTGGCCCGGATTTCTGGATTAATGTGCTATTAACCCTGTTAGGCTATATTCCGGGAATTATTCACGCCCTTTGGGTGATTTTGCGGCGCTAATCTGCTGACCCAGTGCCGTTGGCGATGCGCTTGCAGAGCGGCTGCGCCTACGCCGAAGATAATCTCAGGTGGTTATTTTATCAATTAGACGCATGGAGCAATTAATCAATACCGTCCTTAGAAGTTTAAGTGAAGTCGTTGCCAGCACTGTTAAAGTCATTCCTGCCCTCTTGGTAGCGCTGATTATTGTATTTTTAACGCGCTATGCTGCTCAATTTGTTCAAAATTTGGTCATTAGTGCTACCAAACACACCCTTCGCAGTGAATCCCTCAAATTACTCGCAGTTAAGAGTGGTCATATCTGTACCTGGGTGGCGGGAGTCATTCTCGCTGGCGTCGTGGCCTTTCCGGGGCTGGAGTTAGGCGACGTTATTGCCACCCTGGGACTCGGCTCGGTGGCCATCGGCTTTGCCTTTCAGGATATTTTTAAAAACTTTTTAGCCGGGATTTTGCTGCTGATCCAGGAACCCTTCCGCATCGGCGATCAAATCATCGTCAACGATTACGAAGGCACCGTAGAGCGCGTAGATATTCGCACCACGAAAATTCGTACCTATCAGGGCGAGCGGGTTCTCATCCCCAATTCCACCATTTTCACCAGTGCGGTTCAGGTGCGGACGGCCTTTGACGCTCGCAGAACGGACTTGGGCGTGGGCGTTGACTACAATACCCCGCTGCCCCAAGCCCAATCTCTTCTCTGGCGTACCATTGCTGGCACGGAAGGGGTTTTAAGCGATCCCACTCCCGAAATTGATTTAGTCAACTTTGGCGACAGCTCCATTGATTTTGTCGTGCGCTACTGGACTCGACCCCAGCAAAAACAGGTGCGCTATGTGCAAACCCAGGCTGTTCTTGCCATTAAACAAGCCTTTGACGCCGCCGACATCAACATTCCCTACCCCATCCGCACTGTCTACTACTACGATCAAGAACAATTCCACGAGGCGCACCCCACCTCCACTGATAGCCAGCCTAATCATCGGCAAAACCGGTAATTTTAGCCAAATTTCCCGCTGCGGCCTCTAGGCAGGCGCGATCGCCAATAGCTTCCCTGAGATCGGCCCCTTTGAGGTTAGCTCCCCGCAAGTCCGCCTTGCTCAAATTGGCTCCCCGCAGGTTGGCCCCGGTCAAATTCGCCCCATTAAGGTTGGCCCGGCTTAAATTTGCCCCCCGTAGGTTAGTTTGAACTAGCTTAGCCGCCCGCAGGTTAGCTTTACTCAAATTAGCCCAGCGAAAATCTGCCCCGTCCAAACTCGCTTCCCCCAAATCCGCTGCCAGCACATAGGCTCGACAGCAGTGGGCCGCCATGAGATTGGCCTGGTAGAGGTTGGCCCGAAACAAATAAGCTTCCAGAAGGTCGGCCTCATAGAAAGTCACCTGTTCCAGAATAGCCTGGCATAAATTGGCGCCGGTGAGATTAGCCGCACTGAGATTGGTGCGATTTAAACGGGCAGCGACTAAATTGGCTCCCCGCAGATCGGCCTGTCGTAAGGTCGTTGCAATCAAATTAGCCCCACTCAAATCCACCTGTTGCAGCTTGGCCTCCCGTAGATCGGCCCCAATTAAGTCGGCCTCGCTCAGATCCGCCCCTAGTAACTCCGCACCGCTCAAAAGGGCATTACTCAAATCCGCCCGGTGCAAATTGGCATCTCGCAAGATCGCCCCACTCAAGTTAGCACCACTTAGCTGAGCAGCACAGAGGTTGGTTGTCCGCAAATCTGCCCGGCTCAGGTTGGCTCCCCTCAGATCTAGCCCCTCCAAATTTAGCCCGCTCAGGTCAGCTTGCTCTAAATCGGGGGTTTCGAGCTGTTGCTGTCGCCATTGTTGCCACTGCTGGGCCCCCGCCGCGAGCTGCAACCGATGCTGTCGATTGGCCACGCTCGTTTCCTCCCCTACTCATTCTGGCCTGCTAGTGGCCCCGTCACCCGACCGGCAGCGCTCTCCATTGCTGTCAGGGCCGCACCCGCTCCTGCAATAATATCCCGTTCCTCCCCGCCCAAGTAAAGCCGCCCGAAACTCCCTACCGCCTGTACCTGCAAAATATTGATGAGAGCCGCTTTTTCCGATTCGTTGGCTGCTAGGGCTGCATAGGCTGCCGGTTGCACCTCCAAAACATAGAGAGTCTGGCCCGCCAAAAGCATCTGACCCCGACGGCTGCGGTTAATGATTTGGGCTTGGTGGGGATCGATATTGCGAATAATTTGGCTGGAAACCACCTTGGGCTTGAGGCATTCGCTGGCATTTACCCCCAAAGTTGCCAAAATCGCCTTGCCTGCTGCTCGCGTTTCTCCTTGTTTGCTAGAGTGAATCTCCAATAGTCCGTAGAGGCGTTCCACAAAAATTACCCCAGGACGCACTACCGCCGATTTTAGGGCCACGTCCGTAATGCGATTGATTTCAATGCCGGGAGAAATTTCAATCCACAGGGAAGCATCGCCAGGTAAAGGTAAAAAACCGACCGCGACCGTTCCAATATAGGCCGCGTGCTGAGGTTGCAGGCGATCGAGATAGACATAGCTGCGTAATTCTACACCCAAAATTAACTCTCCCTCTCAGCCAAGGCAAAATCAAGCCTCGCCTATCGAGTTTACCGTGGATTTGCTGCCCTTTGTTCCTTGGCTGTGGGGCTGGCTTAAAGGTCATTCGTGCAACCTCAGATTGCAGAGATCCGGCGATGGAGATGCGCTATGCTGTAGGGGCCTTAGGTGAGGGGAGCTAAATACGCTATGTTTTGGATGCTGTCGGAACCCTTGAGCGTTGAGCGCTTAACTGTTGCGATCGCCGATTTGCCGGTCGCCCTCTCAGGTGTCAAACTGGCTCAACTTTCTGACCTCCACTTCGATGGGTGGCGGCTTTCAGAGAAAATGTTGGCCCAGCGATCGCGATTTGCAATGATGAGGAACCGGATTTAGTCTTACTGACGGGAGATTTTGTCACCGATGACCCCAGCCCCATTGAGCGGTGCGTACTGCACTTAAAGTATCTGGAAAGCCGCTGTGGGGTCTTTGCCTGTTTGGGTAACCACGATCTGGAGTTTCCCGACTCCAAGCCTCGCATTCAAGCAGCTCTGGAGCGCGTCGGCATTCAAGTCCTCTGGAATGCGATCGCCCATCCCTTCGGCCCAGAGTTGGCTCTGGTGGGATTAGCCGACTATTGGTCGGGAGAATTTAATCCAGGGCTGGTCTTGGAGCAGCTTGCGCCCCAGACGCCCCGCCTCGTCATCTCTCACAATCCCGACACCGCAGCGATTCTCAAAAAATGGCGCGTCGATCTTCAGCTATCGGGACATACCCACGGCGGCCAGATTAATGTTCCTGGTTTTGGCCCGGGGCCCGTCCTTGTCCAAGCTTTGTGCGATCGCCTGCCCAAAGCCTTGCGTCCTTGGGTTCCCTTCCAACGGGAGTGCGCGAAGGTAGTGCGGTACTGGCAGTGGGCCCAGGGCTGGCACCAGATCGGTAAAAATCAGCTTTATGTTAACCGGGGCCTCGGTACTTATTTTCCCGGACGCTGGTTCTGTCCGCCGGAAGTAAGCATTCTTTCCCTAGAAAGAGCAAATTAATCTTTAAATAGCCCTAAATAGGGCATAGACCAGCTATGCCCTAAAAAATAGCGTTAGGCTAGCACAGTTGCCGGTTCTGCCCAGCGACCCATGACTTTAGCAATTTGAGACAGTTCGGGAACCAAGCGATCAAAGCGTTCTGGCGTCAAGGATTGGGGCCCGTCGGACAGAGCCTTGGGAGGATTGGGGTGAACTTCAATCATCAAGGCATCGGTTCCTGCTGCCACTGCTGCCAGGGCCATAGATGGCACGTATTCGGCCCAACCCGTTCCGTGACTGGGATCGATGGCAATGGGAAGGTGGGTTAGGGTACGCAACACCGGAATCACTGAGAGATCCAGGGTATTGCGCGTGTACTGGCGATCGTGGGTGCGAATGCCCCGTTCGCAGAGAATGACGTTGGGATTGCCCGCAGCCAAAATGTATTCGGCGGCCATTAGCCATTCGGCAATGGTTGCAGACATGCCGCGCTTGAGAAAGACTGGCTTGTCCTGGGCTCCAACCTTCTTCAGTAGAGAGAAGTTCTGCATGTTGCGCGCACCCACCTGCACGATGTCAGCCACCTCGGCAACTTTGTCGAGATCGGCGGTGTCCATGACTTCGGTGATGATGCCCAAACCGCTAGCCTCGCGAGCTGCGGCCAGAAGTTCCAAGGCACTTTCTCCGTGACCCTGGAAAGCATAGGGGGAAGTCCGGGGTTTGTAAGCGCCGCCGCGCAAAAAGTGCGCTCCCGCAGCCTTAACCCGCACTGCCGTCTCCACGATCATGGCTTCATTTTCCACTGAGCAAGGCCCTGCAATCAGCACCAGAGGATGGTGTTGCCCGAAAGTTACCGGGCCGCTGGGCGTGGGGATGACCACCTCGCCGGGTTCGCCGTGACGGTATTCCAAACTGGCTCGCTTAAAGGGCTGTTCCACCCGCAGCACGTCTTCAATCCAGGGGCTAATTTCCCGCAGTTGCAGGGGGTCGAGGGTGGCTGTCTCTCCCACCAAACCCAGCACCACTTTGTGTTTGCCGACGATTTTTTCGGGTTCGAGTCCCCACTGGCGAAATTCCTCGCTAATGCGAGTAACTTCGGCTTCAGGGGAGCCAACTTTCATCACTACGATCATGGATAGGTTCCTTCTCTTCGATTAAAAACGCTTTACTTGGAAATTAACAACTGGGGCTGCGATCGCCCTGTTTATCTTGTTAATTCTTAATTTTTTTAAGTAGAGGTTTTTTTGGGCTGCCGGGTTTGGGCTTCGGTGCGGGCGGCTCGCCAAGCGTCAAAGGTACGGCCCAGGTTGCGTTTAAATTCGGCTGCTCCCCACCAACCGCCGACGCGATTCTCATCCCAGGAGGCCGAGAGGATGCCGTAGCTCAATCCTAAAACGCCCAGGCCAAATAATCCCATAGAAACTAACACGACAGCGGAGGTGGGCACTTTCAGCCAGTGGTGGCTCACTACCCAATAAAAAATAACAAAGGAGCTGATGCCCAGCGCGGTAGGAATCCCGGCAAATAGAGCCATGCGACAAATCATGCGCTGGCTGACGGATTCAGGAATCGCTGAGAGTTGGGCGTTTTCGTCGCTGTAGGCGGAGTTGGAGGGGGCTGGGCCTTCCAATACGGGCTTTTTGGAGGGTTTTTTCTTCTTCGATCGCGGCTCAAAGGGTAGGCGATCGCGTTTTTCGGGAGCAGCCATGGGGGTTAGGGGGACGGGTCAACGACGAATACCGAGGCGGGCAATCAGGGCTTGGTAGCGGGCTTGATCTTTGTTGCTGATGTAGGCGAGGAGACGCTTGCGGCGGCCAATCATTTGCAGCAGGCCGCGACGGGAGGAATGGTCGTTTTTGTTGCGCTGGAGGTGGGTGGTGAGATGGTTGATGCGCTCGGTCAGGATGGCAACTTGCAGGTCGGCAGAGCCTGTATCGGTTTCGTGCCGCTGGAATTCGGACACGAGTTCTTGTTTGCGGTCTTGAGTTAGGGTCATGGAGGGACTAATTTTCAAAAAACGCTGCGGTCTACCATAGTATCACCATCGCTTTGGAGTGTGCCAGATCAGTGATTAGGCGCAATAAATTTAAAAATAACCTAACCCCCTAGCCCCCTTCCCTAGGAGGGCAGGGGGAACAATTTTTTACCTTTCTCCCCTCGCCTTGTAGGAGAGAGGTCGGGGGAGAAGTTTGTTGAATTGATTTTGCCCGCCTACTTAAAGGCGAGCTGGGCTGGAGGACTCGTCCGCAGCAGAATTAGTGGCGCTGTGCTAAAGGGATGGGTGTCGATATTGCAAGCAGACAACATGGGCGCACAAAGACTTCTGCATCGGGAAACAATCCTTCTGTATCGAGATACATTGCTTCTGCATCAGCAACAATCCTTCTGTATCGAGTCACCCAGCTTC
>JAAUTE010000080.1 GCA_012031815.1 Chloroflexaceae bacterium
AGCAGCATTGTTCGCGCCTACCACACCGATCCTCTGTTTCAGAAGCTGGGCGAATACTACCTCTACTGCGATCGCTTGGTGCCGCTGCTGTTTGATGGAAACGAAACCAACCAGGAGCGCCTATTTAACGGCGCCAACGAGAGTCCCTACGTCAAAGACGGTATCAACAACAATCTCGTCCACAGCCAGCAAGACGCCGTCAATCCTGCCCAAATCGGCACCAAAGTTTCGCCCCACTACCAACTTACCGTGGCAGCCGGAGCCACCGAGGTCGTCTATCTAAGGCTTTCTCAATCTGCTCCCACCGAGCTAGGGCAGCCCTTTAACGAGGTCGAGCAACTATTTGCCAATCGCCTCCAGGAAGCCGATGAATTCTATAACGCGATCTGTCCCGATACCATCGAAGGCAGCGATCGCTACAAGGTGTTCCGCCAGGCCCTAGCCGGGATGCTCTGGTCAAAACAATACTTCTACTACGACCTGGATGAATGGCTTAGAGAACACAATATTACGCCCTGGTCGCCAGCGGAAGTGAGGATGCGCGTCCGTAACAGTAGCTGGTTCCATATGTACAATGACGACGTGATCTCCATGCCCGACAAGTGGGAGTACCCCTGGTTTGCGGCCTGGGATTTGGCGTTTCACATGATTCCCCTGGCCCTGGTAGATGCCGACTTTGCCAAACAGCAGCTTGATCTGATGTTGCGAGAGGATTATCTCCATCCCAACGGACAAATTCCCGCCTATGAATGGAACTTCGGCGATGTCAATCCCCCCGTTCACGCCTGGGCCACCTGGGAGATTTATGTTATCGATCGCGAACGCAACGGCGGCAAAGGCGACATCAATTTCCTCAAATATGCCTTCTCAAAGCTACTGATCAACTTTACCTGGTGGGTGAACCGCAAAGATGAAGGCGGCAACAACATTTTTGAAGGCGGTTTTTTAGGGTTAGATAACATTGGCGTTTTCGATCGCAGCTCGCCCCTGCCCACGGGAGGCCACCTCGAACAAGCCGACGGCACCGCCTGGATGGTCTTCTTCAGCCAGCGGATGCTGCAAATTGCCATCGAACTAGCCCTAGACGACCCACTTTATGAAGATTTAGCGATTAAATTCTTTGAACACACCCTGTGGATTGCTGGCGCAATGGATCGCGTCGGCGAACACCAAGACGAACTCTGGGATGAGGCCGACGGCTTCTTCTACGATGTCCTGCGCTGGCCCGACGGCTCTGCCACCCGCCTCAAAGTGCGATCGATGGTGGGCTTATTGCCCCTGATGGGAGCCTCGGTCTTCCCCTCAGAAATCATCCAAAAATGCCCCGGTTTGTTGGAACGGGCCCGCTCTTTCCTGATGCGACATCCCGAATTAACCGCCAACCTCCACCTGCCCGACCAGCCCGGCGTCAATGGCCGGCTAATGCTATCAGTGACCAACGAGCAAAAACTGCGCCGTATCCTGGCCAAGATGCTCGATGAAAGCGAATTTCTCAGTGACTATGGACTTCGCTCCCTTTCCCGCTACCATCTAGACCACCCCTTCATCTTCAACCATAACGGAGCAGAGTATCGCGTCGATTACCTGCCCGGAGAATCCAACACCGGCATGTTTGGCGGCAACTCCAACTGGCGCGGCCCGATCTGGATGCCAGTGAACTTACTCCTGCTCCGGTCTTTAATGATTTTTTACAGCTACTACGGCGATGATTTCAAGGTCGAGTGTCCCACGGGATCGGGGCAATACCGGACGCTTTTTGAGGTTGCCCGTGAAATTTCCAACCGGCTCATCGGGATTTTTACTCGCGACGAATCGGGTCGCCCCGTCTATGGCGGCACGGAGAAATTCCAAAGCGATCCCCATTGGCGAGACTGGATTCTATTTTACGAGTACTTCCACGGAGACAATGGCGCGGGCATTGGTGCGAGCCATCAAACGGGCTGGACGGGCTGCGTTGCCCGGCTGATTCAACTCAGCGGCTACCTTACGCCAGACATGATTCTCAGTGCGACTTCTGTAGGCAGCATCTTGCCTTATAGCGAGTAGTCCGCATTGCCTATCTTGCTAAAACGCGAATTTGCCAGTCAGCTCGTCCAAAAAGCGCTCCTGAGCAATGAACCGCAGCAAGCAGCTCATTTTACCGCCAGCAACTGGTCTAACCCAGGCTAGTTGCTGTTTTTTGTGGTCGTCGAATTCTAGATTGAAGACAAGATTTGCCATTGCTACTGCCTTGAGCTTAACCGTGCTGTCCCTGTTCAACGATGCGATCGCCATTCACCCGATAGGGTTTACCGTCTGTTCGGCTAATTTTCGCGGTGCTGTGACCATTACCAACTCCATTATTCTTCATGATCAGGGTATGGATACCTGGGATCGGGGTTTTGATGCCGCCGGAACACAAATTGGGGGCCACCGACCGGCCCTATCAGTTGCGCTGGCAGCGACCTTAAGTTCTTGAGTGGTTAAACATCCCGCTCCCCTCATTGTGGGGCGGATTAACGCTGTCAATTGCTATGTCAAAATATCGTGACTTTTGAGGCGATCGCCTTCTCTGCTGCTGCCGTTGGCGATCGAGATTCCCCCGATTCCTTCCCCCAGCAAACCCGTCTACTCCGATCCCAAACAAAAGCCTAATGTCATTAAAACCTGACATAGCGATCCCCGCAGGGCTTGAAAACTCGTCGTTCCCAGACAATTGACGAGCTGCGGTGCTTGACGGCAACCCGGCTTTTTCTGTTACATAAGGTTAAGAACGCGATGCGCTCTCGTGCTAACCCCCTCAACGTGCTCCCGCCAACAGCAATTCAGGGAAAGTAAACGTTTGCGGAGGATGTAGGTCAAATCGCTGTACTAGTTGGCCTGGTTGGATTGGCAACAAGACAGTGCTAGCCATCTGCCTAACCCAGTAGATTGCTAGGTTGACTGCTCAGAGCGGATTGCTGACTTTGCTCTGTCCACTCAACCAGGTTGAGTAGTTCCCTTTGAAATACTGGAGATTAAATCTCATGGCAAAAGAACGCCCGCCTTTAGAAGAAATGACCCTTCGCCAGTTGCGCCGAGTGGCCAGCGAGTACAACATCTCTCGCTACAGCCGCATGCGAAAATCCCAACTATTGGCAGAAATCAAGAGAATTGAACCAGAAAAAGAGTTTATCTTCGCTCCATCTGCAAGCCCAGCCACAATTCACGAGGAACAACAAGTGGAAGCAGCAAAATTTGAACTTGGTCAAGACGATCGCACTGGCGGCCCCCTCGCCTCGGTAGATGAGGGTCTCGGCGAACTCCCCAAAGGCTATGGCGAAAGCCGCATTGTCCTGATGCCTCGCGATCCTCAATGGTGCTACGCTTACTGGGATATTCCCAACGAACACAAAGAAGATCTGCGCCGTCAAGGAGGCCAGCAGTTGGCCCTGCGCCTGTACGACGTGACTGACATTGCCCTGGACTATCAAGTTCCCCACAGCGTTCAAGAATACCTGTGCGACGAGCTGGCTCGTGAATGGTACTTGCCGATTCCCGTAAGCGATCGCGACTACGTGGTAGACATTGGCTACCGCTGCGCCGACGGTCGTTGGTTGGTACTGGCCCGTTCCATCCCAGTGCGAGTGCCGCCCGTTTACCCCTCCGATTGGGTAGAAGACATTTTCGTTGCCGTGAAATGGGAAGAAGACCTGCGCGGCAAGACCGTTTACGAACTGGTTCCCCCCAGCAAGCGCCAGCCCCAAGTTGCGGCCAGCAGCGACAATCCTCTCTACGAACAAATTTTTGACCTGGCTAAGTCCGCAGAAGCCCAGCGAGTTGCCGGTTCCCTGTTTGGTTCCATGCAGCAGGTTCCGGGTTCAATGGTGCCCCAGCAAGCTGTCAGCTCCTACGTCTTCCCCTCTGGCGTGGGCATGTGGGCGGTTCCGACCCTGTCGGGTATGGGCATGTCGGGTATGGGCATGTCGGGTATCGGCATGATGTCTGGTGTGGGCTTCTCCGCCGAAGCCATCCCCATGCGCCCCCGCAAGTTCTGGCTGGTTGCCGATGCGGAACTTATTGTTTATGGCGCAACGGAGCCGGATGCCACCGTAACCATTGGCGGCCGTCCCATCAAGCTCAATCCCGATGGCACCTTCCGCTTCCAGATGTCCTTCCAGGATGGCTTAATCGACTACCCGATCATGGCTGTTGCGGCGGATGGCGAACAGACCCGCTCCATCCACATGAAGTTCACCCGCGAAACCCCTTCCCGCTACACCAACACCAAGGAAGAAGCGGTTGAAGAATGGCTTGCTTAAAAGGCTGAAACCGAGGAATTTGTCACCACATCCCCAAAAATTTAGGTTTGCTTGCCAACCCACCATCCCCGACTAGAACGGGGGATTTTTTTAGGGTTACTCCGGGTCTGGCTCGCTCCAAATGGCGGCCTTTACGGCTTCGTAGGACTGCTGGCCCAGGCGAACCTGCCGAGCTTCTCGCCGACGGGCAAACTCAACCGCCATAGCCCCTATGACCACCAAAGGAAGCAGAATCAGCAGGATATTCAGGATAAAAAGGGTTATTTCCCTAGCGTTACTGTATTTTTCGTCCATTAATGGGTTACTCTCAGGGGGAAGACGAAGATTGCTCCCTCATTGTCTGGTGACCCAGATTGCTGCGTCAACGTCTTATCCGGGAACCCTCACCGTCCTGACCCATAAAATTCCTGAGCAGCCCGGCTGTATCCTTAGTATCGTTTTCCTGAAATGCCCTAGAGGGGGATGTTAAGCTAGAGGGCAAAACCGCCTATCTACCATTGAGGAGCATAACGTGGTTGCGACCCCGGAAAAAATCTCAGATACTCTGTCAATCTCCCAGTCCCAAGACCGTGTCGCCGTGCTGCTGATGGGTTACGGCGAGGTGGAAAGCTACGAGGAGTTTGCCAACTATAACGAGCAGGCTCTGAATCTCCTAACGGCTAAGTTTGCGCCCGTGCCCACTTGGGTTTATCCACCTCTGGCCAAATTGCTGGCGCTGTTTGATTTCCATGAGTGGAGCCACCAGCATGATAATTTTATTTCCCCCCATAATCAGATTTTTGAGGCGCAGCGGGCTGGGATTGAGCGGGAACTCCAGCATCACTGGGGCGATCGCGTGCGGGTTTTCAAAGCCTTTAACTTTTGTGCCCCCTACCTGCCGGAGCAAGTCCTCTCAGAGATTAAAGCGGAGGGCTTTAGCAAGCTGTTAATCTATCCCCTGCTGGTGGTGGATTCGATTTTTACCAGCGGCATCGCGGTGGAGCAGGTCAATGGGGCCCTATCCCAGTCAGCCAATGGCTCAGAGCATTGGGTTAAGGCCCAGCGCTACATTCCCTCCTTTTACAACGAGCCAGCCTACATCGATCTCCTCGCCCAAATGGTGGAAGAGAAAATTGCTAGCGAGCTAGCCGACACCTACCTGCCTTCGCAGATTGGCATCGTGCTCATGAATCACGGCTGTCCCCACAAAGCCAAGGGCTTCACCTCTGGGATCGAGGAAAGCCAAGCCCTCTATGAGAGCGTTCGGGCCAAGCTTATCCATAAATACCCCCTGATTTCTGTAGGCTGGCTCAATCACGACACGCCATTAATCGAGTGGACACAGCCTAATGCCGAGCTAGCCGCTAAAAATCTCATGGATCTGGGGGCAAAAGCTACGATCATGATGCCCATCGGGTTTGCTACGGAAAATCACGAAACCCTGCTGGATGTGGAACACATTATTCACCGACTCCAGCATCGGCGATCGGGGGTGACCTTTGTGCAAATGCCTTGCGTCAACGATCGCCCGGAGTTTCTGCACATGGCTGCTCATTGGGCGGAACCTCATATTAAGGCACTGCTTTCTGACGCTGGCGTTGCCGTGAATCCCCAACAGGCGGCGGACAAGGCGGCAGCATCCCATCACCACCACCACCATTAAGTACGAGGGGAATGGGGCAAAATTCCTCTGTTTGTCCCTTCTCCAAAGTTATTGAGCTTCTCCCGGAGAAATCCAGGAGAAGCTCAACAAATAATTGATATATTCAAACAATTCTAATTTTGTTTTTTTATGGTGTTTTTTGGAGGAAAACCAACTTTTTTTATTTAAGGATGAACCGAGCCATCTGGCATGGTTGTTTCGGTCAGGGTGACATTGCTTAAAATGCTATTTCTTAAACAAGCTCCCCGCAGATCTGCTCCCCGCAGATAGGCATCAATCATATTGGCATTGCGCAGGCAAGCTCGATCTAAAGTGGTTTTGTTAAAGCGGGCCGATCGCAGATTTGCTTCTTTGAGGTTAACGTCCTGTAAGTTAGCGCCAGTGAGGTTGGCCGAATTTAAATTGACGCGGCTGGGTAAATCAACGCCCCGCAGGTTGAGGTTGGAGAGGGTAGAGAAGCTGAGGTTGGCTGTCTGCAAGCGAGCGCCACTTAAATTAGCCTTGTGAAGATTGGCCTTGCGCAGGTTGGCTCCCTGTAGGATAGCTTCTTCAAGGTCTGACTGGCGTAATCGACTTTCTTCAAGATCGGCCCGACACAAATCTGCGTACCGCAAATCGGCTCCACAAAGATTTGCCTGGCTTAAATCTGCCCGGCTCAAATCAGCCCCGCTCAGATCGATGCCGGTTAAGGTCGCCAAACTTAAATCGGCTCGGCTCAAGTTGGCTCCGTCTAAAATGACGCCGTTGAGATTGGCTCCACTTAGGTTGGCTCCTTGGAGATTGACATTTTTGAGATTGGCCTGCTTGAGGTTGGCGTTGCTGAAGTCGGCTCCGACTAGGCAGGCTCCTTCTAAATTGGCCCAACTGAGGTCGGCGCTGTTGAAGTCGGCACTGCTGAGATCGGCTTTGACCAATTGGGTACTGATCAACTGAGCGTGTAGGAAATCAGCTCGGTTTAAATTGGCCTCGCTTAGATCTGCGCCACTGAGGTTTGCCCAATCGAGGTCGGCACGGCTCAAGTTAATCCCCTTTAAAGACAGGCCAATCAGGTCGGCGCGAGGCAAATTAGCCCGACTAAAATCGTTTCTACCTGCCAGGTATTGCGCTATCAGGGTATCGGTTGCGATCGCGCTGCTAAGCTCTGACCGTTGCTTCCTGGAAAAAGGCGCTAAGTCTTGCATACTCACTCCAAAACAGCAATGAAAAAGATTTCTTACAGCGAGTCTACTTGCCAATACACTTCTGTCAGTGCAAGAAACTTTGATGGGTGCCTGTATTAATCTTTCGGGCAGTCACAGACACCATCGAGTTTGACGCAGTACTGATTAAACTTTAACAATGACCAATGGCTTTGCCATTGCAGGCAATACTGAATTTGCCGCTTCAGTCGTTCTCAAAAAAAAAGCCAATATCGCTGCTCTTTGCTTCCAGGGGTAGAAAGTCTCTCCAGCAATGGTTTGAGTCTCATTGGCTCCCTGTGCAGTAGGGACTTTCTTGGGGGAGTCAGAAAAATTTCCCTCCTCCGTCAGTATGAGCTGGGCGGCTCACGTACTTACATCTACTGGCGGGAAACCGAGGCTAATCAAGATCTGTACTGAATCCGAATGGGCCGCTGCCTGCGGGATTTGCCGAGTCCGCACTCTCTCTCTATCGCCAACGATGGCGCTGGTTACCCCGCTATCCCCCGCGCGATCGCCAATTGCCTGTCATGCTTCGGCGCGGTGACTTTATTTCAACTCAACGACCGTTGGTTTAATGCCGGACGCAGCCTCGGTATAAGCTTGATAAGCCTGATGAAACCATTCAAATAAGCGGGTTAAATCCTGCTCGATCGACTGGGCCGTTTGGGGATAGTCCGGCTCAATTTGGACTTCAATAAAAGCCCTTGTGGCATGCAAACACAGGTGGGCAACATCGCGCAGGGAACGGAAGCGATCGCTGGGCGCACAGAGGCGATAAAAACCATTGAAGTGCAGATCCAGAAAGGAGGCGGGGGGAATGGCTAACAGCAGTTGCCGTCGGGGAGAAATAAGAGACTTTAATCCCAGTTGAGCGCCCCGCCGAGCGGTATCACTCTCCGGGGGGACAGAAGAAGGCGCTTCGGCCGCTTCCCCTAGGGATGCTTGCCGCTGTTTGAGGGTTTGCAGGCAATGGTTAAGTTTGTCGCTAAATTGTATTAAAGCTGGAGACTGGGTTTCTCTTAGCCGTAAATCGTCTACTTGTCTGAGTAAAAAGGTGGCTTGGGCAATGGATTGAGCAACAGCTTGAGACAGGGTGAATGGGTCAGCTTCTTCCAGAAAAAACACGAGGGCAATGGCGGTCTCGCAGATTTGCTCGCAGAGAAATTCTTGGGTCAAGGTATCTTGAGAAGCCCGCTGCAACAGGGTTAAGGACTGATAGTGCCGGTGCATTTTCGCAAATAGTCCCAGGGAAATTTCCTCCAGCCAATCTTGCCGCTCCCCCTCTATCTCTCGTGCAAACGCTGCAATCTCCGCCAAATAATTCTCAAAAATAGCATTACTACGCCAAAATATATCCTTAAATGCGGACTCAAAGGGTTTATTTTGCGAAATACTGGGCAGTGCATTGCTCAACCGTAGAATTTTGGGGCGAAGATTCGCAATCATTTCTTTTCCTCGCTAGTTAATCAAAAATCAGGATTTGAGGTGTTCTGGGGCTTAATGCCGATTTTTGGGTGCTTCTTCCGCAAAGTTCTGCTCTCCTGGCGGCAACGGTCGTCCCGCTGGCTTGGCAAAGGCAACAAGTGAGCCTGGATCAAAAATGAATTCTAAACATTTCTAGTCGAAGTCCAAATTCCTGTCATCTATGGTTGGCGTTTGCGATCGCCAATTGAGCCAGAGAAGTTTGGCGTGTCAACACCCGGCCCAAGGCAAGTAATGCCAGTACCAAAATAACTCTATCCATTAATTGCGCCCTGATTTTACGAACAGAATTTTGGCTTTATCCAACGATTTTAGGAAGATTTGCGCATAAGACTCTGGAGATTTCAGTTTTGGCAACCAGGGACTGTCAGTCTAAAATGTCAACCCAAGTTGACAATTATGCCTAAAAGTTGCCTCGTTGAGGTTAACAAAAATTAAACCTACTCTCAGAATCGCTCCTCAGCAGGTTTTCACCACCTCCCTAGGGAGGATTTTTGGCGGGTTACCCATGCAAGTATGCTGTTTTCTGACAAAGCCCTGAGCACTACAAGTAAACTTGAAATAGTGTTTTAGAGTTTATCAACATAAAAAGCAACGCTGACATGGAAAACCTGCCTCAAGACGAGATCATAGCGTCCTTATCCCTGAAATCGATCAATAAGCCCCAAAAAAAGGCTGGGATACAATCCCAAACTAATTCTAATACAAGCTTTAAAGTCCCCAGTTTTGGCAAGAAACTGCTGCTTGAGCTGGCTTGCAATGAGTTTAACCAAACTCAGCTTGAGGCCTTACAACGCCAAGGTCACTGGCAAAGGGCTGAGGAATTTGAGCCTTCCCACGGCGCAACCATCTACTCCCATCCCCTCTTTCTGCGGCGCATTGTGTTGAACTTTCTCTACCACGAGATTGTCAACGCCAATTCCAACTTACAAGACCGATTGGCAAAAGCAACGACCCTAGAGGCCAGAGCGCTCAAAAAAGAAATTGAGCAGGCTTGTTTGTCAATCTACCCCTGGCTCCAGTCCTTGGATTTTTATCATTCTCCAGAATCAGCCTCCTAAGCAAAAAAATCGCCAGCAGCGTGGGCTGATGGCGGCTTTAGGACAATCGGTACGATTTTGTCAAAACTTATGGTGTCGGCAAGGCGGCGACCTGTACCTCTAGCCCGACGCGCTTGCCATCCCGCAGAATTTCCACAGACAGAGTATCGCCCACTTCAACCCCGTCAACGGCTTGCTGTACGTCGCTAGGATCTTCGATGTTTCGAGCCGCAATGCTGGCGATCGCATCTCCTGCTTGGAGTCCAGCTCTAGCAGCAGGGGAATTGGGTAGTACGCCCACAATCAAGACCCCGCCACCGTCCGGGAGGTCAATGCCCCGCTCCGCCTTAAGTTGTTCTCTTACCTGGGGCGTCAGGGCGGCCATTTGGATGCCTAAGTAGGGATGCTCGACTTTGCCGTTGGCAATTAACTCCTCGGCAATGGCTTGGGCACGATTAATGGGAATGGCAAAGCCGAGGCCTTGGGCGTTTTGAATAATGGCAGTATTAATGCCGATGACTTCGCCTTGGGCGTTTAATAGGGGGCCGCCGGAATTGCCGGGATTGATGGCAGCATCGGTTTGAATGAAGGCCACCCGCTTGTCGGGAGCGCCGATTTGAGAGCTAGTGCGGCCCGTGGCGCTAATAATTCCCGTGGTAACGGTGCTGTCTAATCCCAAGGGATTGCCAATGGCGATCGCCCATTCGCCGGGTCGAAGGCTTTCAGAATTGCCGATGGGAGCGGTGGGCAGATTGTCGGCCTGGATTTTAATGGCGGCAACGTCGGTTAAAGAGTCAGTGCCTAAGACTGCGCCGTCAAAACTGCGGCCATCCTTGAGGGTTACGGTAACGCGATCGGCTCCATCAATGACGTGAGCATTGGTTAAAATCACGCCATCCTGGTTAACAATGAAGCCGGAACCCGTGCCCCGCTGGATTTGCTCGCTGGGAGGATCGGGAATTTGGGAGCCAAAAAAGCGACGGAAGGCAGGATCACGAAAGACGTCAGGGGTTTGGGTGCGAACTGTCCGGGCGGAATCAATACGGACAACGGCTGGCCCGACTTTTTCGACCACATCAATCACGAAATTTGCCGCTGCGGGTGCGGGAGCTGGGAGTTGGGCAACTTGAGTGTCTCTTGCTGCCGGAGTTTGAGCCTGTAGGGGCCTATTGGCTAGATAATTACCCCCCAGGGCCGTGCCAGCTCCCAGGAGGATCAAGGAGCTGTAGGTGAAGAGTTTAGACAGGCCCGCTGGGGTCTTGGAGGAACGGGGTTGCTGGGAGTGGGAGAATTTCATAGAGGGAGCGCCGTCTTGAAGTCTTGCCATTGAAGGTGCTGTTAACCGCTGGCCGTGCCGCCAGAGGGAGAGGAAAGTCAGCTCAACGATGAAGGAGCTTCGCAATGCTTGAATTGAGCTGACACTTTTTAATTTAGGCAAGGGATATGTCTGGCTCATGACTGGAAGATGAACTTTTGATGGCCAGGAGCCAAAACCCTAGAAGACAGTTTCTCCATCTGGCGATCGCAGCCCCAAGCTTAACGTTTTCCTCGGTGGTGTACATTTCGGGTTCGATGGCGAAGTTGTCGAGGCGGCCCGATTCGTCAATGGTGTAGCCGTCGGTGGTTTTGACGCCAGTCTCCTTTTCTTGGGCGGCTTCGGCTTTAACTTGGCGGAGGTCTTGTTGGGGGTGGGTGTTGGCGGGGATTTCGGCATCGGGAGGATTGACCGCTGTGGTTTGGGCCATTTGCACGCCGATTTGGTTGCCGGGAGCGCCGTCCGGGTTCGGCTGCGGAGGGGGTGGAAGGTTGAGGGGTTTTTTCGTCAGCCATAGTTAATGAACCTGCGATTGTTTTCGGGATTAGGATTGGCGCGATCGCAAAATCGACCAACTTTTTGAGGAAATTGCGATCGCCCTTGGGGTTTTCTTTAAGGTCAAGGTTAGCCAAATCTGGGGTGGGATCAATCCACCGCTGGCATTAAGCCTGCCGTTTCCCAGGAGAGTCCCACCGAGCTGACCGCAGTTGTCCCAGATGAAGCTGCCGATGCCATGAATCACGCTTCGATCGTTGCAAACCAAGCTTCAACTGCCACAAACCAAGGGTGAATTGTCCAACGGCCCCTCGGCGACCATTGGTGAAATTCTCGACATTCCTTTTCCCCGCCCCCGCGATCGCGTTCAGATCGTGGCAGATCCCACCTACTACCACCTCCGCAACCAGACTCTAGAATTTCTCTACGAACCCTGCGGCCATTAACCCCGGTTTCTGCGATCGCAATCCTTGAAGTTAGGGAACAGGGCTATTTCATTGTCAGTCTTGACATTGTATAAATTGACGAGAATAGGTCGTTTCAGCGGCTAGAGAGTTTACTCACTTACCCTCTGAAACTGGGTAAACTCCTTGTCTAAATCTAGAATCAAATAACCCTGGTTAGAGTATCTCCCGTATGGCTCTCTCAATTGATTCTCGTATAAACTTTTGATAGCTGATAGCTCGTTTATCAGAAGCTTTTTTAACAGCTTCCAGTAAATCCTTTGAGAGCCTCAAGCTAATCGTTGCATCTTTAGGAGCAAATTCAAACGATACCGGGGAAAAGTTTCCCTTAAAATTCTCAGGGGTCAGATATTCGGTTAAGTCTTCGGAAAGAAGCTCTTCGGCTTCTTCATCACTCTTTATTTTAGGTAAAGATTTGCTCATACTGCTTGGCTTCCTTCTGGTGCATGTAACGGGCTGATATGGGTCGAATAAGGTGGTTGCGAAGGGTAAACACTACAAACATGGGCTTTCCAGCAGAGGAGCGACCGACAGCCAGAAATCGCTCCTCGTCCTGTGAGTGCTTGATGTCAGGAGCAACATAAAGCCGCGTCTGAAAGAAAAACTCTTCTATCTCCTGAAGGGAAACACCATGTTTCTGGCACTTAATTGCGTTTCCTTCATCTCAATCAAAGCCTCGACAGGAATATTCATATTTTGATTCTACTTAACGTATATACAAAAGTCAACACAAAAACGCTCTTAGTCTCTAGAGCCATTTCATTCTCAGTCTTGACATTTTAGGCATTGACGATAATAGGTCGTTTCAGCGGCTAGAGAGTTTACTCACCTACCCGCTCAAACCGAGTAAACTCCTTGTCTGAATCTAGAATCAAATAACCCTAAAAAGGCGATCGCAATCCTCAAATTCGAGATTCAAGAACTAGCAGCAATTTTTTGTTCGTGGGTCAGGAGCCATTGCTTGCGCTTCACGCCGCCACTGTAACCCGTCAGTTGGCCCTTGGCTCCCACCACCCGATGGCAGGGCACAATGATACAAACCGGATTGCGCCCGTTGGCTGAACCCACCGCCCGTACCGCCTGGGGTTGACCCAATTGTTTGGCCAATTCCCCGTAGGAAACCGTCTCTCCAAAGCCAATCTCCGGTAATAGCTGCCACACCCGCTGCTGAAACGCCGTCCCCTGCAACCGCACCGGAATGGTAAACTTACGCAATTCTCCCGCAAAATAAGCTTTGATTTGCCGCTCCACTTCTACCAACAACCCTACATTGTCCCGCACCCAATCCTTCCCCGGCCTGAGCCGCGTCTGTTCCGGCAGCAAGTACAGTCCCGTCAAACAATCCCCATCGGAAACCAACAAAATCCCATCCAGCGGGCTATCACAATAGGTAAAATACATCACTTTTCCGCTCACCAAAATGACATTAAACCCCCATCCTCACAGGCGATCGCCAAAAACCGTTTATGCAACTCGCAGCTCGGCACAATTTCATCCCCTTGCAATAACACTAACCCCATACTTTCCAGTTTGTAGGCAATTCTCGGCTCCAACTGTACCCCCTCGGTGGCGATCGCCTGCTTGAGAGCTGCGGCTAGCTCCGGTTGTTTTTGCAGGTTATCCCAATGATGCAACAGAAAATCCCCATAGATTCCCCCTTGAGTCGGAGCCGTTTGCAGTAGCTGCTCCCAAGTAATCTCCTGCCGCGCCAACTGATAAAGGGCCAGCCGCAACAGGTAAGGATGGCCCCCCACCAACTCTCGCAAGGCTTCTAACTGGCCTGCCACCGAGCCATTCAATCCATAGGCTTGCGCCAGCATCTCCACCTGCTCCAGGGTAAACCCCGGCAAACGCACTGGTAATCCCACATTAAAGGGCGATTGGTGAATATTTAACTCAATATAAACCTCTGTAGAATTGGCAATAATTAACCGCAGTTTCTGCCAAGCCTCAGAATTATTGGCCTCCTCATGCCAGGAACGCAGCATTGCTAAAAAATCTTCCGCAATATCCAAATGCTCAAACACGCGATCGACATTATCAATCCCCAAAATCAGCGGACTGTCTGCCTGCGCTAGGAGATGTCCCTCAAAATAATCCTGACAGCTCACCAAACTGCCAAAATTCTCCTCATCCCAATAATCATCTATGCGAGCTTCTATCCCTAACTGACGGCTAGCATTGGCACAAAACCACCGCAAAAACTTGTCCAAATCGCTCAAGCGAGACTTTTCCACATCCAAAAGGTTCAGATATACCGTCCGGCAACCACAAGCCTCCCCGTGGGCTAGCAGCAGTCGCAATAGGGAAGTTTTGCCCATTTTCTCCGGGGCTTTAATGCGAATGAGCGCGCCTGGATTGAGAATCTCCTGGCAGCAGTCTGCTTCAATGGGCGGACGCTTGATATAGCAAGGCGAATCCCAGCGCACTACCGATCTCACTTCCGACAGCCCCACCAGGCCGGGGTCAGGAGCGATCGCCTGCGACCATTGAGCATACTTAATATCCTTGAGCCATTCCCGCAACACCTGAAACTTGCCCGGCCCCTTGCTGCCTGTATCCAGTTCGGGACAGCCATCGGGACGATTTTTAGAAAAATTGGCGTAAATATCCGTCATTTGCTTTTTGTAGGTTTCGTAGCTAGCCGCTTCCGCCAGCTCCCACACTTCGCGATCGGGTTTGCGCCAATTCTCGTAGGCAAAGCGTGTCAAAAAAATTTCCCTCGGCTTGCCCCGCAACTGGTATTCACTGGCAATTTGTTTGAGAAAAGTGTCCCACTGGTTCGGTTTCATAGGTCTTCAGGTAAAAGGCGCGGAGG
>JAAUTE010000081.1 GCA_012031815.1 Chloroflexaceae bacterium
AGCAGTGAAGACGGTCTCGGTCAAGTAGACAGCGTGACCCAACTGCGGGACGTTTAACCCTGGCGACTGGGCCTTTGAAGCGCTGCGGTCTCTGGTTGAGCGCTACGGCTGTATCGAAGGCTATCCCGACCAAACTTTCCGAGGCAACCGCGCCACCACTCGTTATGAATTCGCCGCCGGTTTAAACTCCTGCTTAAACTCCATTGAGCGCCTGATTGCTAACAGCCAAGCTGTCCTGCGGGATGACATTGCGACATTGCAGCGCCTCGTCCAAGAATTTGAAGCAGAACTGGCTGCCCTGGGCGCTCGCATTGACAACCTAGAGGGTCGCGTTGCCTTCCTCGAAGACAATCAATTCTCCACCACCACCAAACTGCGCGGTGAAGTTATCTTTGCCGTGGCCCAAGGCTTTGGCGATGTGCCCTTTGACCTTGAGATCGACCCCAATAATCCGGGCGACGTTCTTCTCAATGATGCCGATGGTGATGCGGGGGAAGAAATTGATTCGATTACCACCTTTAGCGATCGCGTCCGCTTAAACTTTGATACCAGCTTCACCGGGAGCGATCGCTTGCGGGTTCGTTTGGAAGCAGGAAATAACCCTTCTTTTGACGATGTTTTCAATGGACTAGGCACGACTCGCCTGGGCTTTGAGGAAAACAACGGCAACGATATCATTGTTGATCGCTTAGAATATCGCTCGCCGCGCTTCGGTGGCTTCCGCTTTTACATTGGGGCTAACGACGTGGACGGCGATAACCTGGTCTCCACCGTCGCTAACCCGTTCTTTGAATCCAGTGGCACGGGTTCCTTGAACCGCTTTGCTCGTTTTAACCCCATCGTCTATCGCACCGATACGGACATCGGTTTTGCCATTAACTACGAACTCGGTGATGCCTTTGCCGTGGATGTGTTTTATGCCACGGACGACGAAGGGAGCCAGCCCTTTGCTGAACAGGGTTTGTTCAACGGTGACTTGGCAGCAGGCGCACAGCTAAGCTTCACCCCCAGCGACGCCGTAGAACTTGCCCTGACCTATGTTTACAGCTCTGAACCCGGAGCAGACACTGATCTTGGCGACGACAACAGCGGCTTAATTTCTCGACAACCCTTTGGTGAGGCGACCACCAATGCCCACCGTTTAGGGGCCCAGGCGAGTTTTCGCTTAGGAGAGCGGGTTAATATCGCTGGCTGGTTTGGTTGGGCCTTTGCCTTTGCTGACTCTAATCCGATTTCCGACTCCGAAGAATTTGATGATGCCAACATTCTCACCGCTGCCGTCAACGTGGCTTTCTTGGATCTGTTTAAAGAAGGTAGCGTTCTGGGATTAATCGCGGGTATTCCCCCCTACAATCTCGATGTTGATGAGTTTGACATTGTTAACCCCATTGGCAACGATGACTTTGATGACACCGGTGAATTCGACAACATTCCGCTGTACTTTGAAGCACTTTTCAAATTTCCTGTCACGGACAATATCTTGATTACGCCGGGTGCTTACGTCCTCCTCAATCCCAACCAAAACTCCAACAACGCTCCGATTTATGTCGGGGTTATCCGCACCACCTTCACCTTCTAAATTTCCATTGAGTTCATTGCTGCATCGCTCAATTTTTGCCTAAGCTTTCCCTCTCTCCTGGATTTCTAGGGGAGAGTTTTTGTCTGGGCGGAAAGCAAATCCTAGCAGTGGACAGCCAGCAAACTGGTTGGGGTTTAACCCAGTCTTAACGATTAAGTTTTAAGCCTGGGAAACCAGGAAAAGCCAACAAATGATCGCTAATGCTGATGCCTTTTTGATGGCAGTCAGGGAGCAGTCATAGATTGAGAAAATTTAATCTGTTATCCGCCAAAGCTGATAGCCAAGTCAGCAAAGGGCTAGTTCAAAAGGAGAATTCCTCCTCTGGATTGAGCGACCAGTTATTTTTCCGGCATCTATACCTATTTGCAGATGATTGGTGTAAAGTGGTAGCTAAAGTTGGTCAAACGAGCCTGCGTGCTTGGTAGTCCGCTTAAATCGAAGCTTCCGGTGTGAGGATAACATCAAATGAAAAATCAACTTTGGCAAACTCTTAAGGTTGCCCCCACGGTTCTGGGTGCTTCCTTGTTGCTGGCTGGTGCTGCGATCGCCGAGCCGGCCCCCCAAGTGACTGCTGCTAACGACAGCGAACTGCAACTCATCAATCAAATCAACGACTACAGCCAGACCAGTGATGATGGACTGGGCCAGGTAGACAGCGTGAACCAACTGCGGGACGTTAACCCTGGAGAATGGGCCTTTGAAGCGCTGCGTTCTCTGGTTGAGCGCTACGGCTGTATCGAAGGTTATCCCGACCAGACTTTCCGTGGCAACCGCGCTACCACCCGTTACGAATTCGCGGCTGGTTTAAATTCTTGCTTAAACTCCATTGAACGACTGATTGCCAACAGCCAGTCGGTACTGCGCGAAGACATCGCCACCTTACAACGCCTGATCCAAGAATTTGAGGCAGAACTAGCTGCTCTGGGCGCTCGTGTGGACAACTTAGAGGGTCGCGTTGCCTTCCTCGAAGACAATCAATTCTCCACCACCACCAAACTGCGCGGTGAAGTCATTTTTGCCGTAGCTCAAGGCTTCGGTGACGTTCCCTTCGACTTAAATGTTCTTCCTGGTGCCCCTGGAGATGTAACGCTAAATACTTCTGGTGGTGAGGCTGGCGAAGATACCGAGTCGATTACGACCTTCAGCGATCGCGTCCGCTTAAACTTTGATGCGAGTTTCACTGGAAAAGACCGTTTGCGCGTCCGTTTACAAGCCAACAACACGGCTAACCTGGGCAACGATCTCTTCAACAGCAATGGAGCAGCCCGTCTAGCCTTTGACGGCCCCGATGAGAATAATGTTGACATTAACCGTTTAGAGTACAGATCGCCTCGCCTGGGTCGCTTCCGCTTCTACGCTGGTACGGAAGGGGTAGACGGCGACAACCTGGTTCAGACGGTTGCCAACCCCTTCTTTGAAGCTAGTGGATCGGGTTCCTTAAACCGCTTTGGTCGTTTCAACCCCCTGATCTACCGCACCGATACCAACTCTGGTTTTGCGATTAACACTGAATTCAGCAAGCAAGCGAGCCTTGATGTTTTCTACACGGCTCAAGATGCTAACCTCCCAGAGGCGCAAAACGGTCTATTTAATGGCTCCTTTGCGACTGGTGCCCAGCTCAACTTTACTCCCAGCAAAGCAACTACAGTTGCCCTTGCTTACGTCTACAGTTCTGACATTAGTGGTGACAGCAGTGTGGACTTTGGCGATGACAATAGTGGTCGGATTGGCACCAATCCCTTCGGCAACGCTGTAACCAATGCTCACCGTCTAGGTATCCAGGCCAGTCAGCGCCTGGGAGAACGGGTGAATATTGCAGGCTGGTTTGGTTACGCCTTTGCCTTTGCACAGTCAGATGCGATCGGTGACGACGACGAGTTTGATGACGCCGCTATTTTGACCGCTTCCTTAAACATTGCCTTCCTCGACCTCGGTAAAGAGGGAAGCGTTCTGGGTTTCATCTTCGGCATCCCTCCCTATAACCTGGATATCGACAACTTTAACCTTGTTGGTGCTACGGCTGGCAGCGACTTTGACAGTGCAGAGGACTTTAATGATATTCCCCTGTACTTTGAGGGTCAATACAAGTTCCCGATCACTGACAATATCTCGATTACGCCGGGTGCTTACGTTCTGGTCAACCCTAACCAAAATTCTAACAACTCTCCCATTGTGGTTGGCGTTATCCGCACTACCTTTACCTTCTAGGACGGGTTTAACTGAGTTTAGTTAACCGATCGCTTGAAGTTTAATCACAGCGCCTCCCCTGGAAAACTCTAGGGGAGGTTTTTGTCGGGTTGGCTGCGTTAAAAGTGGTGTATGCTAGGCATTTGGTTCGAGCTTGGGTGTTAAGAGCGATCGCGGTTTGGATTGAAGTGCTAAGATTAAAGGCGTTATCAAGGTAGGAATGATATTAAACGGGACTAAGTACATCTAGTCACCTTCTAAAGCAAAGATTATGAATCAAAAAGATTATCCTTTCGCTCAAGAATTAATTACCGATAGTCGAGGTCATATTCGACAAGTCATCATTAATTTTGAAGATTATCAACAAATGATTGAAGTTTACGAAGACACAGCTCTCTATCGCGCCATAATAGAAGTTAAAGACGAAAAACCCTTAAACCGGGAGGAAGCCTTAATTGAATTAGAAAAAGAATGAAGACCAAATTATCTTCCGACTTTTATAAAAGACATAAAATCCTTAAAAAGTACCCCCTATTATTTGACCATAAAAAACCTTGTTTTTGATGAAATGTTAACGGTTCAGAATCTGAAGAGATGAGCAATGTCAAGAAATTAACAGGAGAATATAATGCCTATTGAATCCGTGTAGGAGACTATCGAATTGGCTTTTTGGTCGAAGAGGATACAATTACTTTTGTGCGCATACTTCACCGTCGAGAATTTTATCGCTATTTTCCATAACTTATGAGGCTCAGCTTAAATCCAGCAGTGAAATTTTTAAAGTCCAAGAAAAGTTTTATTTAGTGGAAAATATTCCAGCTACGGTTTGTTCTCGTTGCAGGGAAGAGGTATTTAGTCGAGAGGCAACCGAGCGCATTCGGGCTATGTTGCAAGAAAAACCCATTCGCTCAATTCAATTAGACGTTTTTGCTTTCAATCAACCATAACGCTGACTCTGATGCAATGCCATCCCAAATCTCTGGGACGATGAATAATGCGATCGCTCCCAGAGTCATTACCCTATTGCCCGTGGCCTCCAGTTTTTTCGGTGGTAAAGAACCAGCGAATCACCAGCTTTTCCAGCTCAATCCAGACAAACATCAAGGCGCTAAATCCAAAACAGATGGCCAATTCTGTCCCATCCAAAACGTGGGTTCCAAAAAAGTTTCGCAGGGGCGGCACGTAGATCAACATGAGCTGTAGCATCGTCGTTAAACCCACTGCCCCTAAAACGTAGGGATTGGAAAAGGGATTGAGCTGGGCCACAAACTGCGTATCCGAGCGAATCGCTAAGGCATGGCCCATCTGAGCCAGACAGAGGGTCGTAAATACCATCGTTTTCCAGCGATCGGGATCGCCGGACAGTTGAGCATGGTTGTAGGCCCAGATCATCAGGGCAATGGAAAGAATGGCAAACACCAACCCCACCCGCACCATGTATGACCCCACTCCCCTAGCAAAAATCGTCTCGTGGGGACTCACCGGCGATCGCTGCATCACATCCGGTTCCGCAGGTTCCAAGGCCAGGGCCAGGGCCGGCAATCCGTCGGTGACCAAATTCATCCACAAAATCTGCAACGGCGATAGGGGCACGCCGCCCAATCCCACTAGGGGCGAAGCCGCAATGGTCAGCACCTCCCCAATATTGCTGCCCAGAATGTACTTAATAAATCGTCGGATATTGCTGTAAACTGTGCGCCCTTCCTCCACCGCCGCGACAATAGTGGCAAAATTATCATCCAGCAGAATCATATCGCTGGCTTCTTTGCTCACGTCAGTCCCGGTAATGCCCATCGCAATGCCAATATTGGCTTGTTTTAGCGCCGGGGCATCGTTGACTCCATCTCCGGTCATGGCCACGAATTTACCCCGATTTTGCAGCGCCTGAACGATGCGTAACTTGTGTTCGGGAGCAACGCGGGCATAAACACTCACCTGCTCCACTTCCTGCTCTAGCTGAGCCGAGGACATTTTTTCCAGTTCCCGACCCGTCAGCACCCGTTCTTCCCCGTCAGCAATGCCCAATTCCTTCGCGATCGCCTGGGCGGTCAGTTGGTGGTCGCCGGTAATCATGATGGGACGAATCCCGGCCAGACGACAGTACCAAACCGCTTCCTTAACCTCCTGCCGGGGCGCATCCAGCATCCCCACTAATCCCAGCCAAATCGATTGTTCCTCGACGCTCTCCGTATTCTCAGGAATCTCCCCTAAGGGGCGGCAGGCAAATCCCAGCACCCGCAGCCCCTTGGCCGCCATTTGGTTATTTTGCTCCAGAATCTGTTGGCGCTGTTCGGTTGGTAGCAACACAACTTCATTGCCAAGCCGCAGGCGATCACAGTGCTCTAACACCAGTTCTGGGGAACCTTTGGTCAGCACCAGGTAAGGATCGCGAGACAGCATCGCACTTTGAGGCTGGACGATGGCTGACATGCGCTTGCGCTCTGAAGAAAACGGCACTTCCGCCACGCGGGGCAGGGTAGGTTGCAGGGTTTCCTTATAAAGTCCGGCTTTTCCCGCCAGGGCTAGCAGTGCGCCTTCCGTGGGGTCGCCCAAAATTTCCCAACTCCCTGCGTTCTGCTGCAAAAAAGCATCGTTGCACAGGGTACAAGCCGCCAGCAACCACTGGAGTTCCGGGTCAGTTTCCACCTCAGCCGATGACAGGCCCACAAACTCTCCTACGGGCGCATACCCATCCCCGGTAACCCTAATCTCCCGACTCCCTGTGCGAAACTGCTGCACCACCATTTTGTTTTGGGTGAGGGTTCCGGTTTTATCGGAGCAAATGGTCGTCACCGAACCGAGGGTTTCCACCGCAGGCAGCTTGCGAATCAAAGCATGGCGGCGCACCATCCGCTGGGTACCGATGGCCAGGGTTACGGTTACCACTGCGGGCAATCCCTCCGGCACCACCGCCACCGCCATACTCAAGGCCACCTCCAGCAATTCCTCAAACTGGCCCCAGCCTGCTCGCCAAACGCCCACAGTCACAACGATCGCCACCAAAACCAGGGAACTGCTGACCAAAACATTGCCCAATTGGGTCATGCGCTCTTGCAGGGGCGTTGGCTCGCTCTCTACCCCTTGGAGTAGGGCGGCAATGCGGCCAATCTCCGTCTGCATCCCAATTTTGGTGACCAGCACCTTGGCCCGTCCCTGGACGACCTCTGTTCCCTGAAACACCAAATTTAGGCGATCGCCCAGGGGCGCATCTTCGCTTAAGACCAGTTGAGCCTGTTTGTTGGCCGCTTCGGCTTCCCCGGTGAGGGCCGCTTCTCTAACCTGGAGATTCTGGCATTCCAGCAATCGCCCGTCGGCGGCAATGTGAACCCCGGCCTCCAGCAGCATGATGTCTCCGGGAACCAGTTCCTTGGCGGCGATTTCTACCACCGTGCCGTTACGAATCCCGCGGACTTTAGGGGAAGAGAGGCGCTTGAGGGCAGCTAGGGCTTTTTCCGCCCGGCTTTCCTGAAGATATCCTAAAATCCCGTTGAGAACCACAATGGCAAAAATGGCGATCGCATCCTTGGGAAAGGCCCCTTTGCGAAGATCCAACACTGCCGAGACCACCGCCACGGCCAGCAGCATGGCCAGCATAATGTTGGTAAACTGCTCCCAGAGAATAGTCAAAGGACTGCGGCCGCCCGTTTGTTCTAGTTCGTTCCAACCAAATTGTTGCCGTCGCTGGATAATTTGCGGATCGGATAGTCCTGTCTGGGAATCGCTGGCAAGGGCAGTCAACGCTGACTCAATCTCAGCCGTGTGCCAGACCAGGGCATCGCTAGAGAAGGACGAAACAGAAGGGGCTGGGGTCATAACTAACAATATTTAAAGGAACTAGCAAACGATACCGTAAGCAGCCGCAACGGGACGGGGCGAAAAAAGCCGGGAAAATAGCTCGATAACAAGACTCAACTCTTGCTGGGAGGTTTCTCACCAAGGTTCTCCAAATAGTAATCGATCAATTTCCCCAAAAAATTATAGATTGATGAAAAATTAGAGAGAAAAATCCAGCTTTTCTCCAGCTAATCTATCAAAGACTGAGTTGGAGCCACCCAAGGGAGGCCGCTCCCGGTTAAACAGTTTATTTTCAAAATTTTATTTTAATTTAATCTCAGTAATTCTGTCCCTGGGTTTTAGTCTACCAGTTCCTTGCTAAACCCTAACCTGACCTAAAATCCGCAAAAATTCCAGGGGCAATCCATCCGCATCCGCCAGAAATGCGACCTCATATACCCACTCTCCAATGATCTGTTGCGTCGGCGCGAGTAAAATTCGAGGCGGTTCCTCAAAGCGATCGCAAATTGCGGCCAGCCAACTGGGCAGGTCGTCAGTGACTCCCGTTAAATCAAAAGAAAGGTGATAATAGCCCACATAATGCTCATCGCCAAAGCTATCTGGGGCTGCCTGGGGCTGGGGCACTTGAATCAACTCCAGCCGCCCCCCCTAACCCCTCCAACCAGCAAGCCAGGGTATAACCCGTCGTAAACCGTTCCTTAACGCTAAACCCTAGGGTTTCGTAAAAGGCGATCGCCCGATGGATATCTGCGGTGCGGATAGAAGCGTGGTGCATCGTGCTAATTGCCGTTGCGAGGAGCGATCCTGGGTGGGTTACTCAAACAAACGGTAGTAGGGATAGCGCACAGGGACGCCCGGTTCCTTTTCCAAATCGAAATTAATTACCTCCCAGTAGGACTGATCGGGGGAATCGGAACTAAATTCCACCGGCAGGCCGTACAAGCGAGGATTTTGGGCGTCACCATTGCCTCGCCAAGGGGTACTGCGCTCCAAATAGGCGCTGACCAAATCCTTGTAGCGCTTGGCAATGATCACCTTCGTAGCGCGGTAACCCTGAGTATAAAGTTTATCGAGCGCTTCATGGATTTCAAAGCGAATACCGTCAGGATGGGTATGCTGGCGATACCACTGCTCTCCCCAGCGTCGCCAGTGACGGCCCGATTGCAGATGAATCAGTTCGCCCGTTTCCGGGTTGGCCTCAAAAGCACCGTGGCGCGGACACAGATAGGTATCCGTCAGCGTCAGCGCCGGAATTTGCTGGCGACAGTGGGGACAGGGAATTTCCGGGCCAAAAATCGGATATTGCAAACCTGAATTCATCATTGATGATCTGTTTTTGGCAGCTCGCGCCAGAGGTTTTATGATCATTATAAAGTTCGTTTTCTCGGCTAAACTGCTAGAGAGGTTAGAAAAAGCAAGACGATCTTCCTTTTTTGTGCATCTTTTGCTGGGGCGTTTTGACGCCTTGACCTCGATCGCGGCCTGGCTTCTGAGTATTTAACTTTAATTCTCCCTAAGATTTTGAGGCGATCGTGTCTGTAACTCCCTATTGGTCAGCGCCGGATTTATCCCAAGCAGCCTTCGTTGCTGCCAATGCCACGGTGATAGGCGAGGTAACCATCGCAGCTGGAGCCAGTATTTGGTACGGTGCGGTAGTACGAGCCGATGTGGAAAAAATTAGCATTGGCGATCGCACCAACGTTCAAGATGGGGCTATCCTCCACTGCGATCCGGGACTGCCCATTATTTTAGAAGCTTATGTGACTATTGGCCATCGGGCGGTGGTGCATTCAGCCCACATTGAAAGGGGCTGTTTAATTG
This sequence comes from Chloroflexaceae bacterium, assembly GCA_012031815.1. Lineage (GTDB taxonomy): Bacteria > Cyanobacteriota > Cyanobacteriia > Cyanobacteriales > JAAUTE01 > JAAUTE01. Next base: position 9,383 of record JAAUTE010000081.1, read on the forward strand.
GCATTGGTGCGATTATCCTAAACGGCGTGCGCGTGGGAGCGGGCAGCATCATCGGAGCCGGGAGCGTCGTCACCAAAGATGTCCCGCCCCGTTCCTTGATGGTAGGCATACCCGCTCGCAAAGTCCGAGACATCGACGAAGGGGAAGCTGCCGGGTTAATCGAACATGCTTACCGTTACGAACAGCTCGCCCTCGTTCATGGCGGTAAAGGCGTGGATATTGGCTTTAGAGCCTAAACCAGACTGCCTCAGCCCGTTTCCCCAACGACTCACCCGCAGGGGAACGTTAAGCGATAAGATAAAAACTGAGAAACCCTTTAAAATCCTTAATCAATTTTGAGGAGGAGATCCCCCAATGGATTGGCGTCTAATTGTCGTCCTAGCTCCGGTGATTATTGCAGGAAGCTGGGCGGTCTTTAATATCGGAGCTGCCGCTTTAAATCAGGCTAAACAGTTTTGGAGCCGGGGCTAATTTAGCATAAACCCCCCGAAGGGCTGCTTTCCCCGTGGAAGCAGCCTTTTTCAGTCATGGGTTTAATCCACGGCTTCGAGCTGATCGAGGCGCAGCCAAACATTGGGGGTGGGAACATAAAATCGCAGCAGCGCGTAGTCTCCTTCCATTTCTAAAATTTCGCCTTTGCTGTCGAAAAGATAGGCGGGAAAAGAATTGTCGCTGGCCTGGGCTTCCAGGCTATTTTCCAACTTATCGCGGAGAACGCGGACAAGGGAACCTTTTTTGAGTTTGCTTGCCATAGGGTTTCTCAAGGGAATTCACTGAATCTGAGTAAATTGTTGCACAATCCCAGGGCTAGCTCGCTAATTTTCTGGGCTGACTGGTTGGCAGGCGGGGCAAAAGTGGGCGGAGCGGCCCGCCAATTTGAGGCGAGAAATGGGGGTTCCGCAGCGGCGACAGGGCTTTCCCGTGCGGCCATAAACCCAGGCTACCTCTCCGTAATTGCCACTGACCCCCAGCAAATTGAGGTAGTTACTAAAAGTCGTCCCGCCCCGGGCGATCGCCGCTTGTAAAACGGTTTGGATGGCCCGGTGGAGGCGAGGGATTTGGGCGGGGGTGAGTTGGCTTGCGATCGCGGTGGGAGCAATGGCGCTGTCAAAGAGGACTTCATCGGCGTAGATATTGCCCAGGCCGGCCACCAGTTTTTGATCGAGGAGCAGGGTTTTAATCGGGCGATGGCTTTTTTGCAGTTGGCGGGCAAGATAGTCCAGAGTAAAGGCGGGATCGTTGGGTTCCGGGCCAAGGGCTTGCAAGCCGATGATAATCTGTTTTGGAGCCTGGTCGGGGGGAACCCACCAAATTTTGCCAAAGGTGCGAATATCCACAAACCGCAGTTCATGACGCTCTCCCACAAAAAAACGCAGTCGCACGTGGGATTGCAGCGGTTCTTCCCTACCTAGCCAGAGGAGCTGGCCAGTCATGCGGAGGTGAACCCCCAGCCAACCCGCAGGCTGATCTTGCCGCCCCAGCGCAGCTAATAAATACTTGCCGCGACGCTCCCAGCGCTCAAAACAACTCCCCCGAAGCGCCTCCCAAAATTCAGACACAGAAAGGGGGTAGGCAAGCGACCTTGGCAGCAGCACTTCCCCACCCCGAATTTCTTGTTTCGCCGTCAGACTCGCAAGCCCTCGGCGAATGGTTTCAACTTCTGGCAGTTCTGGCACTGCTTAAAGGTTTTAGGTTCCTAGGTTAAGACCAACTGGAGCCGATGCCCTTAGCCTTGAGGCGCAGCAGCGGCTGCGGCTTTGGGAGCGGGTGCGCCAATTTCCTCGACTTCATTGAGGCCAAAGTTGTTGGTGTTGACGCCAGCGTAGTTAACTTTGTCAAAGCGAACGATTACAGGATAAATAATGCCGCTTTTATCGACGCTAGCGACGATGCCAACATCTTGATACCAGTAGGACTCTTTACGAAGGATTCTAACTTTCGATCCGCGCTGTACCATGATTTTATTTTCCAAGGGTTGTTTTAGATAAAAGCCTACTATTGGATCGGGACTCTCTGAGCAGTGTAAACTTTAAGTTTTATTGCAATTCCTGCCAGCCCACCCCGACAAAATAAGCATTACGCCCCCAAACGTCCTGGGTTGGGAAAATTCGGGCGATTGTGAGGTTGAAGGGAATGGCGGTGGTCAGGTATTTTTGGGCAGAGCTGCCCAGATCGGGAGCTAGATGAGCCGCGATCGCCCCGGCCAATCCCATGCCGAGGAGTTGGGTTAAGGGGAAGCGGGGCAGCAGCCAGTGAGTGCCGAGGACGAGCCGGCGGTGAGGGCGATGGCGCTGGAGAGGTTGGTGCCGCAGCGGGGATGGATGGCCAGTTGCCATTCCCCTTGTTGCAGGCGTTGGAGAGCGAGGGGCACGGCGCGGCGCAGGTGGTTGGGGTTAACCTGACCGTAGAGGTAAAAGCCCCGTTCGGTGGAGAGGCCGCCGAGGGCTTGGTTGTCGCGGCGCTGGTGGGCAATTTCACTGAGCACCCAAACGGTGGCGTGTTCGAGGGCGTGGACTTGACGCAGCAGCAGTAATTCTTTGAGACCGGGCAAAAATCCCAGGGTTTGAAGCAGTTGGCTATCTTGCTGGGGTTGGGGGTGAAAAAAAGGGGCATCCCAGAATTCGGCGCTCATCTTGGGGAGAACAGACTTGTGTTTGACTATTGTAGTCAACGGCTTTGGGGCGATCGCGCTTTGGTTAACGTTTTGCTAAGAGACGGCGATGGCGATACTGTGGCTCAGTGGCCAGAATTTGCTGCCATTCCCCATCAGCGAGGGGTTCTAGCCGGAGCTGCATTTGAAAGCACTCCTGGGCTGATTCACTGAGTTTGGCGATGATTTGGGGAAGCCAATGGCTTTGCTGCTCGGCGGAACAAAAGGGCTGATCCCAGGGGGCTGGTTCCTCAAAAATCTGCTCAAATAAAGCTTTATCGGGGGAAAGCACCATCGTTCCCTGTTGCAACAGGGTATTTGTCCCCGAAATTGGGCGCTGCCAATCAATTTACTGCCGTCAGGTCGCAGGAGATCGGCGGCGGTTTTAGAACTAAAACAACTGGGATTGTGGACGTAACCCCGTTTGGCACTGCCATAGGTTAAATTCACCCCTAATTTCTGCCATCCTAACCGCAAAAACTGGCAGGTATGCTGGTAAAGCCGCCAATGATTAACATTTTTGTCCAGGGGAAGTGCGATCGCGTAAGTTAAATCCCCGTGATGGAGGACGGCTCTGCCTCCGGTGGGACGGCGCACCAAAGCCAGCGGGCGACCTTGATAGCTGAGGTCATACCAGCGTTCGGGTAACTGTTTCTGCAAGCGACCTAGAGATAAAGCCGGGGGTGACCAGGTATAAAAGCGCAACATCGGCGCTTGGTGTCCCATTTCCTGCTGTTGGAATAGCCAGGCGTCAATGGCCATTTGCACTGAGCCGCTAGCTTCTAGAAACGGGAGCAAGCGCCAGGTTGGGGTGGGAGGACTGTTTGAGGGGGAATTTGTGTGGCTCATCGCGTTTGGCCCGCGCTTTCTGAGTAAACCATGACAGTTTGGGTTCCCTATCCAAAATCGCGGACAATAAATTTAGTCTCATTAATCTATTAACGTAACTAATCATGACACGGTTGACGGCAGGCCGCCTGGAGACCCAAGAATATCGGGCCAATTTCGGTGCTTTTCTGGTGTTGACCCTAGCGCTACTTTCGGTTTCCTGTGCCCCCATTTTCATTCGCTTCAGCGAGACTGAGCTGAGCGCTAATGCTACAATTTTTAACCGCCTACTGGTTTTTCTCGCTGTTTTTGGCAGCGGAAAATTTATTGCTCGCGGTTTCTCCCGCTCCCCCCAGACTCCTGCTCAATCAGCCTTTGCCCCTCTATCAATGGCTGCTGCTGGGAAGCGTTGGCATCGTTTCCGTCATTTCCCTCGTCCTTTGGGCGATCGCGCTTCAGTATACGACGGTGGCAAAATGTATGCTGCTCAACAACTTAACGCCGATTTTTACCAGTTTGGGCAGTTGGTTATGGTTGGGCAAGCGCTTTGATACTCGGTTTCTCCTGGGCATGGTCATTGCTTTAGCCGGGGCGATCGCCTTGGGATTGGAAGATTTGCAGAGCGTGTCGGGATTGCTGGTGGGCGATCTCTATGCCTTGGCGTCGGCTGTGTTCCTGGGCGGTTATTTACTCATAGTGGAACAACTGCGCGATCGCTTTTCGGCGACCACCATTTTGCTATGGCGCTGCGCCGTGGGTAGCATCGTTTTACTGCCGATTGTTCTAATTTATGAAGGACAAGTGTTGCCGACAACCCTAACCGCGATCGTTGCCGTTTTAGGGTTAGGAATTATCAGCGAAGGGACTGGCCAGCGCCTGCTTGCCCAGAGCCTCAATCAATTTTCTTCCAGCTTTATTTCCCTATTTTTGCTGCTTGAACCCATTGTCAGCGCCTTCCTAGCCTGGGTCATTTTTGCCGAGCAATTTAGTCCCCTGACCTGGCCGGGCTTTGCCATTGTCTTAACGGGCATTTATTTAGCCCAATCCAGCCAATCCGCTCAACAAGATGCCGCAGCCATCGGTTAAAGGAAACCCTGGGTTTAAAATGCGATCGCAGCGCCATTCCCCCACTGAACACCCTACAATAGGCGTTAACGCCACACGAATTCAGGGTAAACCGATGGAAATCACCGAGTTAAAACGAGAGATTGAGCAAATTGGGTCGCGCCTGGGGAAAACCCAGGACTATCTTTGACCTGCCCGCACTGACGGCGAAGATTCACGACCTGGAACAAACCGCAGCCCAACCGGAGTTTTGGGACAATCCCCAAGCCGCCCAACAGACCCTACAGGAACTCAACGATCTTAAAAGTAACCTCCAGCAATATCAACAATGGCAAAGCCGTCTGGAGGACAGCAAGGCAATTTGGGAGCTGCTGGAGCTAGAAGCCGATACTGCCCTATTTGAGGAAGCTCAAACCCATTTGCAAGGCTTGCAGCAGGAGCTGGATCGCTGGGAACTACAACAAATGCTCTCTGGCCCCTTCGATGACCAAAGGCGCAGTTCTGACTATCAACGCGGAGGCGGGGGCACCGATGCCCAGGACTGGGCCG
>JAAUTE010000082.1 GCA_012031815.1 Chloroflexaceae bacterium
TTTTTGCCCGCCCATTTCCGCAATAACCCGTTTCAGGTGTTTTGTCCCGGTTTCACCAGGGCTGCGTCGGCATAGATGCGACAACCCACTTCTCGCGAACCCGTAAAGGCAATCAAATGCACATCGGGATGGTTGACCAGATAAGCGCCCACCTGAGATCCCTTACCCGGAACGAATTGGAACACACCGGGAGGAATCCCCGCCGCCACCAGAATTTCCGCCAGTTTAGCCCCAATTACTGAAGATGTTTCCGCCGGTTTCAGTAGCGTGCAATTTCCTGCCACCAGGGCCGCTACCGTCATGCCCGTGGCGATCGCCAGAGGAAAGTTCCAGGGAGAAATGACCACAGCGATGCCCCTGGGTTGGTAGAAATAGCGGTTGGTTTCCCCGGCAATGTCGTAGTTGTAGCCACGGTCGAGCCGTTCCATCTCCTCGGCGTAGTAGCGACAGAAATCAATGGCTTCTGAGACTTCGGCATCGGCTTGGGGCAGAATTTTGCCAACTTCCAGACAAATCCAGGCAGAAAGTTCCTGTCGCCGAGTTTCCATCAGCGCTGCGGCTTTGCGTAAAATCCCGGCCCGTTGGGAAGCCGGAGTTTTTGCCCAGGCAGGAAATGCGGTTTTAGCCGCTTGCAGGGCTTGTTCCGCCTGTTCCACCGAGATTAAACCGACTTTACCAACGACTTCCTGCGATCGCGAGGGATTGACGGAATCGACCAGGACTGCGGTTTGAACGTATTCTCCAGCAATCAGGGGTAAATAAGTCTTACCCAGGGAGTTTTTCACCTGAGCTAGGGCCTGCATGGCTGCGTCCCGTTGGGCACCGTCGGCATAGTCTGTGTCCGGCGCGTTGGCAAACCCCCCTGTCTCCCGCTGCAACTCATCTTGGGCGGCTTTCATAACCGGCGGGGCAATCAGGGCTTCAATGGGACGGTTTTCCTGGTTCTGGCGCAAGAATGAGGAATTGGCGGTGTTTTCCAGCAATCGGCGAATCAGATAGGCCATGCCGGGCAAAAGCTGACCGTAGGGGGAGTAGACCCGCACCCGGTGGCCGCGCTGCACAATGGCTCTGGCCAGGGGTTCGCCCATGCCGTAGAGTACCTGACATTCAAAGCGGCGACGGGGAATTTCCAGGGTCTCGGCAATGGCAATTGGCTAAGGCTTGCGATTCGCACATTATGGCTACCGATGGCGGCGTAGAGATGCGGTGGTTTCCAGCAGCAGTTGGGTCATGCGCTCAAAATTGGCATCGGTGGCGGCTTTGTCGTTAAAAACCGGCTGACTCCAATGATTTTGTAAGGATTTAATGGTTTCTTGATCCCAGTAAGCCCCTTTGACTAAGCGTACCGTCACTGGCTTGCCCCGTTGTTTCGCCCAGGTGACAATGCCCTCTAAATCCTGGTAAGCATCCCGCAAATAGGCTTGCAAAGTAATGCCCACATCGGTGCGATCGCAAAATTCCGGTTCTAAAAGTAAATTTTTCAGAATATCCAGGGTCAAATTTTTGTAAGTATATTGCTCCATGTCAAAGTGAACCGAGGCGCCTAATGCCTGGGCGCGGCGCAGCAATCCCCGCAGGCGATCGCAAACCTGGGTGCGGCTGCCTTCGGGATCGAGGGAGTCAAATTGGGAATAAAAGGCAGTCAGTTTGACGGAAACCTGAACTTTGGGTAGGGTTTCTCCGTCGGCGCTGTCAATTTCAGCAACAGGCGACCATTTTTCGGCTTCCCGGCTGAGTTCCGCCAGCAAATCCAGGTAGCGCTGCAAGTAGGCTTGGGCTTCGGCTTCGGCAATCACCGCTTCCCCCAGTAAATCCACGGTAAATGCCATTTTTTCCTTGCGGAGGCGCTCCAGGGTCTTAACCGCCTGCTGAATCGTTTCCCCGGCAATGTAGCGGCGGGCCAGGGTTTCCACGGCGGCTTTCAGGGTTCTAGCGGCGGTGGCGGCGATGGGCGAATCGGGGTCGGTGAAATTTAAAATCCCTTTGAGGGCGCTGGGCAATTCTACGGATTCATCCCCCAAATATTGCTGTAGATGGCGGGCAATCTCGGCGTTACTTTGCAAGGCGGGCAGGCAGTCGATGAAGCGAAATAACTGCACTCTTAACCCTGGATTCCCCATGGCCCAATCCATGAGCTTGTCGTCAAGGCGCATCTGGTCGCGCACCTGGGCAAAGAGCGACTTTTTCTCGCGGGTGGCGGCGATGAGTTGTGTGGCGATTTCCTGGGTTTTGGCTTCGTAATTTTGTTTGGATTCAACTTGTAAAACCACTGCTGTTTGACTCCTTAAAGTAAGCTGGGCCTGGGTTGCAAGCTAACTACGCGGACTCGCTCCCAGGAATTCTGCCCAACTTACTATGATAGCTCTCCTGCCAATCGCTCAATTTTGGCGATCGCAACAGGCAGGGAGGCTCCCTTGAGAATTACGCGAGAATTATTCATGCACTGTACCGTCAGGTAAAATTGCGCCAGTTAGCTTGGCTTCTCGCCAATTGGCTCCCGTTAGGTTGGCTCCCGTTAGATTGGCCCCGCTCAGGTCAGTTCTGCTTAAATCCGCTCCCCGTAAATCTGCGCCGCTGAGATTGGCGTGACTCAAATCCGCCAGGGTTAAATTGACCGCACACAAATTGGTTTGAGTTAGATTTGCTTCCGGGAATTTAGCCTGGCTTAAATTTAAGCCCGCCAGATCGCACTGGGATAAATTCGCTCCCTTAAAATTGGCGATCGCCAAATTTTTAGCCAGCCGTAAATTGCGTCTCCCGCAGATCCGCTGCCGTAAAATTAACCCCTTGTAAATCCGTCTGGTCTAAATTAGCAGCCACCAAATTAACGGCGATGCAATTGGCTGATTGTAAATTGGCTTTTGTTAGGTTTGCCCCCCTTAAATTGGTTTGAATAAGCTTGGCAGAACGCAGTACCGCTCCCGTGAGGTTGGCTTGACTTAAATTGGTTTCCGTTAGGTTGGCCCCACAGGAGTTGACACCGGAAAACAAGTTGGTTTCAACTAATTTAGCACCCTGTAAATTAGCCCGACTCAAATCCACTGCTCCCAGGTTTTGTTGGGACAAATTAGCTTTCTCTAGCGCCGCCTCCATTTTCAGGAAATAGGCTCCCGCCTTGATTGGGTCGAAGTTTTTTGGAAAAATGGTGCCTGAATTATAAACCGCCTGTCGGAGGTTTGCCCCTTGGAGATTTGCCAAACTCAAATCCGTTTCCAGCAGGTTAGCAAAACTTAAATTCGCCTTTTCCAAATTGACCAGTTTCAGATTCGATTGAGACAGGTTAGAGCGTCGGAGATCGGCTTCTCGAAGAATGACCTCTTCCAACACCACTTTTTGCAAATTTGTACCGATTAGCCTGGACTGGGTTAAATTGCAGCCTCTCAGGTTAAATCCCGATATGACAGCACCGGAGAGATTCATTTCCGCAAAATTTCTTTCTCCCCTGCGATATTTGTTGAGGAGCGTCGAAACGCTGGCATTAATTTTTTGCTGTTCTTCCAACGTGATTTTTAGGTTTTCCTCGATGTCTTCGGCTTCCTCCAGCGTCTCTTCTAGGTTTTCTGCTAGCAACGGTTCCGATTCCAGCAAGTCTTCTGCGATCGCCCCGGGCCAGTCGGGAGGTGCGATCGCTTCAGTAGATTCAGTCGTTTGTACTTCTACTGAGTTTCCTCCTAAGTTCTCAACGGCTGCGATCTCGTTTTCCTCAAAAATAAGTTGAGAAATCATAAAGTCCTCAAGGGTTTCCGTCTCCTCAAGTTCAGGGTTTTCAGATAAAGGTTTTAGGATGATGGCATCCTCGATTACTTCCCTCTCTTCAAGGACTTCGACTTCAATCCCATTTTCCTGGGATAACCCTTGGGAGGAAATGCCCTCTGCGACAGCCAAACCGAGAGAACTTTGGACGAAAGCTAGCATAGCAGCCAATTCTGGGTCATCATCGGGTAGCGATCCCTCAAGTTCGTTCTCTGGCAAAGGGAATTGGGACAAAACGGGCGAATCTTCGACAGCATCGAACAATTGCGCTAATTCAGGGGTTTTGTCCGTTAACAGCTCCGCGCCTATCTCTGCATTGCCATTTTCTGCGATCGCGGCCAGGATGGGAGCCGAAGCGCGTAATTTAGACAACTGAGCAACCTGAGCTTTTAACTCGTTGAATTCGGTGCGCGTGGGGTGGTTTTCACTCATAGAAGCAAGTACTTCAAATAATTGAGCAGCTTGCTCTCTCAGAGCATCAAATTCGGCTCGTGTAGGATACTTCTCGGCTGCGTCTGCGGGCGCATCATCTATTTCGTTTAATCGCAAGGCCCGGGTTTCAAAATCGACGAGTCTGGGGGAATTTTCCTTGACTTGTAGCAGAGCTTTGCCAATTTTAACCAAGTAGCGTTTTAAATCGGCTTGCTCCTGATGAAGCTTGGCGATTTGGGCGATCAGGTAAGTAATGGTAACTGCAAGTTCGGATTCTCGTTGAGATAGGGCCGTCAGTTTCATTTTTTTGATATGAGCTTGTTTCTCTACTTATATTGCCCATTGGCCCCAGATAAAGACCGCTTGTGTTCATTTTGCCCTAGAAAAGTGTAGATGTCCTCTAAAACAGCTCAATCGAGCATAAACATCAATTCATTGATTAATTACTTTACTTTATGGCAAAAAAACATTAATTTTCTCGATCTTCTAGAATTTACTAGGGATTACTCCTCGCGGCCTTGTGATTAAACTTGCTTCTGACTTTTGACTGGCGATTGATGTTTGGCGCTTGAAGGAAGGTGCTAACCCTGGAATTTCAGAACCAGGAGAGGTTTCCCGTCCAAGAATTGCAAAAACTATTATCCTTGGCGAGGAGAGGGATATTATAAGCTCTGTCCCCTTTCTATGATGGAAGCAGAACCCCGTCAGCCAGCTTGAAAATAATGGTTATTGAAAAGCCCTATGTGAAACGATATCCCAAAGTGCCTTTTGAGCGGCGAGTTTGGGCATTTCTCTTGGATTTTGTCCTAGTATGGCTCGTTAGCATCATCGCTAGCGGCAATGCCTTGTTGCAGGGACTGGTATTTTTAGCGGTTTGGCTGGGGCTGCGGGTGCTGGTGGTCTCCAAAAATCAGGGACAGAGTTTGGGCCGCTTTGCTTTTGATGTGAAGGTTTACGATGCTCGTTTTAGCCGCGTTCCTGGGTTGCTGCCCCTGGCTAAACGGGAAGCGATCGCCGGAGTGGCGGCCCTGCTGACGATGGTGGGACTCAATCATTTCCGCGCAATCCCCTATCGATGCTCCTGTTGATCTCGCCATTGGTCATTAATGCAGGTATTGCCTTCGCCGATGACAGCGATCGCACCTTTCACGACCGGGTGGCAGACACGGTGATTGTGCCGACCCGTCGCGGGATTTCCCTAGATTTACGGCTGAAACAAGCCTGGCAAGAAGTCAAGTACTACCTACGGAAGCGACAGTAAGCCAAATTCAGTAAATGGATACTTCGCCTACAAAGCTTTTCACGGGAATTGCGTATTCTTTCTACGTGGTCTAATTGTAAGGTTCAGTACCGATAAAACAGCGATCGCAAACTTAGTCGGCCCTGATATTAATACCGGCTTATCTGGGTAAGGTAAGAACTGTTAGGCTTCTGTTGAAATCAGAAGTCTAAACCAATGACCTTCATTGGACTACTGCCCCCGTATATTTCCTGGGCAGACAGGGTTGACGCTACTAAAAGCTTATTGTCTTGAAAGGCTTCGGGCATAGGCTCCTACGTATATCTTCTGCCCGTGAAATAGACCAAAGCATGTTTTTAAAGATTTTGTAAAGCTTGCTTTTTTCACTATTCTGATATTGACAATTCCAAAAGATGTGAAAAAATGTGAACACCAAACCCTATAGCTAAAAGCGTTTTTTATGCCTTGGGTTGGTACTCGCGCAATCGTCAAGTTAAACACTACTCAACTAAGGTAGAAACACGCACAATGAAAAAGACTCTTCATTACTTAACCATTATCAGTGGCTTTCTGTTGCCCCTGACCGCAGGCTCTGCTCAAGCAGCTAATTTTGTCATCGATAGCTTCACCGTTGCTCAAACCGCTAGGGATATCTCGGTCAATGCCAATCCCAACAACAACAATTGCGGCGCGGGGGGAAATATAGCTTGTACGAATACCGTCCTTGACTCGGCAGCTGACACCTTTGTTGGCGTTTCTCGTACCTTCCAAGCGAGAGAGCTTAACAACCTTACGGGAACGGCAGCGGCAAATGGAATCGGACTGACCTCTGAGACGACCGGACAACTTAATTTAAGTGTCGATACGGGAGTTGGGGGCTTGACCAACGTTATCTATAACCTCGGCGGTCAGACCTTTGACTTTACCGTTGGGGGAGTTAACGATGCCATTGAGGTTTTCATCCAATCCCTTGATGTTCCTCTCAAACTGTCCTTAACGGTTGGTAGTTTGGGTGGAGCGCCTGTGTCTGTTAGTCGGACGCTCCCGGCACCAATCATTAACAATATTGGTGATGCAGGTCTCTTTGACTTTGATCTCTTCCCCGGAGTCAACTTCACTCAAGTTAACGCCTTTTCTTTGCAATTCAACACCAATACGGCTTTAACAGCTCCCCAAACTGCTACTGTTCCCGGCACTCCCAACCCACTCACGCTTCTCGGACCTGACGCTCGGATTAATTTCATCCAAACCGTTGATACCGATGCACAAGTTCCTGAGCCAACTTCTGTTCTGGGTTTAGGTTTCCTGGCGGGTTTGGGCTTCCTTCGCAAGAAGCGCGATGCAGCTTAAAGTCAGCTGACTGGTTGCCGCGACACTAGAACGCCGGTTCTAATCCTATTATTTTGAGGAGACTCTCAATATCCCCTTAAATTCCTACGTCTTACTAACGTGGGATGTTTTTTTGCGGGTTTGATGGGGGCAATGCTTCAGGAATGATAGAAACGCTATAGTTTAGGGGCGTTTAGCTGAGATTCAAGGGAATAACCTTAAGGTTTTATGGGGTGTTGGCGCTGGCAGTTGGGATTGTGGATCGCCCTGGGTTTGGGGCTGCGTTTAATTGGGTTAGAAGAGAAGCCGCCCTGGGCCGACGAGTGGGCAACGCTGGTATTTAGTCTGGGGCATAGTTTTCAAACCATTCCCCTGGATCGGCCCATTTCTGGGGCTATGCTGTTGCAGCCCGTTCAGCTCGACCCGACTGTAGGGCCGCGGGAGGTTGTGGGCAATCTATTCCGCGAAAGTACCCATCCCCCGCTGTACTTTTTGCTGGCCCACGGTTGGCTCAAGCTGGTTTCCGGAGAAAATACCTTGGTTTCACTGGGCTTAGCGCGACTTTTAAGCGCTTTACTGGGAGTTGCTGCCATTCCCGCTATGTATGGTCTGGGATATTTGAGTTTTGGCACGCGGCTAGCGGGTCATTTAGCTGCGGCCTTGATGGCGGTTTCTCCCTACGGAATTTATTTGGCCCAGGAAGCCCGTCACTATACCCTGGCAATTTTGGGAATTATCGCCTCCCTAGCCTGTGCGATCGCAGCTGTAAAACGCTATCAAAGCCGCCAATTGCCTCCGATTTGGCTGATTTTTGTCTGGATTGGAGCGAACACCCTCGGCATGGCCAGCCATTATTTTTTGGCTTTGACCATCGCCGCCCAGGGATTGGCCTTTCTTCCGTGGTGGTGGCGTGATCGCCCCTGGAGCCGCAAACCCATTTTCCCCGGGTTTTGGGGACGACTGGCTGGGGTTGGGCTGGGAACGGCCTTGGGCAGCGCGATCTGGCTGGTGGATTGGTACGGCATCCCCGGCGATCGCCTCACTAGTTGGATCAATCACGGCGAGGTTTGGGGCTGGGATTTTCTGTCGCCGCTGCTGCGATTGGCGGGCTGGCTGGTTACGATGGTATTTTTGCTGCCTTTTGAGAATGTACCGTTGCTAGTGGCGATTTTGTCCGGGATTTTGCTGGTGGGGCTGTTGGTATGGTTTGTGCCGAAACTGTGGCGATTCTGGCGTCAGTTGCTTAACGATCCGCTCGTGCAGTGGGAAACAAGGTTTTTAAGCCGCTTTGTCGTGAGTTCTTGGGGATTAATCCTGGGGTTTACTTATTTGGCCGACATCGATCTAACCCTGGCGGCTCGCTATCAGTTTGTTTATTTCCCGGCAGTTTTGGCGATCGCGGCCGGCATTCTGGCCCAGGCTTGGCAAACAGGCGTCAAACCGGACAAACCTAGCCGCTGGTCTCCCCAATTCGGAAAACGCTTTGTTGTTGTCACCCTGGTAGCCGGATTGATGGGTTCCTTGGCCGTGGCCGCCCACCTCGCCTATCAAAAAAGCGATCGCCCGGATTTAGTGGTTGCTGCCATTGAGCGGCAATCCGAGGAAGCAGTGCCGATTCTGGTAGCAACAGTGCATAAAACCCACGAACAAACGGGAGAAATGCTGGGATTAGCCTGGGAATGGCGCAACAATCCCCAGCGATTGGCACAGACGCAATTTTGTTGGCTCACAAATCCAGCGAAGAGGGGGAATCTGTGACCCAAACCCTACAGGCAGCCTTAATGGCGTTACCGCGCCCCCTAGATCTGTGGCTGGTGAATTTTTCGGGGCGATCGGGGGATTTAGACCAGCAAAACTGCGAAAAGTCAGAAGATTCCGTGGAGAAAGTCCCTGGCTATCGGTTTCGCCGCTATCGCTGTTCCTAACGCTCTGCCTGCCAACAGAGGCAAGCCAACCGCAGTTTCGTTAAGTTACCAATTAGGCTGCTCAAGGGGGCGCGATCGCAACTCGCCTCCGACCTCCCTTTCACCAGACAAAGGAAAAATAGTGATAATTCCCCCAAAAAATAACGATGAGTGATACCAGCGTCAAAAAGTCAACGCCGATTATTCTCCCAGCGGCGCAATGGGTCAGAAGTATCTGGCCTCCGGGATTCACGTTTCCCTGCGATTGTGGGAAAACGAGCCGCCCAATGAAGCCAAGGCTCAAACTCAACGGGACTACGAAACGGTGGGTTACGTCATCGCCGGACGTTGCGAACTCCACCTAGGCGAGCAGATGGTCTTGTTGGAGCCGGGTGATTCCTGGGTTGTGCCTAGAGGTGCGGTTCATATCTACAAGGTGCTGGAGGCCTTTACCGCGGTGGAAGCAACCAGTCCTCCTGCCCAGGTTAAAAGCCGAGATGAAGCCCCAGACGCTGCTTAAGCTGTTTTGGTAATTTCTTCCTAAGGTTTGACGCTACAGTCAAATACCGCCAGGGTTACCTTGATGGGCTGGGTTTTGGGCGGCATTGACTTGATTACCAGTTATCTGTAAAGCCTCCTTAATCCCTGGCAAGGCGATAATGAAGAAACACCTCTTCCCCCTCTTGACGGACGTGGCGTAACTGCAAGCGTTTCGCCTCAGCCTGAGAAAATCCGGCTCCTGCCACGGGAGTTGGCGCACTGGCTCCCCCTAACAACAGCGGGCAGACCGTCAGCCACAGGTCATCGATTAAATCTGCTGCCAGCAGCGCCGCCACCAATTCCCCGCCGCCCCAAAACCGCCAATCGCCGCAGCCCCAATCCATAAAGCTGCTCAAACGCCCGTTTCCAGAGAATTTCTGCCGCTCCTGCCACCACCACCCGCTCAAATAATCCCGATCCCTCCCAGGCGATCGCCCCCGGAGCTGTTGTTAATAGCCAGCGCGGTAATTTTTGACGAAAAAATTTGAGTGTGGGATCGAGCTGCCCCGAAGCAGAGCCAACAATTTGCGGCGGTTGAAGGGATTGACCCCTGGCTTGACGTTCTGCCAGGAGCGCCGGATCGCTCACCCCCAAAGCCGTTCCGTAGGCCCGCAGGGTGCCCGCCCCAAACAAAACCCCATCGGCCCTCGCGATTTGCTGCTCTAGGTGCGCTCGATCCCGCGCCGATCCAAACCGAGCCGGGTGGCGATCGGCATCAGCAATTTTCCCATCGGCAGTCATTGCCAGAATCACGGTGGCCTGCAATTTTTTCATCGCCCACTTTTAGTCCCCAATAGGCCAAGGGTTCACAAAATTTCCAGGAAATAGCAGCAGTCGTTGAGCGATTCAGTTTTTCTTTTGTAAAATTTGTGTAAATCCTGCTCGATCTCTCCGTAAACTTGGGGAAGCTAGCAATAAATGTCCCCGCTAGGGCTTAAAGCCACGGTAATGGGAGAAGATTCTCGCTCTCTGGCCTTTGCCATTGGTGCCAAGGCGGCCCCCAAGTAATGCTTCTCGCGAAAGAACCGGGTTTAAGTAAATATACCGAGGCAATTTTGCTGCCAGATAGCCTGAATTAGTATGAGACATGGAACATTCTGTTGCGCTCAAGGCCCGGTTGTATGATATTCGGTCAAACTTCTTTTCGGCGAATTCTGCTGAGCCGCCTGTTGCTGGTTAGCGTTCCTGTACTGCTTTTGGGGGTTTATGCCACCTATCGTAAGGCTCGCTCCGCTTTTCTGGAAACAGCTCGTCAAAATTTGACTGAAAGTGCGATTCGTAAAGCAGACAGTATCAGCCAGTCCGCCGACGCCCTGAGAGCCAGTTTGGCGGCCTTTAGTGATGCTCCGTCCCTGAAACTGAGCGATCCGGCTGCTCATCAAGCCCTGGCTAAGCAGTTTAGCGAACAGTTACCCTTCCAGCAAGCCTGCGTTCAGATGGTGGATCTGGCGACGTACCAACTGACGGCCAATACCTGCGATCGCGATCGCCTGGGTAAGGTGCAACCGAGTTTTTGGCTGCGGCAGCAGGCCCGACTCCTTCCCGATCCGCAACAGATTTATGTCCAATTTTTGCCTTTTTCAGTGAGCCAGAAGGAGCCAAAAGCCAAAAATCAACTAGAGCTGCTCTTTAGTGCGCCCATTTACGATGGGCAAGGGATTTTGCGCTATGCCTTGAGTGTAAAAGCGTCCCTGCTCCATCGGGAAAAAACCCCGCCCGGTTCCCTTGAGGGCAACACCATTGTGATTTCCCAAGCGGGAGTCATTCTCGCCCATCCTTATCCCGAACGCCTGGGTCAAAATATTGCCGACATGCCCGATGCGGAACGGTTACAGAATGTAATGGGCAGCGCTATCGCCGGGGAGCAGCGGTTCCTGCATCTGTTTTCCCTGCAAAAGACGGCCAGGAGTTGGTGGCGGGCTATTCTTCCCTGGCCAGTCCCCTCAGCCGAGACCGCGATCGCCAGTGGGTGGTGTTAGCGGCAACCCCTCTCAATGCAGCGCTGGCCCAGTTGCGGGGGATTCAGGAGATCATTGTGCTGGTGATGGTGGCGCTGATCGGGGCCAGTATGCTGGCGGCTTTATTAATTGCCTGGGAGCTGGCGCGACCCTTGGAGCAGCTCCGCGATTGTGCCCTCAATACCGATACGCTCCCGTCTCGCTGTCCCATTCCCCAAAATTTTAGTATTCGCGAGTTTAAACAATTGGCGATCGCCCTCAACGGCATGGTAGAGCGGCTGCGAGACTGGGGCGA
The DNA here is from genome assembly GCA_012031815.1 of Chloroflexaceae bacterium. Taxonomy (GTDB): domain Bacteria; phylum Cyanobacteriota; class Cyanobacteriia; order Cyanobacteriales; family JAAUTE01; genus JAAUTE01. The sequence goes on from JAAUTE010000082.1 coordinate 11,452, forward strand.
TGAAATTGTCACCGCCTGGCAGGAAGCCCAAAACGCCAATCAAGTGAAAAACCAGTTTCTGGCGACCACTTCCCACGAACTGCGGACGCCCCTCAATGGCATTATTGGCTGTCTGCGGATTCTTCGAGAAGGCTACTGCGACAGTCGGGAGGAGGAAGGGGAATTTTTACAACAGGCCGATGATGCGGCCATTCACTTGCTGGGAATTATTAACGATATTTTAGATATTTCCCGGATCGAGGCCGGCAAGCTGTCGGTGAGCTTGGAGCGGGTCAATGTTTGCAAAATTCTCAAAGAAGTGATCGATCTTCAGGCAATTCCCATCAGAAAAAAGGGACTGGCCTTGATTGTTAACGACTGCGATCGCGAAATTTGGGTAACCGCAGACCCGGCCAAGTTAAAGCAGGTGTTGCTGAATGTGTTTAGCAATGCGGCCAAGTTTACCGAGAGCGGCAGCATCAGAGTATCCTGGCAGATTGAGTCGACGGCGATCATCCCGGAGGATGGCAATGGCAACGGCAACGGGAAGGCATTGGGAGGTCATTTAGCCGCCTCACAGGAGGAATGGGAAAGCTTATCCGCCTGTCACCATGATTGTCTAGCGCTCCGGGTAAGGGATACGGGCATTGGCATTGAACCACGCCACCAAGCCAAGCTTTTTCGTCCCTTTGTCATGGTGGATGGTTCCACTACCCGTCAGTTTGGCGGGACGGGATTGGGCCTCGCCATTTCTAAAAATTTGATGGAGCTGATGGGTGGCAGTATTGCCCTGTTTAGTGCAGGCATGGGTCAGGGGACGACGGTGGAAATTCGCTTACCCCTGTTGTCCGGCGGTCACAGCCTCCCCCGCAACAGCGAAGCGATCGCGCCGCTGCTCAATAATTAAAACTAGAATTGATTGCCATCATTAAACCTGTTTGTTAGCCGTTTCTTAACCTGGGAACGGACTGTTTTGGTGAGAATCAAATCGCCTTTAGTGATAGAGTGATGGCGTTTGCAGAATTGTTTTTGTAGAATCTTCGTTCAAGGATTTTAAACCATGACGGCTCACTCGACAAAGTTAATGACTGGCGCTGCCGCCCCTTGGTTAGAAGTGTCAACCCTGGATTCACTGCCCGGAAATACTTGGAAATTGGCCGATCAAAAGCCCCAGAATATGACGGCAATCATTTTTTATCGCGGCTTGCATTGTCCCCTGTGCCAAGCTCAACTAGAAGAATTCGACCAGAAAGTTCAAGCATTTGCTGACATCGGCGTCGAGCTAATTGCAATTAGTGGCGACACCCAAGAAAGAGCCACCAAAAACACAACAGGAATGGGGAATCAAGAACCTGCTCCTAGGCTACGGCAATAGCATTATCGCTATGCAGCGCTGGGGATTGTATATTTCTCGCGGAGCCTATGAAAATGAACCGCCCTTGTTTAATGAACCGGCTATTTGTTTGGTGCGTCCTGACGGCATCCTCAACGGCGTCATCATCAACAGTGCGCCCTTTAGCCGCCCCCACGCCAGCGATCTGCTGTTTGGCATTGACTACATCCTCAAGCACAACTACCCTGTTCGTGGCGCGGAAGCCTGAGGCCAAGTTAACGGAAAATCGCAATTTCCAGGTTTTGACCTAAAATATCCTAGAAATGGGGATTAATCCTGAATTTACTCAGTTCAGCTAGGTCAAGGCTAAGGGAGTGGTTTACCCGTAGAGGAGAGCTTCTCGGTTGGGGGCAAGCCACCGGGGAGCTTTGGCTAACAGCGGCTATTTGGCCAAAGCCCCTGGATGAAAAGATGAAGCTGACCCCATTAATCAAGACAGTAATATGGGAGCGCAACTAGAGAATCCACTGAGGAGCGATTCCAGTCTTTAGGGTTCTGGGAAATTCTGGCAGAAAACTCGATCTCAAGAAGAGAGATAGCAGAAAGATCCAGGATCTAACAATACTATTGCGCTCTCAATTTAGTAAACTTTTATGAACATAGTGGGCGAGATTGTATGAAGCGTTAACGGTTAAGGTTTAATTGATAATTAATTTTTGGGGCGATGGCGGGTGAGGGCGGGCTTCCGGGTAGGGGATCGCGGAAAGTTGGGTAGTTTCCCCCAGAGATACCAGGCGAAATGGGGGACTTTTCCCCTAGTGTTCTGGGACTTTTCTTGTCAAACTTAAAGGTGTAGGCATGTATCATTCGATCGGGCGATCGGCACTGGGGCAACTATGGATTACCTTTACTATTTGGCTAATGCGAGTTTGACGCTGCGGATTATTGAATACTTGCAAACCATGACCGAGTTTGCCAACTGTACGATGACGGTCATTCATCAGATTAATGGTTGGGTGGTCAAGGTACGGTTTCATCGGCCCCTTTCTCCCCTACAGCAGGGCAATTTCCGTGCTTTCTTGAGCGAGCTGGCATTTCCTACGAGCCGGAAATGCGCTTGCAGATGGTGTTATGGAGTCTGGAAACTGGCCAGTCTCCCATTGAGGTGATGCGCCGCTATCAAGTCGCGGTGGTATCCCACGGAAGTCCTGATGCCAATGATATTGAGGCGTTTCGCCAGCAGTTTACGCGGGGACTGGGCTATTGTCCCGAAACCCTTGCCTAGTCTCTGTCCTGACCTTTGCTGAAGATGGCCTGCCCGTCGGCAACGCAGCTTTAAAAAATTCAATTTTGTGGGAGCACAATCAACTTGCTGGGTTAAGGATTTTAACTCGGCATTTTTTTGTTTATAGGGCGGTGAGAATTCGCAGCACGCGGGGGAGGTCGTCTAAGTGGCCGACGATGCGGCGCACGGGCTGGGGCCAGACGCGGACTAGGGTTGGGGTGGCTGAGACTTGATCGGTTTCGGCGAGTTCGGGGTTGCGGGTGATGTCGATGACTTTAAGGGTGTAGGCATGGCCGAGTCCTTGTTCGAGCAGTCGGTGGATGTTTTCTAGGGTTCCCTGGGCGGCTAGGCGATCGCCGGAGATAAACAGGCGCAGGACGTA
>JAAUTE010000083.1 GCA_012031815.1 Chloroflexaceae bacterium
GAAACCGTACATTACAGCGAGGAAGCCTTTGGCCCAGCTTAAAATTAGAGGGTGTTGCTGAAGTGATTCAAGCCGTCCAGGCAGCCATTGCTGCTCAGCCCCCGTTGAGTGCCGCCGACGCCCAGGAAGTGGTCAGACAGGTGACCAAAGCCCAAAACGTGAAAAAAGGGCTAGTGATGAAATCCCTGCGAGCCGCTTTGATGGGCGAACTTCACGGGCCGGACTTGATTCAATCCTGGGTGTTGCTCTCCCAAAAAGGCTGGGATGAGAGCCGTCTAGAACATCTGCTCAAACAGTTGTAAATTTAGCCGGGGCAGGGTCAATCTTGCCCCCACTCAAGCGGGTCAGGATAAGGTCAGAGATTGAGAGCGTTTACGGTTTGCATGGATATGCAGGTTCATAAACGGCGGAAGAAGTGATTTTATATTGTGAAACCCATCAAGCCCTATTGCAACAGGAAACAGAGCAGGAACGCCGTCATTTAAAAATCAAAAAAGTTTCGCTTGAGCCTAAGATTGCTTGTTAGAGTTTAATTTATTTATATCTTGCTAACGCTGGGTTATGGTTGCTGCACTTCACCCCCAAAATATGACCGATGAAACCTACCTACAATGGGAACCGCACCAGGAACTTCGCTATGAATTTGTGGATGGTAGAGTCTTTGTTATGACGGGTGGCACTTAGCCTCATAATGATATTGCGATTAACCTGCTGACAGTCCTGCGTCCCCACCGCTCCATTAACCAGGCTAGACGGATGCCTCCATTAATCTAGTCTTGCATCTTAGCTTGAAGCGTTGGCCCTGAGTCAGAACGCGATCGCAGTTCGACAAAATTGGGGGCGATCGCCAAAAGGGATAGTCGAAAGGCATGCTTTTTTTGAAAATTTAGGGTTTTGCACTAAGGACTCCCGGCGCTCATCCTGTTTTTATTTCCTTCTCTGGTTTAACCCAGCATTTGAGACAGTTAGGTTAGCTTGTCGGGAGAGCCAAAGAATCGGGGAGCGATCGCAAACCTGACACCAGGGTTTGTCCCTTGGCTTAAATCTAGAAAACCTTGATAGAGAGCTAAATAATCCATGTTTTTTCATAAAAAAGAAACCATCCAGCCAGTTAATATTGCCGAAGTCCATCCTCGCTTTGCTCAACTTTTACTAGAACAGTTCGGGGGAGCAACGGGAGAATTAACCGCTGCATTGCAATATTGGGTGCAGTCTTTTCACTGCGAAGATCCGGGCATTAAAGATATGCTGCAAGATATTGCCGTTGAAGAATTTAGCCATCTAGAAATGATCGGCAAACTGATCGAAGGTCACACCAAAAATGTGGATCAGACCGACGCTTTTAAAAGTACGTTGTTTGCGGTGAGGGGAGTGGGCCCACTTTCTAGATAGCCAGGGAGCGTCTTGGACTGCGGCCTACATTAATGAGGGCGGCGATGTTGTGCGAGATTTACGGGCCAATATTGCGGCAGAAGCTGGGGCACGTCAAACCTACGAAGCCTTGATTAAGGTGGCTCCTGATGAAGGCACGAAACAAACCCTGGTACATTTGCTAACCCGCGAAATTTCTCACACCAAAATGTTTATGGCTGCCTTAGACTCTCTCGGCAAGCTGAGCGATCCTATGTTCGGCAACGTTCAACCGGATGATACGGTAAATATTTACTACAACCTGTCCCAAAACGGTCAAGATGAACGGGGCCCCTGGAATAGCGAGCCGAATTTTACCTACATCGCCGATCCGCTGCACGCTCAGCAATAAGGCGATCGCCCAGGCAGCCTTGAGAAGTTGCGGGGGGCATAACTCATAAGCGGTGGGATGGATTGGGCAAGCATCGCATCTATCCATCCTGCTAATTGTTAAGAGCGTAATAGACGAAAACCTGTTTTTAAAACCCAACTTATCGTAAAATTTACAAATTTTTAGACATTTTTCCTAAAAAATACTTTACTAGCAATTATAGCTAAACAGCTTGTACTAATTTTTTAGCAACAAAATACGATTGTTACTGCTCAGCAGGTAATTTTCCAAACCAAGTTGCTTCTTGAACAGTTGCCGGAAGTGTTCCCGGTTTTGTGAAAATAGTTCTGTCTGTGCCGGAAGTGCTTCCATCCTTGTGAAAAATGGTTCTGTTCTTGCCGGAAACACTTATGGCTTTGGGAAAAACGGTTCTGTCCTTACCGGAAACGCTTATGACCTTGGGAAAAACGATTTTGCGATCGCGCGGTGGGAAATCGGTAGAGGTTGCCGGGGGTGGTGTTAGACCTCTGTGGAAGAAATTCAGAGCCGCCTTGCTGATGCCATGATGAACCCAACGCAAAAGGGCGGTTGCCCGCCCCTGGATTCAGTGCAAAAGATCTATGGTTGCAATCCGCTAAGCGCGGTGTCCGTTAACTCTCGATTTGCGCCTGCCAACAGAAGACCCAATCAGAGAAGCAACCAGACCCAACAGCGAGCCGATGATAAACCACCAAGCCGCTCTAGCAGAGTAAGCAGCAACTTCTTCCGCATCCACTTGTGGTGCTTGAATTTCCCCTGGCGAAACTTGATTAAGGACGTCACCCGCGTTGGCTAAAGCCGCACCGAAGGTTCCCGAAACCCCACTGGCCAGCAACCAGGAACTAACCGCCAGCGTTGTTGCCCAGAAAATCAAGCCGTGTAGCAGTGCTGTTTTATTGTTCATGGGACCGCAAGTCGATGAGGTAACCCAACCGCCGATAAACAACGCAATCAGCAAACTAATCACTGACCAAATGCCAATCCCTGTCCCCACATCTCCGGCAGTTCCTTCTCCGGCACTAATACTCAGCCCGATCGCCGCACCCAAGGCACTTAAAACCAGCTGCGTTGCGATCGCCACCACGATTCCGGCGATGATCGGGCCCCATCTGACGCGATCGTGATAGTCAACGACTTGATTAATTATTGCCGGTTCACTCATAGTGCCGACACCCGGCTCGTTATAATCGGCTCTTGGCTCCCGATTAATCATAAATCTAGTCCTCTTATTACTGTTAACAAATGGCTCTCTTGGCTCTCTGCTTGGGTCATTTGCGAAAGTCCCAAACCGCATTCTCATCCTAGGGAAATTCCAGAATATTCATCTCTATCCTGGGATTTAATTCCCTAGAGTTCATGTTTAAGTAAAATTAAGCACTTAAATGCGGCAATTCTCCCAGCAATCGCTCCCAAGAGGGACGCACCAGTCCCCCAGTACTTCTAAGCTTATAAAGGCTACTAGCAAGATAACGCAGGAGATTGAGCTATGGCTCTTTATAGAATCGCAGATTTTAATCCTCAATATCGACAGGATGCCTTTGAAGGGAAAGATGTCAAAGGATTTGAGGTTTATACAGAAAGAAATGAGGAAAAGATCGGTACAGTTGACGATATTTTAGTCGATCAAAATGGACGCTTTCGTTATCTGGCAATTGATTCAGGTAACTGGATGTCCGGCAAGAGAATGTTGCTGCCGGTAGGTCGCGCTAAGGTAGACCGCAACCGCGATCGCGTCTTTGCAATCGGTTTACACAACCGGCGACAAGTAGAACAACTTCCAGAATATCGGGATGCGGCTAGCATCAATCGCACCCATGAAGAACAGGTGCGTCAGGTCTATCGCACAGTCGCCCTGGAAGACTCAACTTCGGTGGAAGCTTCCCTGCCCGTAGAAATGGGCGAGCTTGATGCGGTGCGGCAGACGAGTCGTCCGACCCCGCGCCCGGCGATCGCGGAACCTGTAACCCCGGCTCCCATGCCCCAACCCGCTCCCGAACCGGTAGAGGCTCCTGCCTACGATTACGAGCGCGAACCGGATTTATATACCATTCCCGCCGACCAGCAAACCCTGCGGCTCTACGAAGAGCGGCTGATTGCCAGCAAAGAGCGTCACAAAGCCGGAGAAGTGACCGTTGGCAAGCATGTGGAAACCCAAACGGCTCGCGTTGAAGTTCCTGTGGAAAAAGAGCGGGTGATCGTTGAACGCCACGCACCAGCGGCAGGTCAGGTCGTCACCCCCGGCCCCCACGATTTTCAGAGCGGGGAAGTGGCTCGCATGGATGTTTACGAAGAAACCGCTGATATTCACAAAGAAGCCGTCGTCCGCGAGGAAGTCAACGTCAGAAAAGAAGTGGTGCAAGATAGGGTGGAAACCACCGAAACCCTGCGTCGCGAAGAATTAGACGTAGATATTCAGGGCCAGTCAACTTCCCAATCAACGCCCCAACCAACCGTTGATAATCCCCAGTCCAAGCGTCCTCGTCGCCGTTCCTAATCCCTACGGGAGGCTAGTCTACGGGCTAGCCCCCTTAAAAAATCTTCTAACCCTAGTTTTTAATCCCTATACCCCTATGAATCGTTATACTTCTGGTTTTACGGGTTTATTTGGCCTCATCGCCGTTGCGATCGCACTCTATCCGGCGATCGGGCAAACTCAACAGGCAGCGGAGACTGGATTTCCCGATGTCAGTGCTGATTACTGGGCAGCGCCTTTCATTGAGGTTCTGCGGGAAGCAAATATTATTGTGGGCTATCCCGATGGCCAGTTTCGGCCCCAGCAGCCCATCCACCGCGATGAATTTGCTGCCCTGGTCAGCAAAGCCTTTTCCCAAGAGCAGGTGAGAAGCATCCCCTTTGCCAGTATTTTCGCCGACGTACCTGAAGATTACTGGGCCAATCCTGCCATTGAGGAAGCTTACGAAACTGGATTTTTGGGACAGAGCGACGGCAAATTTAATCCCCAGGAATCGGTCACTAAAGCAGCTGCTCTGGTCGCACTCAATCGAGGGCTGGAAACAGCCTTGCCCACAGCCGCAACTCCGGGAGAGATTAAAGCCGCAGACCCCGCAACCTCCCAACCCGCTCCAGCAGGGGCAACCCCTAGAATTAGAGGCTTAGCCTTTCCCCTCGCCTCTACGATATTGCTCGCTCCTTTCTGGCAACAGCGCCAGGTTTTAGCCCAATCAGGAGCAACAGCCGCTGAAACCGCCGCTTCCCCCGCTGGCCAGGCCCAATCTCCGGTGCCAACCTACTACGAAGATGCCGAGGAAATTCCGCCCTTTGCGATCGCGGATGTGCCCAGGCAACCCAAGGGGGGATTGTGGTGAATTATCCTGAAGCTCAAGTTCTCAACCCCAACCAACCTCTGGCCAGGGCGCTGCCGCTGCTTTGGTGCATCAAGCCCTGGTCAGTATCGGTAAACTCCCGCCTTTAACTAGCGAGGTTGAAGCCCAGGATTACATCATCGACCCCGATATTTACAGCGCCGATCGCAACCCACAAAATTAGGAGCCAGTCAAGAAATCGCTCGAATTCCCAGTGCTAAGCTTAAACTGAAAGGGTTTAGGGAAGGAGAAAAGCGCCAATGGCAGCGATCGCGGTGGTGGATTACGATATGGGCAACCTGCACTCAGCTTGCAAAGCCCTGGAAAAACTGGGGGCAACGCCAAAAATTACGGATTCTCCCGCCGATCTTGACCGGGCTGATGCCATAGTCCTGCCGGGGGTTGGAGCTTTCGATCCGGCTATGCAACATTTGCGATCGCGCCATTTGGAAGCCCCGATCACAGCGGCGATCGCCCAGGGAAAACCGTTTTTGGGGATTTGTTTGGGGTTGCAAATTCTCTTTGAGCGTTCCGAAGAAGGTCAGGAGCCAGGATTGGGTATTATTCCCGGTTGCGTCCGCCGTTTTCGCTCGGAACCGGGCTTGACCATTCCCCACATGGGCTGGAACCAACTACAACTCACCCAGCCTCACCATCCTCTCTGGCAGCAGCTTTCGTCCGATCCGTTTGTGTACTTTGTCCATTCTTACTACGTTGATCCCGCCGATCCTACAATTCGTGCCGCTACCACTACCCACGGCAGCCAAACCGTCACCGCTGCGATCGCCTGGGATAACCTGAGTGCGGTGCAGTTTCACCCGGAAAAATCCTCGACCAACGGACTGCAAATCCTGGCTAATTTTGTCAGTCAAGTCCGCGCTCTCGCCGCTGTTTAACGCAAATTTGATGCGAATTTACGGCAATCGCCTGCTCAAATCCCCTCCCGGAACGGCGACCCGTCCTACTCCGGCGCGGGTGCGGGAAGCTTTATTTAACATTTGGCAGGGAAGCATTGCGGGCTGTCGCTGGCTGGATCTCTGTGCTGGTAGCGGTCAAATGGGAGCAGAAGCCCTCTGTAGGGGCGCAAAATCGGCGATCGCCATCGAACAGTGGGGCCGTGCTTGTGCGATCGCCCGCGAGAACTGGCAGCAAGTAGCCAAACCGGAACAAACTTTTCAGGTATTGCGGGGAGACGTGGGTAAACTGTTGCCGAGCCTTGCAGGACAGCGCTTCGATCGCATTTATTTCGATCCGCCCTACGCCAGCGATTTATATCAACCCGTTCTGAGGGCGATCGTCGCTTATCAATTATTAGCAGAAGCAGGGGAATTGGCGGTGGAAAGTGACCCTAAACAATGGCAGGCGCTACAGATTCCAGGATTAATAATTTGCCGCCAAAAAGTTTATGGCAATACAGCTTTGACCTTTTATTGCCGAGGTGAATCCTTAGAAACGATAGAATTCCAATAAGTTTCGCTGCTTTGCTTGATTTAAGTTTTTATCTTTTGGTATTTGGGACGTTATTGGCAAGCTAGAGATTTTTCCTAACTCACTGTGCTGGCATTTTTAACCAGCTAAATACCTGTTGGGCTGTCAAATCTAGCTCAACTCCCGCTAAAACCAGCAGATGATCTTCTTGATGCAGGAGTTCCGGCTGCTGCCCCGGTTGAAAGACAATTACTGAGCGATCGCCAGGATCGATTAACCAACCAAGCTGACAACCATGCTTGAGACAGTGCAAAATGTTTCCTGTCACCCGATTAGAACTTTGAGCTGGTGAAAGGATTTCAATCGTCCAGTCAGGAGCAATTAGAATATTATCTAAAGGTTCTTCCTGCTCATCTAGCTCAATATTTTGCCAGCGAAACACGGCGATATCGGGAACAATGGAGCGATCGCCAAAAGTACAGCGCAACTCTGGAAAAGCATAGGCGATGTGGTTTGCCTCCGTGACTTCATTGATGACATTAATGAGTTTACCTTGAAGTCTCGAATGGCGGGTTTTTGGCATTGGTTTCTGGATGACAGCACTGTCAATATATTCACTGGCAGGCTTGGTTTCTGGTAATTTCAGAAACTCCTCTAGCGTCAGCGATATTGGTTTCGTAATCGTCATCGCCCTTGCCGTTATAATAGGTTTGCCTCTAGTTTATCAACGTTCACGGGTCGAGCTTACATTCGTTCTACGACCGAAATTCCGAGCAAAGATAAACCCAGTTTGAGCGTCCTGGCGGTGAGATCTGAGAGGATTAGCCGGGAAGTGCGCTGGGGTTCTTCCGCTTGCAGTACGGGACAGCGATCGTAGAATTGATTGAATTTTTGGCTCAATTCAAACAGGTACAAACACAGTCGATTGGGGAGTAAATCTTGCTCCACTTCTGCGATAACGTCGCTAAATTGCAGCAAATGTTTGGCTAAGACCAATTCCGTTGCTTCTCCCAAACTAATTTGAGCGTCAGTTCCTAATTTCTCAAAATTAATCTCGCCTTTGCGAGCGATCCCCTGCACCCGTACGTAAGCATACAGCAGATAGGGAGCCGTGTTACCCTGGAGCGCCAGCATCTTGTCATAGCTAAAAATATAATTACTGGTGCGATTCTGGCTTAAATCTGCATATTTTACCGCACCGATTCCCACGGTTTGACCGACGTGATCGCAAAATTCCGGGGTTTCTGTGCGTCCTTCGGCTGCAAGGCGTGCTTGTAAATCGGCTTTGGCGCGGGCGATCGCTTCATCGAGGAGATCCCGCAGCCGCACGGTATCGCCGGAACGGGTTTTAAATTTTTTGCCGTCTTCGCCCAAAACTAAGCCAAAGGGGACGTGAATTAAGGACACGCCTAGGGGAATCCACCCCGCTCGCTGGGCGACTTGAAAAATCGCCGCAAAATGGGTCGCTTGTCCGGCGTCGGTGACATAAATAATTCTTGTGGCTCCATCGTGCTGGAGGCGATAGCCAATGGCCGCTAAATCGGTGGTAGCGTAATTGTAACCCCCATCGGATTTTTGCACGATTAAGGGCAAGGCATCCCCTTCTTTGTTGGTGAAACCTTCTAGAAAGACGCACTGTGCGCCCTGGTCTTCCTTCAACAATCCTTGCTGGCGTAGGTCGGCAACCACATCGGCTAAAAAGGGATTATAAAAGGATTCACCCCGCTCTTGCAACTTAATATCCAGTAATTGGTAAATTTGCAAAAATTCTCGCCGTGATTGCTCACAAATCAACTCCCAAGCACGACGACTGGCGCGATCGCCCCCTTGGAGTTTGACCACCTGGTGGCGGGCGGCTTCTTGAAAAGAGGGGTCTTCATCAAAGCGCTTCTTAGCCTGACGGTAAAAACCAACCAAATCCCCCAAATCCAGGGCATCAGCAGTCGTCAGCGCTGTTGGATGGACTTCCCGCAAATAGGTAATCAACATGCCAAACTGGGTTCCCCAATCCCCGATGTGGTTGAGTCGCAAAACCTCATAACCGCGAAATTCCAGGATACGAGCGATACAGTCGCCGATAATGGTCGATCTCAGGTGACCAACGTGCATTTCCTTGGCAATATTCGGGCTGGAGAAGTCTACTACCACCCGCTGGGGCAATTTCACCGTCGGGACACCTAAGCGAGCGTCGACAGCGATCTGGCTGAGAACCAACTCCAGGTAAGCAGGCTTGAGGGTGAGATTAATAAACCCCGGCCCCGCAATTTCTGGTTTTTGACAAATATCGGCAATATTTAGATTGGCGACCAGGGTTTCGGCGATCTCACGGGGTTTTTGTTTGAGGGGTTTTGTGAGGGAGAGGGCCACATTGGCTTGATAATCGCCGAATTTGGGGTTACTGGCAGGAACAACGATGGGGTCGGTGGCGGCAAATTCCCCACCAAAGGCGGCAACCAATGCCTCCCTAAATCGCTGTCTAAGCTGTTCAATTAAAGCATCCATATAAAAAATTTCAACCCGGTTCTGCTTCGCCAAGTCCTTGCATTTTAAACGACCCCGGCAGCATTGGCTAACCCGGAGGGCGAAATGGGGTAAGCTAGAGTCTGGGAATCGCAGAATTACACTGATAGCTATGGCAGGGCATAGTAAGTGGGCTAACATTAAGCGCCAAAAAGCTAGGGTTGACGCCAAAAAAGGCAAAACTTTCACCCAACTCTCTCGTGCCATCATCGTCGCCGCCAGAAGCGGAATTCCTGATCCATCCGGCAATTTTCAACTCCGCACCGCCATCGAAAAGGCCAAGGCCGCGGGCATTCCCAACGAAAACATCGAACGGGCGATCGCCAAAGGGGCGGGAACCTACAACGACGGCGAGGCCAGTCTGGAAGCTATTCGCTACGAAGGCTACGGGTCAGGAGGGGTAGCGGTGTTGATCGAAGCTTTAACTGACAATCGCAACCGGACAGCGGCAGATTTACGGGCAGCCTTTAGTAAAAATGGCGGGAATTTGGGAGAAACGGGCTGTGTGGGCTGGATGTTTGCGCAAAAAGGACTGGTGCAGCTCCTGGGGGAGGTGGATGAAGAAAAACTCCTGGAGGCTTCCCTGGAAGGGGGGGCAGAAAGCTATGAGCTGATCGACGATGAAGAAGAACCGGGAGCCGAAATTTTGACAGATATTGCCAATTTAGAAGCTCTTTCGCAAGGGTTGCAGCAACAGGGCTTTCCCGTCAAAGCCGCAGAACTGCGCTGGATTGCCAGCAATACCGTTGAAGTTAGCGATCGCGACCAGGCCCGCTCCTTACTGAAACTCCTGGATGCCCTGGAAAGCCTGGACGACATACAGACCGTAACAGCCAATTTTGAAATGGCAGAAGAGGTTTTGGCGCTAGTCGCCGTTTAATTGGGAGGCGATTGGTGCAGGTAAGCTGGCAGGCAAAATTAGGACAGGCATTGCGGTTGGGACGGGCGTTGCAGTTGGTTTGGCGCAGCGGAGCCTCCTGGGTAATGGCAAGCATTACTTTACTGGTGCTACAAGCTTTTCTGCCCTTGCTGTCCCTGTATTTGACCAAGCTAATCGTGGATGCGGTGACCGCTGGCCTCGCTGCCGCCGACAAAGCCGCTGTTTTCTCCCAAATTTGGCCCTTGGTGTTATTTTTAGGGCTAACGGTACTGGTCAGCAACGCCATCGAGCTAATTTTTGAGCTGGTCAATGAAGCCCACGGCGAAGTGGTTCGCGACTACACCTTTTCCCTGCTACACGCCAAATCCATCGCGGTCGATCTGGAATACTACGAAAACTCCCAGTACTATGACGCCCTGCACCGCGCTCAGCAGGAAGCCCACTATCGCCCCGCCAGCGTTCTCTACGGCTTAACCCGCCTCTGCCTCAACGGCCTGTCCTCTCTGGGGCTAGTGGGTCTGCTCGTTGCGCTCCATCCTGCGATCGCCCTTTTGCTGGTGGGGGCCATGTTACCGGGGCTATTGGTGCGGTTGCGTTATGCAGGCTCCCTCTACCGCTGGCAGCGCCGACAGACAGAAACCGAGCGCCAGGCAGATTACTTTAACTGGATGCTGATTCAGTCGGAATATGCCAAGGAATTGCGCCTGTTTAACCTAGGGTCGTTGTTTGCCGAACGTTTTGGACGCTTGCGCCGCCAATTGCGCCAGGAAAAGCTGGAGCTAGCCCGCGATCGCGCCATCTGGCAGGTGTTGTCTCAGATGAGTGCGACGGCGGCGGTGTATGGGGCCTTTGGGTTTATTGCCTACCAAGCGGCGATCGGGGCGATTACCCTGGGGGATTTGGTCATGTATTCCCAAGCCTTTACCGCCTTGCAGGGAACCCTCAAGGGCATCCTCCGCAGCCTCATGCAGCTCTACGCGGATAATCTATTTCTGGGAAATCTCTATGAATTTCTGGATCTTAAGCCCAAAGTGGTAGAACCTAATCCTGCAAGTCCCATTCCCCAGCCCTTACGCCACGGCATCGCCTTTGAGCAAGTGAGTTTTCAGTATCCGGGGAGTTCTCGCATCGCCCTGCAAGACATTTCCCTCACCGTCAAACCGGGAGAAGTGGTAGCCCTGGTGGGGGAAAACGGCTCTGGCAAAACCACCACCATCAAGCTACTCTGCCGCCTCTATGACCCAACTTCTGGACGAATTACCTTAGATAAGGTCGATTTACGGCAGTTTTCCCTGGGAGATCTGCGTCGTCAGATTACGGTAATTTTTCAAGATTACGCCAAATACAATCTCTCCGTCCAGGACAACATCTGGTTGGGGAACATCGACGCCCAGCCTGCCCCAGAGGCGATCGCCGCCGCCGCCCATTATGCCGATGCCCACCGAGCCATTGAAAGCTTGCCCCAGGGGTATGACACGGTGTTGGGGAAACAATTTACCCAGGGAGAAGACCTGAGCGTGGGACAGTGGCAGAAAGTCGCTATGGCCCGCACCTTTTGGCGAGATTCCCCCATTATTGTTCTAGACGAACCGACCAGCGCTCTCGATCCCAAGGCTGAAGCTGAAGTATTTTCCCAATTTCGGCAACTACTGGCACGCCAAGCCGCAATTTTGATCAGCCATCGCCTTTCTACCGTCAAACTGGCCGATCGCATCTACGTGTTTGAGCAGGGCAGAATTGTGGAAAGTGGCTCTCACAGCGAACTAATGACCAAAAGAGGCTTATATGCCCAGCTTTTTGAAATTCAAGCCCAGCACTATCGCTGAGTTAAATTCTCGGTGGATTCAGGTAGACTTTGGGGAATCCTGAAACTATCTTCTGGTGTCTCCCTTTCCTGCATCTGCCAAAGGGCCGAATTCATGAAACCTCCGTTAACGCCAACCCTGGTCGCGTCCCAGCAGCGCCCCGAAATCGCCTTGCTTCTCCACTGCGCCCGCCCCAGATTGATGGCGATCGCGCCCAAAAATAATTGCTCTTAGCCAGGGCAATTTGGATTGGCCCGAGGTGATCGCGACAGCGGCCAGCCACGACATCGCCCCGCTGTTGTATCAAAGCCTCAACACCACTTGTGCTACCTGCGTCCCGCCCCATTACTTAGCTGAATTGCGAAACCTGTTTTTAGAGAATGCGATCCGTAATTTGGCCCTAACCCAGGAACTTTGGCGATTGCTGGAATTGCTGGAAAAGCACCGGATTCCCGTAATTCCCTACAAAGGAACCCGACTAGCCGAGCGATTGTATGGCAACTGTGCCTTGCGTCCTTCCTGCGACATCGATCTGATTGTCCCCAAAGACCAGGTGCTAGCGGTGCGATCGCTGCTGATGGCTAATGGTTATGAACGCGGCCAGCGGTTTACCTGGGCGCAAGAACAAGAACTTCTCAAATTTGGCAAAGCAATAACCTTTAGACCCGTCGATGGCAGGCAGGCTTCCCTGGATTTACACTGGCATGTAGCTTCTCCTCACTATCCCATGCCACTATCCATTGAAGGGTTTTGGGAGCGTCTAGAGTCGGTTTGCTGGCGAGGCCAGGCGATCGCCCAATTTCCCTGTGAAGACTTATTATTACTGCTATGTTTGCATGGCATTCAACATCAATGGCAGTGTTTGAAATGGATTTGCGATCTTCACCAGTTGTTGCAAGTCTATCCCCAGTTGCAATGGGAATCACTGTGGCAGCGAGCCGACGCCCTCGGAATTAAGCGGATTGTCCTAGTGGGCTTACTCCTTACCCGTCACTTGCTGGAAACCGAGCTGCCCGATGCTGTCCTCTCTCAAGCCGCTCAAGACCCCCTTGCCCAAACCAGAGCTGCAACCATCGGCGATCGCCTGTTTGCCGAGGAGCGTTCTGGGTTGGTGGAACGCTGGATTGATACCATGAGTGGGTTGGGGGGCAATCTGCCCGAAAAATTGCGCTATGTGCTGCCCAAAATTTTCTTTTTGAACGGCGGCGACCTGGCCTTTCTCTCCCTGCCGCGATCGCTGTTTTTTCTGTATTATCTGCTCCGGCCCATTCGGATACTGCTCACCTACCCCTTAAATCCCTGGCGGATGCTGAAGCTCTTGGGGCAACTCTTTCGCTAGGATTGGGCGAGGCCCGACGTTTGTGGGAAGGTGCGATGGCTAGCTCAGCAATTATTCTCAACTTTTGGTTTGGCGAACCGGAAAGCCCTGAGTTTGGCCGGTCGCGTTCAGCTTGGTTTGTCAAAAAAGCGGCGTTCGATCGGCAGATGCAGGTTTTTCTGCCTGATTATGCAGCGGCGGCAGCCGGAACCCTCAATGCTTGGCAAACTGCACCTAGAAGCTGTCTGGCCTTAATCCTGCTGTTAGATCAGTTTCCCCGCAATCTCTTTCGCCATCAGCCTCAAGCCTTTGCCACCGATGAAAAAGCTTTGGCTCTGGCTAAATTTGCCGTTTCCCAGGGGTATGATCACCAATTGCTGCCTGTGGAGCGCTGGTTTATCTATTTGCCCTTTGAACATAGCGAAAGCCTGTCCGACCAAGACCAGAGTGTAGAGCTGTTTGCCACCCTTAAGGATGACCCCCAGAGTGCTTCGGCGATCGCCTATGCGGAGCGCCACCGAGAAGTTATTGAGCGTTTTGGGCGCTTTCCCCACCGTAATCGCATTTTGGGACGGGTTAGCACCCCGGAGGAGCTGGAATTTCTCCAACAACCCGGTTCCTCGTTCTAAACCAGGGTTTCAGGCGCGATTATCGGGCAAATCAACCCAGACGGTTACCGCCGCGATCGCAACGAGCATGTCATCGTTTTTGTCGTTCAGCTCAGGAATGGCCCGCCCCGCGACAGTCATCCCCCCGGCTCGTACCGCTAAGGTCTTGTGCCCAAAAGGGCAGCACCGCTAGCACTTCTGCTTCCCGCACTTGCTCCGGGTTGGGAACCGCCACTTGTACTTCCACAATCATTTCGTCGGGATGGCTCAGCCCCGCCACCTCCCAAACTCCCGGTAAGGCATTGTGGGCGATCGCATTGCGGACGGCCCGAGCCGCAGCCACCGTTGGTTCTTGACCGTGCTGATCGACTCCCATCCCCATTTCAATGATTAAACGCTTCTTCGTCACGATTTTTTCCTGAATGGCAGTGAAGATGTTTCTGGCGGGGATAAATCCCCTGACTCAGCAGATTTCTGGTTTTCCAGTGTATCAAGTTTGGAACAATTTCTAATTAAACCTTTTAAACCTTTGATGAGGAGAAACTAGGGTTTGAGAATTGTGCCAGCGGTTTCAGCCGGAGAAGCTATTATAATGAAAAACAATTCTGACACACAGAAGCTTCTTGCTAAAAAAGAGAGAAAATCAGGAAAGAATTAATTAATAGAGTGCTTTTTGTGTAATGACTGAGCTAGCCAATTCCACCGCCCCACCGCCAGCCCCCCACCAATGCCCTTGAGCGCCTGCGCCAGAGTAC
>JAAUTE010000084.1 GCA_012031815.1 Chloroflexaceae bacterium
CAATTCCAAAAAAGCTGCACCAAAATGGAAACTAAAATAATTTGAAAGCTTAGCCCGCGATAGGGCCACAATAACGCCAAAAAAATGCCCAAATGACCGCTTCTCGTCGGGTGCTCGATAGAGGTGCTCCGTTGGATCTAATAACAATGCATATCCCGTCCACCCCCGCAAAAATTCCGCTCGCGAAATCACATTTTTACCTCTGGCGGGGTCGGCAACCAAAACGCGATCGCCTCTGATCCAGTAAACCGTAACATAATGTTCGCCTTCCCAGTGAGCAATCCAGGGGTTGAGCTGCTCGACTAAGCGATTTAAACTGGCTCGCACGGGACGGGTTTGAAAACCAAGGCTCTCAGCAGCTTTGGCGAGATTTTTTAAGGAAGTTCCCGATCGCCCTGTACCGGAGAGAAGATTGAGGGTATTGAGGCTGAAACGTTTACCCCAGTATCGGCTAACGGCAGCCAAGCAAGCCGCGCCACAGTCGGTAGAACTCTGCTGCTCGACAAAAGGATATCTAGGCCACAATGGGCGGCGCAAAACGGGTTGGGGAAATTCAATGGCGGCTGGCGGTTCGGCAGTTCGCTGGGCAGTTGTTGCTGGCGGGGGCTGAAGGGTAGTGACCGCCGCTGGTGCCAGGGGGGCGGGGGCCGTTTTGACTGATTTCTGTCCGTTGGGCTTGGCCCTCCACCCGATTCTCCGCCGACCCTGGGCGATCGCTCGCTGCCCCTAAAACGGGCGCTACCGCCAAGGCAGGCTCCCAATGGCAACGAGGCAGCTCGTAAATGAGCAAGTCTGTGACTGCAACCCAATTTTCAGGTGTTTTTTCAGGATAGCCCCAATCGGTTCCCGGTTCCAGCTCTTGGGAGTGAATGCTACCGCGACGCAGCCAGAAATGACCCACTTCTCCCGGCGTTATCCGGGCCAGATTGTCTCCTGGTTTCAGATGTCGTTCCTTTAAATAAGCTAAAAACGCCTGTAAATTCCGAGCTGGTAAGGAGCCAAGGGGCGTTGCCGTTTTAAAGAAAATTAAGCACTGGCGATCGCGAACCGCTGAGTGCCAATGGGTTTTCAACCAGGGTAACTGCTCCCCATAGGAACCTAACGCGGTCAGAGAAATTCGGGCAATCTGAACCTTACTGGCGGCGATCGCCCGATAGGGCAGACAATCCTCACCGAACCAACTGTCACCGCCGAAGCAACTGCCAGGGGTCAATAGCTGTAGGGAAATTTCTCGCTGTTTGTAGTTATCGAAACCCAGCAATCTAACTTTCCCCTGGCAAAGGAGATAGTAATTTTGTTCATTAGGACTGCTACCATCACCAGTTGGAGTAAACTCTGCTGGCAAAAAGGTTAAGAGCGGATCGCCCAGTTGAAATTCTTCAATCTGAAATGATTGCTTAAATTGTCTAAAAATAGAGACTTGTTCTTCACTAAGCTGTTGCAGTTCTGGCAACCAAGCGTCAAAGAGAGAATCCCCAAGATTATTTTTATATTGGCACAGCATCATTTTCTCCTCACAATACTAAAAGGGCAATCTCGAAGACTGCTATCCCGTAGTGATTTGCCAGCTAAACGGCTGTTGCGACGGAATCAACACTTTTCGGTTAAGCATTAGCGTCGCCAAAAAGAGGTTAAATGCCTGGAAACCTCCTACAGAGAAATTCCTGAATAATCCTTAACCGAGAGGCATTGACTACGAAACTAAATTTTTAAACCAGCCGAGATTTTCCCTTCAGGCAAGTGGATTTCAAGGACTGACCCTAAGCGTCTACTCGGCCCTACACAAAGCAATAGCTATTTTGTTGTTCCTGCTACTATTTCTACAAAAGCGCCTCCCTTAAAATTCCCTCCGAGGGTATAAGTTGTTTGCCCAGTTATCGTTCTTGATAATTATTGGCTCAGAATAAATTGTCCGGCAGTTCCTCCCCAAGATATAGATTGATTGAGTTTAAGTTTTATGAAAAAAAATTGGCGATCGCGCAAAGATTTATGTCGATAAATCTGAAGCAAACCAGAAAATAAAAAATTGATGCTGCCGCTAGCCTACCAACAGGTATGCTAAATAAATCAGATTTCTATCTTTTCCAAAGCCATGCTACAGGTGAGGAACCACTGATGATACCCGGAGAACTGTTCATTCCAGCAGGCGAAATTGAACTCAATGCCCAGCGCCCCACCCGACGCCTCCTCGTGAAAAATATGGGCGATCGCCCCATTCAAGTTGGCTCTCACTTTCACTTTTTTGAAGTTAACCCGGCTTTAAGTTGCGATCGCCAAGCGAGTCGGGGAATGCGCTTGAATATTCCCGCTGGAACCGCCGTCCGCTTTGAACCGGGAGACGAGCGGGAGGTCGAACTGGTGACCCTGGCAGGCACGGGGGAAATCTATGGGTTTAACGGCTTAATCAACGGCAAACTCGAACCAGAACCCTAATACTCGTAGGGATCGCGAGGAACGGGGATTTTCCGAATTGATTGCGCTTCTAGAACCAAACGACGCTTGGGAGCCGCTTGGGCCGTTCCGGAAGGCAACACTTCGGCGATCATCTCTCCCTCAATTTCTACCCAGGTATCCGGGGGGTAGATTTGGCGGCTTTCCGCAAGCTTGACGGGCAAACCAACGGGATAGGCATCCACCGCACAGCAAGTAATGATAAATCGACTAATTAGCAAATAATTTTCGGGTAATTCCGGTAAATGAATCACAAAGCCCTGTAATCGCGCAGGCTGCCCTGTATAAGCATCCGGTTCAGGATAGACATCCAGGGTGCGAATCCACTCAATGAGCGATCGCTTTTCGGGAGCGCTAGCTGCTCGAAAGGCTTGGGGCTGTTGGCGGGTGAGGGGGAGGGATTCGGCGACACCCCGTTGCAGGGCCGTTTCACTCGCCAGTACCTGGGGCGAGATAAAAAAATCCCAGCATCGCCGTGGCAATCAGTAAGCCCCGACTCCAACCGGCGGAAAACAAAGTAGCGTGAGTCCATGCCTCAACTGATAACTGGGGTTGCCGCAACTGCCAGGCCCGCAAACCGGCAAGCAGGAATAAAAACAAACTGGTGGCCAGTATCAAACCAAAGTAATTGGGGTGAATGAGTAAGCTGAGCTGGCCAGAGACAAAATACTTCAGCAACAGGCTACTCCAAGCCAGTAAGGCAACTACATCTAGCCAAAGCCAGCGCCGCGCTCCCAGCCGTTGTGGGCGATTCCCCAAACCTCCCATGCGGTTCCCCTTCCTCAAGACAGGTAACTATAAAGCAGTGACAGCAAAAACGTCAATTGGGCCGCGATCGCAAAGAGATAAACAATCATCCTCGGTTTAAAAACTGACAGCATCAAGCCCACACTCTTGATATCAATGATGGGGCCAAAGACCAGAAAAGCCAGCAGTGACCCAGGGGTAAAGGCCGAGGCGAAGGACAGGGCAAAGAAGGAATCCACCGTCGAGCAGATGGAGACAATCCCCGCCAGTAACATCATTGCCAAAATCGAGGTAATCAAATCCTGCCCCAAGGCTAGCACCACTTCCCTGGGCACAAACACCTGAATCGCCGCCGCGATCGCGCTGCCGATGACCAACATTCCCCCCAATTCCCGAAATTCCTGGACGAGATTCTCCAAAAACGGCTGCATTCGCTCCTGCCACAGGCGAGGACTCCCCGGCTTGGCTAAAAAGGTTTGGGGCGTGACGCGCTCTAATTGCAGCGGCTGCTGGGATTGACCGAGCAGAAAGGTTCCCGCTAGCAGGGGCGATTCCCTGGGAACAGCAGGGCCGGGCCCACGGGCCAACCGGGTAACTCGCTTAGCCAAAAGCGGCTGCAATAATACTCTGGTATCTTTTTGGACACTAAACAGCACCCCCACCCCCGTGGCGATCGCCAGGGAGAAAACCACCCGCAGCACCACAATTTCCGGCTGCTCCCGGAAGGCAATCCAGGTTGACCAGATCACGATGGGATTGATCGTCGGAGCCGCTAGCAAAAAAGAAACCGCCACGGAGGCCGGAACCCCCTGGAGCAATAGTCGGCGAGCAACGGGAACATTGCCGCACTCACAGGCCGGAAAGAAAAAACCCGCAAAACTGCCAACTAAAGCCCCAATAACCGGATTTTTCGGCACTTTATCCAGGAACTGCTGTTCGTCAACCAGCAACAGCAAGCTGCTAGAGAGCAAGACCCCTAGCAACAAAAATGGCATGGCTTCCACCAATAAACTCAGAAAAAGGGTAAAGGCGCTGTGTAATTGACTCATATTAGCCAGCAGCACTGCTAGAAGCGCTCATTTGTCTATCCAAGTTTAGTCTCTTTGCAGTCACTTTCTGTCCCGCCGGGCCCGCCTCTCCCCAACCAAACCAAGAAGATTAGCCACGGTTCTTGCTGGTTTACAGACGCAATATCTCAAAGGAGGTTTCTCCAGAAGCCTGCTGGCGATCGATGGCCGAGAGAATTTTCCCGGTGGCGGCCTCAGAAAACAGACAATCACAAACCAAAGCAGCCACATCCGCCCGATGGATGCTGCCTGAGACCCTAGGATTTTCTGTGAGAACGCCGTTGCCGGTGGCTGGTTCCGATTTCAGTCCGCCTGGACGAATAATCGTGTAGTTTAAACCGCTATTTCGCAAATATTGCTCAGCCTGCTCTTTTTCTTGCAGCACGGCTCCCAAGGCGGACAAAACAGGAGGCGGCAAGGCTGCTGCACTCTCTCCGCTGCCAATGGAGGAAACCAGAATAAATCGACTGGCTCCCACCGCTACCGCCCCATCAATGAGATGTTTATTGCCCACATAGTCGGCTCTGCTGCCGCCATCTTGGGGCAGGCCGCCAATGGTGCTAATCACCGCCCTCACCGGATCGGCTGCCATCGCCCTAGTGATCGCTTCCCGCTCTAGGGCATCGGCGATCGCTACTTTGATGCCCAGCCCTTCCAGCTCAGCCCGAGCCGCCTCCGAGCGCAGCAAAGCCTTCACCGGCTGTTGGCGATCGCGCAAGAGCCTAGCAATTTCGCGGCCAGTGCCTCGACTCGCCCCCGCCAGCACCACATAACCAGTCATTGACTCCACTCCACTCCCAACACCATTTTGCTGAGGATACATTGTTACTGCTCCAAGATGGATTGTGTCATCACCCATTTAAACCCCCAGCTAAATTTCCGATTTTCGCGGGAAATTAACCCAGGTTTATCTGGGTGATCCAAAAACCGCTCCTAAAAAACCCCCCTCCCCCAATCGGTAACAGCGACGGCGGCGGGAGGCAAGATGATCTCAAAAAAGCCCTAGGATTTGGGTTCAAAGCTCAAAGACGCTGAATTAAGGCAATAGCGCAAGCCCGTCGGTTGCGGCCCGTCATTAAACACGTGGCCCAGATGGGCATCACAGCGAGCGCAGAGAATTTCCGTGCGGCGCATCAGCCAACTATTGTCTTCGGTATAGCCAACGCAGTCTTCCCTCAGCGGCTGCCAGAAACTCGGCCAGCCCGTGCCCGAATCATATTTCGTCTCAGCGTCGAACAGTTCGCTGCCGCAACAAACACACCGATAAATTCCCGCTTGTTTATTGTCGTGGTAGCGGCCGCTAAACGCCCTCTCCGTTCCTTTTTGGCGAGTTACCTGGTATTGCTCCGGGGTCAGTTGCGATCGCCACTGCTCGTCGGTCTTTTCAATTTTTCTATCCATAAAATCGCAGCTCAAGGCGCAAACAATTCAGGGACTCTTGCATTGTATCTCGCTAGAGAAACCCTACCCAGTGAGGGTTTCCGCCAGCACTAGCTACTCTTCCGCTTCTTCAAATTCTTCGGTTTCCTCAAACAGCAATTCCTCCAGGATTTCTTGTAATTGCGGTTCTTCGGGGGAGAGCAGTTCTAGCTTGCCCGCTGGGTCTTGACGTGCTACAAACAATAGCGGAGCCAGAGGGGTGTAAATCCCGTATTTTTGCTCCTCAAAGTAGAAACTCGCCAAAAACTGCAACTCTTCAACATCCGATTGCGTGTCGCTATCATCCAACTCCAGGGAGAGAAGATCGTCTTCTTCTAGGGGAGGCAGCTCTCCTTTGGCGGTGAGGGTAAAAGCGGTGTGCTGGAGGGTCAGGTCTAGCTCTGCCAACACAGCCTTCGCATCCTCAAAAACCTCCTCAATTTCTTCCGGATCTTCCACAAACGCTGCTTCTGATGCCTCTTCCTCCTCCAGATTATCATCCCAGGCCAACAGCACAATGGGAGAATCCACTGGCAGGAGCAACAGGAAGGTTGCGCCATCAACTTCAACAGTATTTTCGATGTAACAATCTAAAGATCGCCCTTCATCGCCAGTTAGGGTCACGATTTCTAAATCGTCATATTGCTCGCTCGAATCAGAAAAGGCAGGCATAATTCCCTTAGAATGATCTGTCGTCTCCGGCTGCTGGCTAGAGGGTAGAGGCCGCTAGCAGCAGTCTTACCTCAATCAGAATATCACGGTTGCTAAACCCTCTCGTCTCAACCTTGTTCAGGATTAAAATGCCAGGCAATCGAAGCCGCCGCAGCGATCAAGGTGCATGAGGGTTTGTACGTCGGTAAAGTTGTATTGCAGTGGCGTAATCGTAATAAAATTGTCACGGATGGCCTGAACGTCGGTGGGAATGCGGGACGGTAGGTGCAGGTGTTCGGGTTGCTCAATTTCTTCAACCACTTCTCCGGCTAACCAGTAATAGCTTTTGCCGCGGGGGTCGAGGCGTTTCTCAAAGGTTTCCAGGTAGCGGCGTAGTCCTTGTCTGGCGATCCGGGCCCCGGCAATGCGATCGCGGGGGACAGCGGGAACGTTGATGTTGTAGAGGGTGGGTTGCTTGAGGGATTGCTCGCTCAGGGTGGCGATGAACTCACAGGCAAAATCAGCGGCTACCTGGAATTGATTGGAGGTGTGGCTGGCGAGGCTGATGGCGAGGCTGGGTATGCCGTAGATTGTCCCTTCCATCGCCGCCGAAACGGTTCCTGAGTAGAGAACATCAGTTCCTAAATTGGGCCCGTGGTTGATCCCAGAGAGGACAAAGGCAGGATAACTGTCCAAAACGGCGCTCAAGGCAAATTTAACGCAATCGGCAGGGGTTCCTGAACAGGCCCAAGCAACAATGGTATCGGCAAAAATATCGCTAATCGGTTCGGCGCGGATGGGCTGGTGCAGGGTTAATCCATGACCCGTGGCCGAGCGTTCGCGATCGGGACAGACCACGGTTACTCCATGGCCAGCCTCGGTCAGCCGATTGGCTAAGGCACGAATCCCCAGGGCATAGATGCCATCGTCGTTGCAGATCAGCAATTTCATAGAAAAACGGTGATTGCGGAGCGCACTGCCTCTTCAGAATACAGGTAGGAGCCGGAGTGTTGATCCTAATTCTCTTACTAGCGCTCTAAGTTTCGGTAAACTGGAAGAAATTGTACAGGCATCCTTATTTCAGCTAGCATGACCTCCTCTGCGACTACCCTGACCACCGATCTGCAAGCCCTCCAGCAAACGGCGATCGCAGCCATTTCGGCAGTGGATTCCCTAGACCGCTTGGAGGAGCTGCGCCTGGCTTATTTGGGCAAAAAAGGACAGCTATCCCAAATTTTGCGAGCAATGGGTCAGCTCGGGCCGGAAGACCGCCCCCAAATCGGCGCGATCGCCAACGAAGTCAAGGAAACCCTGCAAGCCAAGGTAGATAACCAGCGGCAAACCCTGCAAAATGCCCAAATTCAAGCTCAACTGGCAGCGGAAACCCTGGATGTGACCCTGCCGGGGGTGAGCCGTCCCTTGGGCCGCCAGCATCCCCTCAACAGCACCATCGATCGCGTGTTGGAAATTTTTGTCGGCTTGGGCTACACCGTCGCCGAGGGGCCCCAGATTGAAACCGATTATTACAACTTCGAAGCCCTCAATACTCCAGCTGACCATCCGGCGCGGGACATGCAGGACACCTACTATCTTCCAGAGGGTAAACTGCTGCGCACCCATACTTCCTCGGTGCAAATTCGCTACATGGAAGCCGAGGAGCCGCCCATTCGCATTATCGCCCCGGGCCGAGTTTACCGACGGGATACGGTGGATGCCACCCATTCCGCTGTCTTTCACCAGGTGGAGCTGCTGGCCGTAGATGAGGGACTGTCCTTCAGCGATTTGAAAGGAACCATCAAGGAATTTTTGATGGCCATGTTTGGGGACGAACTGCCGATCCGCTTCCGGGCCAGCTATTTTCCCTTCACCGAACCCTCTGCGGAGGTAGACGTCCAGTGGAAAGGTCGCTGGCTGGAGGTTATGGGCTGTGGCATGGTCGATCCCAATGTCTTGAAGGCCGTCGGCTACGACCCGGAAATTTACACCGGCTTTGCCGCTGGGTTTGGCGTCGAGCGCTTTGCCCTAGTGCTCCATCAAATTGACGATATTCGCCGTCTCTACAGCAGCGATTTGCGCTTTTTGCGCCAGTTCTGACTAGGGCAAGCTCGATTGGCCTCGATTGGCTGGGAGCGAGGGGTTGCTACACTGGGAGAAATGATTTCCCAGAACCGCAACCCCTTATCCATGCCGAAAAAACCGTCCTTTGACTCTTCTGAAGTCATGTACCGTTCCCAACTGTTGATGGAAGCGGCTTCCAATCGCTATCGCATCACCGTGCAGGTGGCCAATCGGGCCAAGCGCCGCCGCTACGAAGAGTTTGAAAATATCGACGATCCCCTGATGAAGCCGGTCATCCGAGCCATTGTCGAGATGTCCGACGAATTAACTCAACCGGAAATTATTGGAGATTAGCACCAATGGGTTATCTCAACGGTCTCTTGGCCCTTTGGCGCGATCGCTGGTTGCGGCGGGCGATCGCCTTTGGGTTGGGTTTGGTCTGTGCGCTGGGCGGACAGAATTGGCTTTTAGTCCAGGATCGCCCCTGGGAAGTTGCTCCGGTCGCAGCCCAAATTTACCGGCCCGAGGACGTTGCCGAGGGAATTTACCAACAAATTCCCGACCTGCCGCGGGAAAATCGCTATCTCAGCCAGGAAACGGGGCAAGTCGATGGAGAGAGTACTTTGATTAGCCGTTTTATTCGCTACCACCAGTATGTGAAGAATCGCCCCCTGGGGTTTCGCCTGGACTGGCAACTAAGTTTAGCCGATTATCTGGGAGCCAACGAACGCATGATTGCTGAGCGCTATCCGGGTTTCAAACAACTCCAAACCAATCCCTTGGAGAGCGATCGCACAGCCATACAAGCACTTTCGCTGCAACAGCGGCGGCAGTTGGTCGACCAACTAGCGAGTATTTACGTCACGCCCTCACGTCAACCCAGGGAGGTCAATAGCGACACCTTGCAAAACGCCCCTAGCTCGCCCCCGCCCCGGCAGCCGCAGCTCATTTTGCCCCAACCCGGTGCAGCAGGCCTACTCCTTCCCTAAAACAGAACTAGGGCCTATGGAGCGGTTCTTAAAACAAGGAAAAGGCTGGCGTCTAGGCTGGAATCCCCAAGCGGAGGTTTATAAAGGGCTGGTAGGGGCTGAGGATTGGGCGATGGAACTGACAGAAGCCGAACTCAGAGATTTTTGTCGCTTACTAATAGAACTGGCCGAGATCATGACCGGGATGGCAGGAGAACTCGTCGAGCAAGAACGATTGGCTTGCGAGGCTAGCAGCGATCTACTGTGGTTAGAGGCAGAAGGCTTTCCCCACGACTACACATTGCGCCTAATTGTACAGCAGGGGCGCTGTGGCGAAGGTAACTGGACGTCTGAGGCGGTGCCTGAACTTGTCCGAGCGGCTCAATTGCCGGGGGTCTTTTAGCCACAGGGCTGAGGGACTTCTCACTCCAGCCTATTTTTTAGAAAAATCCCTTGGCTAAATCGGCGGGTTCAGTTGCCCTTTGCGGTTAGGGTAGTGTAAAATGAGAACTCACGAGACAACGGGGCGTAGCGCAGCTTGGTAGCGCACCACTTTGGGGTAGTGGGGGTCGTGGGTTCAAATCCCGCCGCTCCGATCGCCAATCAAAATCCCAAAATAAGCTTATCGATGCTTTTGGCACGCCAGAGAAAGATTTTTCTGGCACCTTTGCCTTTAAACGAGGAGCCGCACGCGATCGCCGAAGATGGCTGGGGACACCGTAAATATTGATAAGCTGGTGACAAGATTTGAACTTGCGACCGGCTGATTACAAATCAGCTGCTCTACCACTGAGCTACACCAGCATCTAAAGCTAGAATAGCATTGGCTGGTCACTGGCAGCGACTAGGCCATATTATTTTCCATCGCCCACCGTGCTAGCTCAGTGCGGTTATGCAGGCTAGTTTTGTTGAGCATGTTGGAGACGTGACTTTCGATAGTACGCTGACTGACCTTGAGCCGCAGGGCAATTTCTCGGTTTGCCATACCCTGAGCGACCAAGTTCACTACTTTTAGCTCGGTCGGGGTTAGCTCCACATTTTTCGGCACCTGAATCTTATAGCTATCATCGAGACTTTTGGTGTTGTAGCGCATGAGACGGCTAGTCTGTTTAAGAGAAGATTCCACCTGAGCCACTAACTCTTCTGGCTCAAAAGGTTTGACCATGTAGACGTCAGATCCTGTACTTAAGCCTTTAACTCGGTCTTGGCTTTGACCCTTAGCAGAAAGGAACATCACGGGAATCCAACTAGTGCGCTCGTTATCGCGAATGCGCTGCACAAGCGTGTAGCCATCCATTTCCGGCATCATCACATCACAAATAATCATATCCGGCAGCTTCCGTTCCAGGATTTCCAAGGCTTCTCGACCATTTTCGGCGACAATTACCTCAAAACCCCTGAATTCCAAATAGTCTCTAACTAAAAGAATTAAATTTGGGTCGTCATCAATTAGCAAGAGCAATTTGCTTTCGCTGGCAAGAGTTTCTTTCATGAGCCATTTCCTTATAGATTAAAACGGTGTATTTTGAGATTTTACCCAGGGTTTTCGCTATTTCAGCGCTCTCAATCTAATTATCTTGTATAAAAGTAACTGGTAATTACGGTGGCGTAATGACAAAATCAATTCCTTGTAATAATGGGTGGTTTTTGCGCGATTACTGAATTGACTGCGGTTGACTAGCCCAGAATAACAGCCTCGCTTCCTAAATAAATGAGGAATTTTTGGGTTATTGAACGGGTTAAATTGCTTTGTCCCCTACCGAAAGGCTTAAATTACTTTGCTTTTACATAGTATACCAGCGTAGCTTTTTTTACTTAACATGGCTCTAGAAAAAGAAATAATTTTTACTTTCCTTTACCCAGTTGGGTTGAGTTTTAAGAAAACCTTGAAAAGCTTAGGGATAAAATCCCAATCCACAGGCGCAATCACCGATGGAAATTGACTCAAGAAAATAGGACAGAAGACAAATCAGCAGAAGCGGGGGCGGGAGAGTTTGTGAAGAGACGGTTGAGAAAGGCGCTCTTTAGAGAGGCAGAGGGACATGGGAGCTTGTTTTCCCTTTTCAAAGGGCTATTCCCTAATTTTTCCGGGTTCTATTTATATTTTTGTCAGCGCTGATTTCCCGCTGAAATGTCAATGTTGCTTAGATATAGATCGTTACAGGAGGAAGCGTAGGGGTTGGGAGAATAGGGCTTAATTAAACAGAAATAGTAAAAATGACAAAAAATTGTTCGCCAGAAGGAGAAGCCGCTTTCACTATGAGAAATTTTCTGTTGTTCAACTAACGGGTTTTTACTAAAATTCTTTTGTCGAGAGCGAGGCTATGGCCGCCCTATCCCAAAAATTGATAAAGAATTGCCATAAAAAGCTTAACCTTTAAGACGTAGGAAAAGCTTCCGTCTAAAAAAAGCGCTTCGCGAGAAAAACCTCCCGACCAATTATTTGGAGTTGGAGGTGCTACCTACAAGTCAACACCTCCGCAAACGGGATGGCTGTGGCTAGCGGTCTTTGGGCAAAAAAGCCATCGGATTAGTCGCACCTTGCCCAGTGAGATGAATTTCAAAATGAAGGTGCGGGCCGGTGCTGTAACCAGTGCTTCCCATTTCAGCAACCAGCTCCCCTTGATTCACCTTCTGACCCCGTTTCACCAAAATTCGACTGTTGTGGGCGTAGAGCGTGACACTCCCATCGGGATGCTTAAGTTTGACAAGATTGCCATAACCACCGGAGTTCCAGCCAGCGGTCACCACTTCGCCCGTGGCTGCGGCCACAATGGGGGTGCCAATGGGAGCAGCGATGTCAATCCCTTTGTGCATGCGTCCCCATCGCCGCCCATAGCCGGAGGTAAGTACGCCTTTGGCTGGCCAGATATAACCAGTGAACGGCTGGGGATTGCCCGGTAAATACTGCTCTGGAGAAGATAAGGGCGGTAATTCAGGACTGACCAAATCGCCAATCCCCGGTTGCAATCGGGAGAAGCTAGCAGGGTCAATGGGAGCCGCCGCCGTTGTCGCTGGAACCTTGGTTAGGGGCGGTTCGGCCGTAACCCTGGGCTGGCGATTGCTAGCGGTGGAAGAGGTGAATATTTCCTGACGGCGACGCCACTGGGCATTGAGAGGGAATTCGCTATTGTAGTGCTCCACCTGTTCTTTCTTGGTTGCAGCCGATTGAGCTAGATTGGCAACTTCTAGCAGAGAATTTCCTTGGTATTCGTCCTGCAATCGCTGCACGTCAGCTTTCAGGCGATCGCTGGCGGTATGGTCGATCGCCCCCTGGCTAGCCAAGTAGGGCTGGGGCAGTTCCCCTCCAAACACACTGGAGATTGCCGTTTCAGGGTTATTGACGGCTTGGAGTTGGGGAATGTGGAGTTGCTGCCCCACCTTGATGAGATTGGGATTGCTAATGCGGTTAGCTCGAGCTAATTCCTCGCGGGACATGCCGTAGCGCTGCGCGATCGCCGATAGGGTATCTCCGGGGCGAACAAGATAAACCGATGCCTTCGACGCTGCTACGGGGGAAGTAGCCGGAACCTGGGTGGCAATTAGGGTGCCGCTGGCGGCCGCGGGAATGGGACTGGCAATGAGAACGGGACGGCTCAGAGAAGTTACTCCGCTGGCGCTGTCTTTGGATTTGTTGAGCTGGAACGCCAGGGTTTCACGGGCAGTCAGGGATTGGCTCTGGGATGCCTCAGAACGCCATTCTTCTATGTAGCTGCGCAATTGCTCGCGCTGCTGGTGCAATTCCTCCAAGGCTTGCTGCTGCTCGGAGTCGGGCTGATTAGGGTCAGAAACGACCGGCTCGGAGGGGGTCGCAAAGGCGGGTCTCAACGGGTCTGAATGGGGGGTGGGGAGCGGAGCGCCCAGCGGTAGGGACAGCACCTGGCCGGGTTGTAACTGGGACTGGAGACTGATTTGGTTGGCTGCCGCGATCGCCTCCGGCGTAAGGTTATAGCGATGAGACAAAGACCATAGGGTTTCGCCGGATTGGACGAAGTGGCTGACAGGGGCTGGACTGGCCGTTCCCGACGGTGCGGTTTCAGCGGCACGTTCGGCGCTTTGGGAGGGGCAACCAGCAAGAGCGGTTCCGACAGGGGAGCCGACGCTAAGGAACGCTCCTGGGTGGATAGCAATAATCCGGTTGCCCTAGGGACAGCGCTAAGCCCAGCCTAGTCGCTGAGGTACGAACGCGCCGACCCTCTTCGCTGGACGCGGTTGCGTTTGGGGTGATGAAGCCTGGTTGCTTCAGTGCTGCCTGGGAATCGCCGGATGAGGGCAAGGCAACCGATTTGACCTTCGGCATCAATACGTCTTTCAAGAACAACCTCCTAGTTGAACGACCAGCCTTCCCGACTTGCTATCAGTGCTAAGACCCGATTAAAGGGAGCTGCTAGCCAATAACAGGCGCGAGCTGGCTTTTCTCTACAGTTCCTTCACGATTAAGAAACTCTAGGGTTTCTAGAGACGGGACTCAAATGCTACCGTCCATTGAAAGTGTTAACATCTACGGCAGATTAACCTAGTTTCTCAATTTAGACAAGGCCACAGCGAGCCAAATTAAGTGGACTTAAGCTTAATTGAGTTAAGTTGCTGGGTTCAGTCTCTACCGACTACCGCTAGCCATAGATCTCCTCAGACTCAAGATGGCAGGATGCTTATAGAGTTCCCCAAACTGGTTTAGCAGGCCTCGGTGACAAAGAATAGTTTTTCTGTGACCAGAATTGATGAAAATCCACCAATAAAAAGAAGTCTCTACCCCCTATCCGAGATTGAGGCTGACCGGAAAACATTAAGAAAATATTAGATTTTACTGGAGGGGCTTGGGAACTTTATAAAAAAATCCTATCTTTACTATTGCTTATTGCTTAGATAACTAATGACTGGGGTTAGGTAAGATAGCCAAGCTGCCGTCTGGCCTCAAACAAGGCGATCGCACGCTGACGGAGAGATTTAAACTGCGCACCTGGGGCTGTACTATTGGGATACGCAAAGTAGTGCTACAGCGATCGAGAACGGCG
>JAAUTE010000085.1 GCA_012031815.1 Chloroflexaceae bacterium
CGCTTGTAGGAGAGGGTCGGGGGAGAGTTTGTGGAATTAATTTTGCCCGCCTACTTAAGTGGTTTTAGCGATTAGCTGCCCCTTTATATAACTTATTGAGAAGAGAGGATTTGCTAGAACCCTTTCTGAAAGGGCTTTTCAGTACTTGGCGGGAAAAGAAAGCTCCCTAGAACCAAGGGATAATCGTCAATCAGTCCGTTTCCCGTCAACAATTTTGATGGTTTATGAGGGCCGATTCTTGTTACCTTAGATGCCAACTCCTCGTTCATAAGTTTCTAAAATAACCACATCTATCCCCAAAAAGGTTCCCAATGATTGCCGGAAAGTCGAAATACAAAAGATACAAAAAGACATCCTGGACGCATCGGATTGCCTTGCTTGCACCTAGATGGCAAGCTTGTTTGCCGTTAAGTGCGATCGTTGTTTTAGTTTGGTGCTACGCAGCCGTTGCCCAGAATACGACCTGGGAAGCAGCCGTTGGCGAATTAAAAGTGGGTTTAGATACACTTTGGGTGGTAATTGCCTCGGTTTTAATGATTTTTATGAATGCGGGCTTTGCCATGCTCGAAACCGGGTTTTGTCGCCGCAAGAACGCCGTCAATATTCTCTCCAAAAACTTAATTGTCTTTGCCATTGCCACCATCGCCTTTTGGAGTTTGGGCTTTGCCTTGATGTTTGGGGACGGCAACCCCATTATTGGAACCCAGGGCTTTTTTCTGACGGGTTCTGATAACAGTCCGGCGATCGCCGAGGCCTATCGAGGGGTTTACAGTTCTCTAAACTGGACATCGGTACCCCTGGCGGCCAAATTTTTATTTCAGGTCGCCTTTGCGGGAACGGCGGCCACCATCGTTTCTGGCACGGTGGCGGAGCGCATCAAATTCATTGATTTCATCGTGTTTAGTTTCTTGTTAGTGGCTATTGGCTATCCCCTGATCGGTCATTGGGTTTGGGGCGGCGGTTGGCTTCAACAACAAGGCTTTTATGATTTTGCCGGTTCCACGGTGGTTCACTCCGTGGGCGGCTGGTGCGGCCTCACCGGGGCGATGATTCTCGGGCCTAGATTGGGCAAATATCGGCAAAGTGGTCTGGCCGCAGCCCTTCCCGGCCACAACCTGAGCATTGCCACCCTGGGCTGCTTAATTTTGTGGATCGGCTGGTTTGGCTTCAATGCCGGCTCGACCATGGCTGTGACGTCCAGTATTGCCCATATCGCCGTGACTACCAATTTAGCTGCCGCTGCTGGCGGACTCTCGGCTACGGTGGTGTCCTGGTTGCTCTCCACCAAGCCCGATCTCTCCCTGCTAATCAACGGTATCCTCTCTGGTCTGGTGTCTATCACCGCTTCCTGTGCCTATGTTGGCTTTCCAGCAGCGGTCGTCATTGGGGCGATCGCCGGAATATTGGTGGTAGTGTCCGTTTATTTCCTGGATATTTTACAAATTGACGACCCGGTGGGCGCAATTTCGGTGCATTTGATCGGCGGGATCTGGGGAACTTTAGCCGTGGGACTGTTTGCCAATGCGGCCATTTACGGAAACAGCGGGCCGCCCAGTGGGCTATTTGTCGTCGGGAACTTGGGGCCATTGGGAACCCAGCTACTGGGCATTGTGACCGTGGGAGGCACGATTGTCAGCTTTAGTGCCCTAGTGTGGCTGCTGCTGCAAATAACCTTCGGCCTGCGGGTTAGTGCCAAGGAAGAACTGGAAGGCTTGGATTTAGGCGAACATGGCATGGAAGCTACAGCGGGTTTGCCAACGAATTTCTCGATGAAGCAGAAGACTCCCTATCGCCCTATCCGCCCTCAGAGAAAACGGCTGGCTAGGATGGGCCAGCACCAGGGAAGGCTATTGCTGTTGCCGCCAGTCTTGACCCAGTTGGATGGTGACATCTGAGGTCAAGGCTCCGGTACTTTCCACGACAACCTCCCCGATTCCCAGCGCCGCCCGAACCGACGCCGCGCTGCCTTGATCGCCCTGTTGGGCAACGATGCGGGTTGTGGCGAGGGGTTCCGGCCAATCATTGCCGGCAAAAATCCGCGTGTAACCCGCTTGTTGGAGCGATCGCGTCATGGCTTGAACCGCGGCCTCGTCTCCGGTACTGTCCTGGATATAAAGGCGAATTTGGCTGGGATCGCTCAAGGACAGCTCAGAATAACCTTCATCGAAATACTGAGCCATTAGCGCCTCAATGCGATCGCCATTGGGGAGCCAGTAACTGATTCCCTGGGAGCCATTGCCGTTGAAATCGCCGGGCAGCATCAGCATCTGGACATCAGAGCGCTCTTGCTGGGCAGCAAAGCCAACCAGCGCGATAATTTCTTCAACGCTGAGATTAGTGTCAATGTGGGACTGAATAATGGCAACGATTTTGGGCAAGCGTACAATAATGGAGGGTTTGAGGGCCTGTTCCTTAATAGCTCCCATCAGCAACTGCTGACGTTGTACCCGACCAATATCGCCAAACCCATCGTGGCGAAAGCGCAGAAACTGGACGGCTTTTTCCCCATCAAGATGTTGATAGCCCTGCTTGAGGTTGATGTAGAGATGTTGGCTATCATCCTGGTATTTCATGTCCGTGGGAACGTACAGGGAAACGCCCCCCAAAGCATCAATTAACTTTTCTACCCCTTGAACGTTCACTCGCACGTAGCGGTCGATGGGAGGGTCTCCCAGGAGGTTGCTGACGGTTTGGGCTGCCAGGGCCGGGCCGCCGATATAGTTAGCTGCGTTGATTTTGCTGGTGCCGCGGTCTTCAATTTCAACTTTGGTATCGCGAGGAATGGACAGGGCGGTCAGTTCCTGGTCTTGGGGGTCGAAACGTACCAAGAGCATGGTATCCGCCTGGCCCTCAAAGGAGTCCACCAGGGCATGGTAGCCCAATTCCTGGGAGGCGGCGCTATTGACATCAGAGGTTAAAACCTTGGTTCCCAAAACCAGAATATTAACCGGTCGCGTCAGTTCGGGAACCTGAAGCGAGGAGCGCGAAACAGCTTCTTCCAGGCTAAATACCGCCGCCTCTTCGGGGGAAAGCTCTACCTGACGCAGGGGAGTAGCCGCCAGGGAAATGGCTAACCAGGCTCCAGCCGCAGCGGAGAGGGCAGCGACCCCACTTAAGGCGACGCCAGTACGCAACCATCCCGCCCGCCGCTTGGAGGCAGTTTTTGGCGCTGAGACGGCTGCGGTTGCCGAGAATCCCGATGTTTGTACTTATCTTTCGTTACTGACACAGATCTCCTCACAAACTGAGAATTGAGATTAGTTTAGATTAAACCCTAAGTTTAGGGGAGTAGGGCGCCAGCGACGGCTGACAGGATCATCTTAGATGCTTTAGATTATGAGAGATGTTTGCGGGCTGATGACTCTGCAATTTGGGTTAAGACTGGCAATCGCGGCAGTTTTCCCTGCCAAAGGCGCAGTATCAAAAACAGACTGACCAGGAAATAGCCAGACACCACCAAGCTATCCAGGTAAAGCAGGCGCAATTGCCACAATCCGGTGGTTTGGGCTGACCCGCTAGTCAGCAAGCCGGAGAGCAATAACCAGCCGAGGGTTAGGGTGATTGACAGGCGGCAGATGGATTGCTCCTCCCGACTGCCGTTCCGGCGATAAAGTGTCCATAAAGCTGGAAAAAAGCCGAAAACAGGCAATAAATACAGGGAGAGCTGTAGTTGCCAGAGTTTGGGGTGGCGGAAGGGGTCGGTGGGGTTCATAGGAAACGGCGGAGCTAATCTTAGCAGCGTAGTCCAAGGCATTATCGCTAAGATAATACCCAAAATTAGGGCACTATCTCCCCAGTGACTTCACGGGGGGCGATCGCGTTCCTGAACTGACGAGGAGGTAAGGGGGATGGGGGAACAGGTGACTGGGATAGTGTTGGCGGGGGGACGCAGTTCGCGCATGGGCCGGGATAAGGCGTTGGTGGCGATCGCGGGAGTGCCGCTGTTGCGTCGGACGGTGGAGATTGCTGGGGCTTGTGCCGCTCAGGTTTATGTGGTGACGCCCTGGCCGGAACGCTACGGGGAAATTTTACCGCCAAATTGTGGGGTGATTCGGGAAATGGGGCGTGTAGAGGCGGGCGAATCCCAGGGGCCGCTGGTGGCCTTTGCCCAGGGGCTGGCGCAGGTGGCAACGGCATGGGTGCTGCTGCTGGCTTGCGATCTGCCTCAATTAACCGCCGCCGATCTAGAAGAATGGCTGCTTTTGCTGCCCCATCTCCAAGAAATCGCCTATTTACCCCGCAGTCCCCAGGGATGGGAGCCGTTATGCGGTTTCTACCGCCGGAGCTGCCTGCGATCGCTGGAGGAGTTTATCAAGGCTGGGGGGCGATCGTTTCAAACCTGGTTAGGAACGCAGTCGGTTAGGGAAATGAGGCTAAAAAATCCAGATTGCCTGTTTAATTGCAATACACCTGCGGATTTGGCTAAAATTTATGACAAAGAAGCGTTTTTGTAGGGACAGCCTTGGGAATTGAACCCGATGTTAAGGCAGAGTCAAGGCAAATTTGCCAATGTGAAGGAAGTGGTTTCGAGGAGATCAGTTCGCTGGGCGGGAATGTATAGCGTAAAACAACTGCCCTTGCCTTCTTGGGAGACGACGGTTAGGTCTCCGCCATGTAACTGCGCGAGCTGGCGCGATAGGGTTAAGCCTAAGCCCGTGCCGCGATATTTTTTGCCCAGGGGATTTTTCAACTGGATAAACGGTTGAAAAAGCTTTGGTAAATCTTCCTCTTTAATGCCCACCCCGGTGTCCTTGACCGTGAAGAAAACCCATTGTTGGTCGCTGTCAACCTTCAGGGAGATTAACCCGCCTTTATCCGTAAACTTGATGGCGTTTGAGAGTAAATTAACGAGAATTTGCTTGAGCCTGCGCTGATCCGCTAGGCAAAATCCCAAGTCTTCATCAATGGCCAGCTGTAATTCTAATTTTTCTTGCTGCGCCCATTCTCCTACCATTGCCAGGGCTGAGCGACAGATATCTTCGATGGCAATTCTCTCTAAAAATAATTCTTCTCGTTCTGCCTCGATCTTAGAAATATCTAAGAGATCGCCAATCAAGTCCAGCAAATATTCTCCTGATTCGGAGATAGCGCCGACATATTGACGTTGTTTGTCTCCCAGGGAACCATAAATCTCCTCTAACAACAGCCGTGAAAATCCCAAAATACTGGTTAGCGGCGTTCGTAACTCATGGTTCATAATCGATAAAAATTGGCTCTTGGCTCGGTTTTCCCGCAGCGCTTGCTCTTTTTCCTGTTCTAGTTGCTGCGATCGCCTCTCGGCCTCGGCAAGTTCAATGGCGATCGCCAACAGTTCCACTAGCGCGTCTAGGAGCAGGCGATCGCCTGCGCTCAACCTTCGACCCAGTACGCCTTGCAAGACCAAACTACCAAATCGGTTTCCCTGGATAACGATGGGGAGGGCCAGGGTTGAATGGGCGCTAAAAGCCTCTCGCTCGCAATTACTAGTATTTTCTGCATTAATTTCGTTGAAACCATTGTTTGTTGGGACGAGATAGCCCGGCTGTTCCGGCTCTTTCCTGGGCCCAAGGGTTTTGGCGGGAAGGACGGCAGCGACGGGCCATTCTTGATACACAAATAACTCATCCGTACTCAGCTTGAATAAAATTGCTCCAACTGCCTGTAAGCGATTACCAATACATCCTAGAATTTCCGAAATGAGTGACGCCGGCTCCTGTTTGCTATTCAGGAGCTGGGTAACAAAAATCAGTAGTTGGAAATCGCGATCGCAAACTTGTCTCATCATTGGGCAAAAACAGCGCCACTGAATTTATCGGGCTGGATTAGCGATCGGGGCTGTTGTACGGTAGGTCAAATAAAGTGTTTTCGACAGACTTGTCTATTGTAAAACTAAGCAAGGAAAAACCGAAATCGTTTGCCGTTGTGACCTGCGGTACCTCGCCAGCCCACTTCATTTGTGTTGATGACATTGGACTTACAGCCTGGATCTAGTCCTGGATTCATCCCTAGCAATTACCATTCCTTATCCTAGCTTAGATTTATGCAGTAGCCTAAGCCAACCGAAGGAAGCGGAGAATATAGCGCATTTTGGACAGTTTTTCTCTGCAAGAGAGGCGTCGCCTTGGGAAACCGTCTCGCTGATGGAACTGTCCCTGCTCCCGGCAACAACAAATTTTTGCCGCTTAGAAATATCAAAATTCCCCTAAAAACGCTTGTTTTTCCCGAAAGAGTGTTATTTTTGCAAGAATAAGTAAAACTTTTTAAAAATGGGTAGCGATCCAGAGGTAGTGAAAAGGCTCAAACCTTTGCGAGGCGAACATTATACTCGTGAATGCAGTGCCAAATGGCTCCGATATGATTCTCCAGTTTTTTTCGAGAAGGAAAGACTTTTTCTAACCAGTCAAGAAAGATGCTGCCGAAAAGTGTTGTTTAATCGTTCTATGTGATTAATCTGACCGCTTTCTTGACCAACGGCTCGATGACGTTTGCGGGGAATTACTGTGCGGTCAGCCTCCCAAGCATCAGTATGAGCGACGGCACATTGTCAATAAACACCAGGCAAACTTGCCCAAAGCTTTCGCGCCAATTTACGGGTACGACTGCCGATGTAACAACCAGCCGTTTCTCTAGTAAATCGGTCGATACCTAGCCAGACATACAAGAAATTTTTCTTAAGGAATTAAAAAATTATAGTGCATCGGATTCGATAGTTATTCTTCCTTAAAGAAGACGAGCTACAAGAAGATGGCGTCCTGACTCGCCTGGCGCTTGCCATACCAATTTTACTGCTGTCCTGGTTCAAACCCCCTGAATTTTGAGCCGCGATCGCGTCCAAAATATAAACAAACATGACAAAAAATATTTTATTGTGGATTCGCCAATAAAAAAATGACATTCCGAGATAGAAAACAGTCGACTTTCATCAGGAAGTTTTAGAAAGCTTGTCGACAGCTCATGGTTTATTGCTTGAGAGTTTAAAGAGTAAAACTATTCACGACAAAGCCTGGCCAGCTAGTAGATGAAAATCATCGTCAACAAGGGTGAGAATCATCGTCAACAAGGTCTAATAACCCTTGATCCTGGCAACAAAACGTAAAATCAATATCTATCAAATTTAAGGCAGAGATATTGATTCCTTAACCTTAAATCCCTGACTATCTGCGAGTATTCATGGTGGAATCCTAAAGTTTGGGGATAGAAAACATGAATCTAGTTACAGGAAGAACAGCGGCTCCCGCCTATGTCACTAACGTTGCTGAAGTCGATGCCTCTCTCGGCTTCGATCCCGAATTTACAATTATTCCCTTGTTAACGGTGGGAGATGAAGTTCCTTACCTCGAAGAAATTGACATATTAGGTGGCAGCCACGATTTTGAAGTGAGCGATACCGACACGTTTGCGGTGGTTGGCATTCCCGATGGCATCGGTTTGTTCCAAGTGGACGGCTATAACATCGTCTTCCTCAACCACGAATTGGGCAGCAACGACCCCTTTCCTGCCTTTACTAGCCCTCCTGGCGACCCGGACATCAGCGATATTTCTAGCACCATCGACGGACAAATCATCGGTGGACGAGTTTCGGTTTTTGTCTTTGATGAAGAGTGGAACATCATCGGCGGTAGAAACCTCATTGAGGAAGCGATCGTAGTTGATCCCGTTACCGGCATCGAAAATACCTTCACCCTCGACCTCACCAGCGGCAACTATCTAGATGCTGCGGGCGAAGTGTTGAGTGTCGTAGTACACGAAAACTTCTCCCGTTTCTGCTCTGCCTTTTTAGCTGACTTTGGCTTCGTCGATCCGGAATCGGGCGAAGAGATTCCTCTTTATTTCAATGGAGAAGAAGTCATTGATGGTTTGGGTTGGGTTCATACCATTGAGGGTGAATCCTACGCTATCCAAGGCTTAGGGGCTTACTCCTACGAAAACGTCATTGCTCCCACTGAATTTCGTCCCACAAATTCAGAATTTACGGTACTGCTCTCCACCGATGACTTCTCTGCTGGCCCTGGAGACAATGAAGTTTATGCCTTTGTCGGCCGTGTTGACGCTACTTCTGATGACTTCCTCCTGCGCAATGGTTTGAGCAGCCAGCCAGAGAATTTCGATCTCTACGTCCTGCGGGTTGTTGACCCTACCACGGGTGAAGTCTTTGCCGGTGAAACCATCCCCGAAGGTCAGACCTTTGTCAGCGAGTGGGTGCTGGTTCCCGATGAAGTTGCTCTGGGCATCGTTGCTGGCTCTACCCTCAATGCAGCGGAAGAACTTACCGCTTTTGTCAACGGCACTGATGCCGATGGCGATCTTGTTTCTACTAACTTCCGCCGTCCTGAAGACATCCACGAAGACCCCAATAACATTGGTACGTTCTACTTTGCAACCACTGGCGACGGCCCGGCCGACCCCAATGCGACGCTGCCTCCTGGCCAGGGCGTTGGTGGCGACAACCGGACTGGGGAATTACACCGCTTCACCTTCGATCTTGATGAAAATGGAGTCCCTGTCAATGGCGTCTTTGAGGCTGTACTGGAAGGTGCGCCTGGGAATGGTGCTAGCTACGACAATATCGTTGTAGATAGCAACAACAACGTTTTGCTTCAAGAGGACGTCACTGCTGATGGCGATGATGTGTTTATTGCCGAAGGCCGTACCGAAGCCCAGATTCTGTCTTACAATATTCTGACCGATGACGTAACTGCTCTATTCCAGCTCGATCAAGATGCCGCAGGTGCGGTGTTCAACACGGGCTTGGGTGAATGGGAAACCTCTGGTATCGTCGAAGTTGATGCCAATGCGCTGCCCGGCCGCAGTTCTTATCTGTTCGACGTTCAAGCTCACTCTATCAATACGTTTGATGAAGGGTCTGAAGGCGCGCTGCTGGCCGAGCAGATCTTCGGTGGCTTAAGCTTGATCGAAGGCGGCCAGTTGATCCTGGTGGTTCCCACGGAAGTTCCTACTCCGGTTTTTGGTTCTCCTGAAGCCGATGCCATTGAAATTGGGTTCGGTACTGATGGCATTGTGGATCTGATCTTTACAGGGGCGGCGGCAGATTTTGTTGATACCAGTGCCGTTACCACCATCGGTCAGGGCAATAATCGCGTTTATCTGGGCAGTGGTGCTGATGAAGCCATTGCTGGCCGTGACGATCGCCTCTTTGGCGGCGCGGGTATGGATATCCTGGAATCGTCTGTGGGTGAAGGTGGCAATCGCCTCTACGGTGGCGCTGGCGATGATGAAATTATCACTGGCAGTGACAATCGCGCTTTTGGCAACGGCGGCAACGACATCCTGGATGCAACCTTGAGCGAAGGCGGCAGCCGCTTGTACGGTGGTGACGGCAACGATACTTTCTTCCTCGGCGAAGGCGATCGCATCATTGCTGGTGCGGGTGACGATGCCATCTTTGTTGGTACTGGCGGCGACAACATGATTACGGGTGGTGCAGGTGCAGACACCTTCTCGATTACCACGGGTGAAGCTCCGGCATTGGCTAACACCATCACCGACTTTGAAGCAGGCGTTGACTTTCTCGGCATTGGCGGCGGCTTGGCCTTTGCTGACCTGACCATCACCGCTCAAGACGGCAACACGGCGATCGCAGCGGGCGACCAACTAGCGATTCTGCTAGGCGTAGAAGCTGCTTCCATCACCGAAGCTAACTTTACCTTTGCTTAGGGTGACCTTAGCTAAAATGAGCCATTTGCAAAAATGACTCGCTTCCATCTCTAGCCTGCCTGATTCTTCAGGCAGGTTTTTTTCGTGCATTTGCCCATCGCTTTTGACAGCATTCTTGGTTCTAGTTTATTTCCTGGAATAACCTCTGAAATTAGTTACGCCAGCCTAGTTTGCCTCTGCTTAATCCAGCCTGTTTTGCCGCTGGTTAATGTTGCTTTAACTGACGCTAATACAATAGACGATCCTAAAACAAAAATTCATTTTTGCCCAAAATTGCCTCATCCTTTAGGTATAAATTAAATTAGATTCTGTCAAGAATAAGTCCCAATTCCCAGAAGGTTTTTACTCTAAAATCGCCTCACTCCTAAGACATATTTTGACCTGACTTTGTCAGCAGCGTTTAATGTTATTCTTGTTTTTGGTCAATTTAATCCGGGTGGCTCCACGATTTAACTCAAAGTAGCGATCGCCTGTTTAAGCCCTAGTTTGCACATTTAAGCCTAGTTATTTTGCCACACCGGAAAACGGAAGCCCTGCTTATTTACAAAACTCAATAGTGAATGGAAGCGAAGTAGAACGAGGGATTGAACTAGGTTGCTACTTGAAATAAAAAAATTGATTTTTTAATGTACGCCAAGCTCCTTGACGAGGTTATCAACCCTGGGCTAGATATAGACAAGAGAATTAATTAGGGTCAACTCAAAAAAGCAACGAAGAATTAACTCTAATTTATCTGGAATAATCCCGTTAATCGATGTGACTAGAAGCAGCTAATACTGTTCTGGGCAAAGATTACAGCTTTCAGTCTTCACGATTTATGTCGTCGAACTGTATTGGCTCGTTCGTGGTCATCCAGCAACTTAGCGTCTTTTTAGCTATGCCGTCAAAGCACAGCATAGCTCAAGTGAATTGTTTGCGCTATTTGCTAGCAGTCTGCTGCACGATCTGACAGGCGATTGCACCGTGAGTGCTTAGTTAAATCCCTGATTTACCTCAGTTTGCCCTGTCAAAATTGTGTGGCACGGTGCTAGATTGCTTCGCGCAGATCTAGTGCCATCTCTTCTATTTTCAGCAACGTTAAGGAGTCAATTTCATGAACTTATCTGCTTTAAGCCTTAGCTTTGGCGAGGTCATTCTGCCTCAATCCAACCTCAGTGGCGAAGCCGCAACCGTTGAGGTCACCATCACAAACAGACGCCAGGGCAGCTTTATTGGTGATTTGGATCTGAATCTCTTTTCCTCTGTTGATGACAGCAGAACTAGTGCTAGCGATTTCCTTCGCGACTTTCTCCAAACCAGCCAGACAATTTCCCTCGACCTAGACGGCAAAGAAAGTACCACGATTACTTTGAACTACGATCAAGTGGTTAATGCTTCTCCGGGAGCGTTCCACCTGATTGCCGAGCTGGCAGAAGTCGGTTCCGATCCCCTTACTGAACCAGGAGCCATTGCAGAAGAGATTCTCGTGTCTCGCCCTGGCACCAATGTGGTTATCGATTGGGCTTCGGCGTTTTTGAATGCTACCCAAGTTGGACAAACCCTGGAGACCGCGCCGCCCTACCAGGCTCGCAACATGGGCATTGTCTTCCCGGCGATCTTTGATGCGGTGAACTTGGTAGAAAGCGCCCAGTCCAGCCCTCAGTTCGAGTCAATTTTTGTGGATGATCTGCCCCAGCGATTCGATCCGGAGCGAGCTTCTGCGGAAGCCGCAGCCATCGGAGCCGCCTTCACTACCCTGACGGGCATCTACGAAGAGTCTCTGGCTCGCTTAGAATCCGTTGACGATGAGGCTGGAATTGAGAGAATCGAAAACGTTCTCCAAGACCTGCGCCAACAACGCCGTTCTTCTCTAGACGAACTGCGGCAAACGGAGCGAGCCGACGGGAAATCAGTGAGGGATTGAAGATCGGTAATTTCGTCGGTCGGGAAATCCTCGAAGAGCGCGCCGACGACGGTGCCGCCGACGCCCAAGGCGTTCTCCCCCTGTTCGAGGGCGAAGACCTTAACTTGATTGCTGAGGACGATACTCGCTACATCTGGCGTCCCGTTTCCGACTCCCCTCTGG
Organism: Chloroflexaceae bacterium; assembly: GCA_012031815.1. Lineage (GTDB taxonomy): Bacteria > Cyanobacteriota > Cyanobacteriia > Cyanobacteriales > JAAUTE01 > JAAUTE01. The sequence continues at coordinate 11,720 of JAAUTE010000085.1, forward strand.
GTTTCAATGGTTTGTTGCCCGGTTGGAATGGCGTTACGCCCTTTGGTGTTGACTCCCTTGAGGAGTTTCTGCCCGAGGCTTATCCTGAGTTTGGCAGCGAACAATACGCCCAGGAAATCGAAGAAATTCGCCGCATCGGTGGTGCAGAAAACACTGCTCTGACTACCATTGAGCGGACTGCTGACCAAGAAGAGCTGGTTTTGTTCTGGCTGGTTGACGACCCCGACACCGAACGCCCGCCCGGACAGTGGCTGCGTATTGGGCAGGAATCTCGGTTACGGAAGGAGAATCCCTGATTGAATCCGCTCGCACCCTAGCGCTGCTGGGTGTTGCTCAAGCCAACGCTGGCATCATTGCTTGGACGGCTAAGTGGTTCCCGACCGACAGTCTCGCGCCTCAGCCCCGTCCTGTCAGTGTCATCAACCACATTGCGGGGGTTGACGGCAGCGACCTTACTATCCAAGATCCGGACTGGCTTCCTTCGACGATACCCCACCGTTCCCTGACTACGTTTCTGGACACGCGACCTTTGGCGGTGCTTCCTACGCGGTTCTGGAATCTATTTTCGGCGAAGACTACGCTTTCAGCTCCACTACCCAAGAGATTCCCGGTGTGATTCGCAGCTTTGACAACCTAGCTGAAGCGGCAAGGGAAAACACCGAAAGCCGCTTCTTTGCTGGGGTTCACGTTCGTTCTGGTGGTCTCCTGGGTGAATCCGCTGGTTTCGACGTGGGTGCATTCGCAGCCGAAAATTTGGCAGCGCTATCCCCGTTGCCTAATCCATGCTTAAGGTTGCATGACTTTAGTTTCAGAAGGCCAACCCTCGGTTAAGGTAACCTTATCCTGGGTTTATAAAACGGGCGGTCTGAAAAGAAATGACTCGTTTCTATCGTTAACCCTCCTAATTTTGGGGAGGGTTTTTTGTGGCTTTGTCAATGGGTATCTTTTCTTGACCTTGACATTTAGTCAATGCGATCGCAAGGGAGCACCAGTTTTTAAACCAGATTTAAACAAATGGTTATTTGAGCTTTTGGCAAGTTCGATAGGAAAAATGAAGATTTCTGGACAGGATTTGCGATCGCCAATCCAGGATGACTTTTTAAACTATGTTTAAACAAATCTTTAGCTCCTTCATAAAAAGCAACAGGGAAGGGAGGAAAGTGAATGGGGCTGGGGGAAACGGTTTCTTCATGAAATCAGAAGTTTACTCAAGAATACTCAGTTTGCTCCCTTGACGCCGGAATAACCCTTAGGGTAGATGTAGATAGGGAAAGCTAATCAGAGTCATCTTAAAACAGTAACCAATTGATTGCTTGACCCTGAATGCGGCGATCGCATCCACACCCAAGAACGAGCGGCGACTAAAACTTGTCAGCCCGCGATCGGAGTTTTTCCCGGTTTCCCCTGCTGATGCAAGAAAAGTATTCATGTAAAGCACTAGTAGTCTGCTGCATTGTTTGACAGGCAGTCTCGTGTTGAGTGCCTAGCTAAATTGTCAATTTAGCGCGGTTTCTCCTGTCAAAATCCTGCGGCACAGTACTAGATTGCCTATCCCTTCCGCAACTCTAGTCCTACAGTTCCTAGATCATCTCAGCAAACTTTAAGGAATCAATCCAATGGCTTTAGCATCCTTAGGCATCAGCTTCGGCGACATTATCCTGCCCCAGTCTAACCTGAACGGCGAAGCCGCTACGGTTGAAGTTACCATCACCAACAATGGTACTGCGGCAGTTAATGAAACCGCTGACCTGAACCTGTTCTCTTCCGTAGACGACGTTCGCGTCAGCGAAAGCGACTTCATCCGCGACTTCCTGCAAACCAGCGAAGGAGTTACCCTAAACCTAGCTCCTGGCGCTAGCACCACCTTTACCCTGGACTACGACCAGGTTGTTAACGCCTCTCCCGGTTCTTTCTACCTGATTGCTGAACTGGCTGAAGCGGGTTCTGACTCCTCCGCCACAGCCGGTGTCGTTGCCGAAGCAGAACATGTTTCTCGCCCTGGCACCAACGTTGTTATCGACTGGGCTTCCGCGTTTTTGAATGCGACCCAAGTTGGACAAACCCTGGAAACGGCGCCGCCTTTCCAAGCTCGCAACATGGGGATTGTCTTCCCCGCCATCTTCGACGCGATCAACCTAATCGAAAGCGTTGACAATCCTCAGTTCAGCTCGATCTTCGTTGACAGCCTGCCTGAAGGTTTCTCTGCTGACATTGCTTCCTCTGAAGCAGCAGCAGTGGGTGCCGCTTTTACAACCTTAGACAGCATTTATGAAGGTTCTCTCGCTCGCTTAACCTCTGTCGGCGACGCGGCTGGTGTCACTAGAATCACCAACGTCCTCGACAACCTGGAAGAGCAGTTCGACCGCTCCATCCAGGAACTCATTGATGGCGGCGTCAGCCAAGAGGCCATTGATGCTGGTTTGGCCATCGGTGAATTCGTCGGTAACGAAATCCTCGGCGATCGCGCTGACGACGGTGCGGCTGAAGCTCAAAGCTTGCCTCCTCTGTTTGAGGGCGAAAACCTTAACACCATCGCTTTTCGACGATCCTCGCTATATCTGGCGTCCGGTTCCCGATTCCCCTCTGGGCTTCTTCGGCTT
>JAAUTE010000086.1 GCA_012031815.1 Chloroflexaceae bacterium
TCGTCAAGTTCCTCCATTTCCGGGTCTTCTAGCTCCTGTTTCGGCGAAATCAGCCCGGTCATCTGCAGCGACTGGTAGATACCGACAATTTTCTTGCGGGTTTGCTTGCCGAACTTGCGGGATAGAATTTCCGCAAACAGCTCGTGGATTTCGCGATCGAGGGTCACAAACTGGCTAAATACCGGAGCGCCCCGGTGGAAGATTTCCGTGCCCACTGCGCGCATCTGCTCCAGAAAATTGCTCAGTTCCGTCCGTTTGCGCTGAATTTGTTTGAGCAACCACTGGTGTTCTTCTCGCAAAACGTTGAGCCGTTGGTGGAGGGAAGAGAGCGCCAAGGAAGAGGTAGCCCCCCTGGGAGCCGGAGTCGTTTTCCGCTGGGAAGGTTTCTTTTTCGGCATGGGAAGTTTAACGGCAGGCAGGCGGCAGGCAGACAAGCATCCTAGCCGAATAGACAAGAATACTTTGTATTCATTCTAAGAAAAAATCCTCATTTGGCAAGGGTTTAGGGGCAAGTAAAGACGCTAGAGTTAATTACTGGCTTGCGGTGGCGTGGGCTGGGAAAACTGAGCTAATTTTTCGGAAATTTGAGGGTTGTAAATTCGTAGGTAGTTCCAGTAGTTACCGAAAACCGACTCCACGTAGCCTTTCGTTTCACGGAAGGGAATATTTTCCACAAATACGTCGGGATCGCTCAAGGAAGACTCGCGAATCCAGCGAGAGACATTGCCCGGCCCGGCATTGTAGCTGGCCACCGCCAGGAGGGAATTGTTGCCGTACTCGCGATGGGTAAAGTCAAAGTACCAGGTGCCCAGCTTGACGTTATCTTCCACCTGGTCGAGGGCAAAGGTGTCTAAGTCGATTTGCTCGGCGATCCACGCAGCGGTGGAGGGCAACACCTGCATCAATCCGGTAGCACCAGCGGGAGATTGAATCGCCTGCTCAAAGCGAGATTCCTGGCGAATCAGGGAGGTCACCAGCAAGGGATTGAGTTGGCGTTCTCCAGACCACTGGAGGATGGTGTCTTCGTAGGGAAAGGGAAAGAGGGCGTACCAGTAATCAGGGGTCTCCCGCAATTGCTGCCACTGCTGGCGGTCTTGGGGGGTCTTGGCGATCGCGCAGGCTCCAAATTCGGTTAATGCCCTGTAAATAGCGGCCTTTATCCAGTAACTGCAAGCCGTCGGTAAATTGCTCGGCCACGGTTAATTCCGGTTTATCGGCGATTTCAGCGGCAAAGAGCGGCCAGGCATCTTGGGTTTGACCGAGGCGGTAGAGTTCTTGAAAGACCTCGGAACCAGCGGGAGGCAGCGATCGCCCTTGGGGTTTGGTGACGGGGGGTTGGAGGGGCCGTACCGTGGCGAAATCCCCCACATCCCAGCCGAGAAGCACCGCCGATCGCCAAGCGTAGTAGGATTCGGGGTAGCGGGAGAGGACGCGCTCAAAGGCGGTGACGGCATCCTGGGGACGGTTGAGCTGTTGGGCCCATTTTCCCACCCAAAAAATCGCTTTGGGGGCTAGGGGACTGTCAGGGTTGTTGGCAGCCAAGCCCCGCGCCCAGTCCCAGGCTTGGGTGAGATTGCCTTGGGCGGCGTTGACGAGGGCTTGATTCCAGCGATATTCGGCGGCAGCCTCGGAACTGCCGTATTTATCCAATAATTGCTGGCGGGTTTGGGCAGCGGCTTGGGCGTTGCCGGCAGCAGCTAGTAGTCTGGCTTTATCCAAGAGTGCTTGGGGGGCTTCTTCGGGAAATTGGGCGGACTGATCCAGGTAAGCAATGGCTTCCTGTCCCCTAGAAAGGCTGGCAAGGCGGCGCAAGCCCAGACCCGTGTCCGAGGCGGTGGGAAATTCCTCAATCAGTTGCTGGTAGCGTTGGCGGGCGCTGTCGGCTTGTTCTTCAATGTGAGCGCTGCGGGCAGCACGGTAGAGATTTTGGGCAGTGCGGGGCGCTTTCGGGTAAGTTTGGGCAGCTTTGTTATATTGCCAGCTCTCCCAGTAGCCGTCGGCGATCGCTTGCCAGTCTTGGGGGGGTGAGTTGGCTACCGTAGGCGTCGCTGAGGCGATCGCGAATGGCCCGGGTTTCCCAGGCGGTGGGGTCGTGGCGGGCCAGCAGGCGCAGTAAATCGGGCTGGTCGGGGTCTTCCGCCAGGCGTTGACGGGCAATTTCCAGGCTGCGGGGATGGGCGGGATAATTGGCGAGAACTTGATTCCAGGCGTCCGGTTCTGGGCTAGCTTGACCGAGCCAGTACAGGGCTTCGGCGGCGTAGGGGGAGTTGGGATAGGCTTCGACGACCTGTTGCCAGGTGGCGGCGGCTTGCTGGGTTTCGTTGGTTAATTGGTAGGCTCGGCCCCGTTTGAGGAGAATATAGGGGGCGAGGGTGGGGTGGTCGGTTTCTAAGCCCTCTAGCCAGTTGAGGGCGGGGCCGCCTTGGAATCCCTCGATGAGGTCAGAGGCGAGAAGGTAGCGGGCGCGGCTGCGATCCAGGGACGACCGGTTCTGGTTGGCAATGATTTCTAGGGCTTGCTGGCGCTGGGCGGCGCTTTGCTCGGCGAGGGGGCCAATGGCAGAAGGGGCATCCAGGGATTCGGGTTGCGCCGGCGGAAAGCCTGTTCTTCCATCCAACCGCCAATTTTGGGGGTCAACAGGGTGGCAGCGATCGCAGAGAGGGCAACCAAAGCAGCAGTGGCGATCGTGGTTTTGTTGAGTAGCTTTTTTTTCATGGCCGTGGGGCTGGATGGGAGATTTCCGGTTAGGGAGCGCTGATACGCCATCCTTTATTTTGCCGTTTAAGCTTGCGTCGCGGCTACGTCTTGGGGGAGGATCGAGGGAAGCCGGTGAGGATTGTCCCTGTTTCCAGGCAGGAACCCTGGGGAATAACAAGCTTGGTTGAACCGAGTTTGAGGGCGAGCGGTCTTTAATAACAAAATTATTTTGTGAGAAACTTTGGTTATGAATAGGAAATTGTGGTCTTTACCAACCCTGGGAACGAGCGTAGCCCTGGTGGGAGCGATGGCGCTGATGACAGCAACGGCAACGGCAGAAACCGTGACCCGCACCGGCCCCAATGGAGGCAGCTCGACGGTTTCGCGTCAGGCAGCGGACGGACAGATTACCAGTGAAGGCAATCGCACCGGCCCCAATGGTGGATCGGCAGCTTTTACAAGAGAGCGGGAGATTGGTAGTGCTTCTAGCAGCTCGACTCGCACGGGCCCCAATGGACAGAATGCCACGGTCAATCGCTCGGCAATTCCGGGACAGCGTACCTATTCTCGCACCGGCCCCAATGGCGGAACCTTTACCCGCGTTCGCAATCGATAGTTGTTGATTTTGACCTTTATTTACAACTTAGTCCCCTACAGGGGGTGCTGGAGCTTGTGCCAGGTTATCGATGGCGTTGAGCAGCTTTTGTGAGTAAAGATTGAGCAAATAAAACGGCTTCTTCGGCGGAGTGACCCCCTGCTAGTTGGGCCAGTTCGTCGCGGCGTTTCTCGCAATCTAGCGCCGTAATGCGAACGACTGTGCGAATTTCTCCGGGATCTTGGCTGCCATTTTTTGCCTTGCTGTGGGGAATTTCTACGGTCTGTTTTTCAACCCGGAAGTGCGTGTCGGCCATGGCAGCCACTAAGGGCTGGTGAGTTACGCATAACACTTGATGCTGTTGGCTCAGTTCGTGCAGTTTGTCGGCGATCGCCTGGGCAACCTTTCCAGAAACGCCTGCATCGATTTCGTCAAAAATCAAGGTTCCGGCTCCCAGTTTTGCCTGGGAAAAACAGGCTTTCAATGCCAGTAAAAAACGGCTCATCTCACCGCCGGAGGCCGTTTCTGAAAGGGGCTGGACGGCTTCTCCTGGGTTGGAGCTGAAGTAGAAAACCACGCGATCGCGCCGCTAGCGTTGGGAGGAATGGGGGCAAGGCGGCATTCAAACAGGACTTTTGGCCATGGCCAGGGGCTTGAGGGCCTCGACGAGCTGTTGTTCTAGGTGATGGGCGGCGGTTTGGCGAAGTTGGGTTAATTGCCGACAAACTTTAACTAATTCTTGCTGTTTTAGCTGGTAATCCTGCTCTAGCTTGTCTAGGGATTGCTCGTCGTCGGTTAGCTCCGATAATTCGGCCTTGAGCTGGCCATAGGTGGCGATCGCTTCGGCCAGGGTCGGGCCATATTTACGGGCAATCTGCTTAAGACTGCGAATGCGGGTTTCTACCTCGTCAAGGCGCTCTGGATCGGCTTCTAAACTCTCCCCGTAGCGGCTGAGATCGCGTCCGACTTCCAGGGCTAGGGTTTGGGCAGTTTTCAGGGTTTCCAGGAAGGGTTCGGTGTTTTTGTCGTACTCAGCCATGTCTGCGAGCAGAGATTCGGCCTGAGCCAGCAGATCTGCCACCGCCGGGGCATCGCTATCGCTTTGGTAAAGCAGTTGATAAGCTTGATAGCTAAGCTGTTGCAAGTCAACCACATGGGATAGCCGCTCGCGCTCGGCTTCTAGGTGGTCGAGTTCGTCGGGGTCTTGTAGTTCGGACTTGTCGAGTTCTTGCAGTTGAAACTGGAGCAAGTCCTGGCGTTGTAGGCGGTCTTTTTCGGCTTGACGGCGTTTTTCCAGGTTTCGCTGGGCGGTTTGGGCGATTTCATGGAGGCTGGCCACCGTTTGGCGCTGGTTGAGGAGGTTAGCACCGCCGTACAGGTCCAGCAGGTCGCGCTGGTGTTCGGGAACCATGAGCTGTACGGTCTGTCCTTGGGCCGTAATTTCGACTAACTTCTGCCGCAGTTGGGCAATTAATTGCCGATTGGCCAAAACGCCATTGATGCGCGATCGCGAACGGAAACTGGTTTTGGTGGCGGACAATTCCCGACTACAAACAACGCTATCGTCTTCGAGCAATTCAATTTCCTGGGATTTGAGCCAATCTTGCAGTTCAGAAGTTAAAACAAACGTTGCTTCAATCAAGGCGCGATTGGCTTTGCCAGTGGGCGGAGCGCAATCGCTGCCGGAACGGATGGCACGATTGGTAGCTTTGCCGCCGAGAACAATATCGATAGCGTCCAAAATAATCGATTTACCGGCCCCGGTTTCGCCGGTGAGAACGTTTAATCCTGGGTTGAGTTCTAATTCCAGGCGATCGATGAGGGCAAAGTTTTCTATCCGCAGCAGGGAAAGCATGAAATTAGGAATGGGTTATTGGCGATCGGGGAATCAAGGTGAGGGTTAAAATTATGTTTAGAATTTTCCAGGTTTAAAACCGAAGCTATAGCGATCTTAAATAGTTTTTTAGGGATTGGGTGTTGGCGGAGAAAAAACAAAAGGGGCACGCAGGCCCCAACTTCAGATTTACATGATATCGTCTAAACTCGCATTGAGCGGTAGAAAGGTTTTTGTGTCTGGGGAATATTCCCAAGCAATGCCATCCGGGTCTTTACTCTGGCTCCATTCCGTAAAATCAGGGTCAGATTTACGTTTGCCGACGGTGCTAGCGTGCAAATCGAGACGCTTGGCTAACTCTGCCTGAATTAATCCAGGGACAGGGGTTGGCGCTAACTCTTCTTCTGCATATTCTTCTTCAAACTCCGGCTCTGCATCAAAAATTTCTTGCAAGGCTGAGAGTGAAATAGTTTGTCGCGGTCTAGCAACCAAGGCTCGCTCAGGTTCGCTTTTTTCAGGAGGTTGCGGAGCGGTTGCTGTCGGTTCTCCCCCTATTGTTTTCTCTTCTTTTGGGATTGTCTCAGCTTCAGGGGCGGCTTCAGGGGCGATCGCCTCCGGTTCAATCGTCTCTTCATCTTCGATTAACTCAGCGGACGGTTCAACTGTTTCTTCTACTTCGGGTTCAACTTCGGGTTCAACTTCGATTAACTCGGCTTCAAAGGCGATCGCTTCTTCTTCAGTTAATTCGGTTTCGGCCCCAATGGCTTCCGGCGCTGCGATTGCGGCTTCCTCAGTTAACTCAGCTTCTACGGGTGCTGTTGTGGTTGCAGCATCGGTTGTGGGCGTTTGGTTAAATTGAAGGGCTGTAACTGCGGATTGTTTTGCGGCTGCCTCTGAAACAGGGGTTGCTGTTGGTGCCTGAGAGGGAGAGCTAAACGCAACAGTGGCAGGAGGAGTCGCTTGAGCAGCCGATTGAGCAGCCGTGTTAACAGAATGAGGAGAAGTTTGCTGTTGTGGTTCTTCGCGATCCAAAACTTCCAGCAAAGGTTCGCTGTCGTCAAAAATATTACCTAGGGCGCGCGTCGTCAGAAAATAATAGATCGTTCCGCCATCTTTATGCTGGCGTTGTGCCCCGAATTCTACGGCTTTTTCTCTAAAAAGAGGATTGCCGCTCTGCCAGTCAGGTTAGCCTGGATAGAGAGATCCAGCGGCGTAACACAACCTCGGTGGCGATCGATAAGTTGGTAGAAGGGCGGATCGACTTGTTTACACCACTGCTGCCATTGATATTCCTGCCACAGTCTCCAGGCAATTCCTAGCCCGATAATCAGCAGAATCCACGGCCAGAACGTAAACAAGATCACCACTACCAAGGCAATTGGCAGAATTAATACAAGCGCGCTGCTAGCATCACTGTCAAATACTTTTCCAGTCATGTCTGGTTACCAATCTTGTAGGTGGCAGTGCGAAATTGTTCATCCAAATTGATTGGGTCAATCCCTGTTCCTTTAGGGTGGGGTTGGTGAACTTGGAGGGTGCTATTGACTTGGGAGCAATTGGCAGCGTCGTTTACTCAAACTTAATGCCTTGTCCTCAAGTTGACATCAACTCCCCACCCTCAGTTTAGGCGCTCTTGGCAGCAGTCGTTAACTCCAGTCGCTTAAACAGGGCCTCTCGTGCCGATCTGGCCAGGGTGTCGTCAAGTTTTGTTAAGGAAATTTCCTGTTGATACTTTTCTCTTAAGGCGGTCTGAATCAACCAATCGGCAATGAAGGGGTTTTTGGGGAGGAGCGGCCCGTGGGAATAAGTGGCGATCGCATGGCGGTAAAAAGCGCCTTCGGTCTTGTCTTGGCCATTGTTGCCGTAGCCCTGGATGACGCGGCCGAGGGGAGCGGTACTGTTTAAATAGGTGCGCCCGCCGTGATTTTCAAAGCCGATGACAACGGGTTTTTCGCCCAACATCGCGCTTAATTCTGCCGCTAGGGGAGAAGCGGTTATTTCAAAAACCACATTGCCGATGCAGCGACGGGCATTGAAACCGGGATGTTTGCTAACCAGATCGAGGATGCCTAAACCCTCAATTTTTTCTCCGAGGGCGGGTTCGTAGTAATGACCGAGCAATTGGGGCGAACCGCAGGTAAAAACCCCCGGCGTACCCTGCTCAATTTTTTGCCGTAACCGTTCAACTTTTGCACCTTTGAGGTCGCGCATGACAATTTCCTGTTGGCGATCTTGCGCGCCGCCGCCCACAATCACATCCACCGTTTCTAGGCGATCGGCTTCCGTTTCTCGATCCAGGGGCAAAATTTTCACCCCAATTCCCCGCCACTGACAGCGCCGTTGCAAGCAGATGACGTTACCGCGATCGCCATAGGTACTCATGAGCGTTGGATAAAGCCAACCAATCGTCAGTTCCATTGTTGAAATAGTCATAGGAATCAAGCTGCGGGCGAAGGTGGACTGGAAAAATTTCTGTTCATTAGTTTACAAGCTTAAAAGCCTTGAGATCCCATTTTTGATCGACACATTCTCTCAAAAGAACTTACAAAATCTTGCGTCCCGTTAGGACTTGCCGGACTTCTAGCATGGCGGAATAGGTGGGTAAAATATGCAGGGTTTTATCGGCTGGGGTTAACGCTAGGGCCGTTGCGATCGCCTTTTCTAAATCGGCTTCAATAATCAGTTTTTCTGGCTTGCCGTTAGTGTCAAGCTCGCAATGGCTATAGTTTAATCTGAGGGCCATATCAAAAACGCGATCGCCACTGACAATTAAAGTTCCGCCGCCCGCCATTAAAGGTTCGGTGTCCACATCCCAAATCCAGGAAACATCAGTGCCATCGGGAATGCGATCGTTGAGGACGATTAAAGTCGTGGAAGATTGACCAGATTGCTGAATTTGCTTGACGGCGCGGATGGTTTCGTTCATGCCCACAGGGTTTTTAGACAGCAAAATGCGGATATGTTTTCCCTGGACGGTTAACTCTTCTGCTCGACCAAAGGCAGCACGAAAATTTTTAATAGCTTCAAAAATCAAGTCGGTAGCAATGCCAATTTCTGTAGCGACTAATCCTGCTGCCAGGGTGTTGTATTTGTTATAGACGCCGATGAGAATTTGGGGCCAATCCTGACTATCAAGGGCCGGTTTACTTTTGTGGAATCCACAGTTTGGACAGTGATAGTCCCCTAAATGGGAGAGATAAACCCCGGCATAATCCAGCAAATGACCGCAGCTTGGACAATAGATCGAATCAACGGCGTGGGGAATGGCATCCAGATAAAGTTCCGGTTCGCTTAAACCAAAGCATAAAACTTTTTGTGGGAGTTGTTGTCCCAAAAACGAAAGGGTGGGGTCGTCGCCATTGAGAACAATAACCGTATCGTTAGGTAGTGGCTGAATGGTATCTTGCCAACGCTTACTAATGGTGTCAACTTCACCATAGCGATCCAGTTGATCTCGAAACAAATTGAGTCCTAAAATAAACCGAGGGCGGCAAGCTTTTAACACCAGCGGCAAGACATTTTCGTCCACTTCCAGGATGGCAAAGTCCCGATTGAGTTGACCAATGACATTGGTTTCTGCCAACAGCGCTGTAATTAATCCGTTGAGCAAATTAGCGCCTGTCTCGTTATGAATTACCCGATAACCTGACTTTTCTAAAATGGTGCGCAGTAACAGAGAAGTGGTGGTTTTCCCATTGGTTCCGACCACGAGGATGACACCGTGCTTGACCTGTTGGCAGAGTAGGGACAGCATCCGAGGATGAAGGCGGCGGGCAATCTCACCGGGCAGGACGCTAGCAGCTCCCAAGCGCAAACCTCGTACCACAGCCGTGACTGCTTTGGCGGCGGCCACGGCTAACCCCAAACGTACTCTGTCTGCAAGCTGCATGTTTTTCTCTCCCGTCACTTCCAGTCTGGCAATCAGTATAGCTTTCCGTCATCGCTCCCCCGCAATCGCCCCCAAGCGGTGGGGGGGTTAAGGAACTTGCCAGTAGTTGACCGGCAAATCTGGCTACCCGTTCCCGCTGTCAGAGTTAATGCAGGGTGGGAGCAGCTCATTTCGGCAGACGGAACGTATCGCGATACAGAAGCTTTGTTTCCTGATACAGAAGCAACGCATCCCGATGCACAAGCATTGGATCGCGATGCACAAGCATTGTTTCCCGATGCAGAAGCCTTGTATCCCGATGCAGAAGCATTGTTTCCCGATGCAGAAGCATTGTCGCCGCCAACAGCAGCTTTGCCCCTGTCTGTTAAGCTGTTACGCTGCCGGTGAGGGGCGAACTGGCGCTGGCGTATTGTTTAATGGGAATCCGTCCCGCTAAATACGCTAAGCGTCCCGCTTCCGTCGCTAATCCCATTGCCTTTGCCATCCCCACTGGGTTTTTCGCCAGGGCGATCGCGCTATTGATCAAGAGAGCATCGGCCCCCATTTCCATCGCTAAAGCCGCCTCGCTCGGTGCGCCAATCCCCGCATCTACGACCACGGGAACCTGAGCTGTTTCGATGATGATGGCGATGTTGGCCGCATTTTTAATCCCCTGACCTGAGCCAATGGGAGAGCCTAGGGGCATTACCGTGGCACAGCCCACCTCTTCCAAGCGTTTTGCCAGGAGCGGATCGGCGTTGATGTAGGGCAGCACCGCAAACCCCTCTTTGACTAACTGTTCCGCCGCCGCTAACGTCCCGATGGGATCGGGCAGCAAATACTTGGCATCGGGAATCACTTCCAGCTTGACGAAATTATTGTCTTCCTGGCCCAGCAGTTTCGCCATCTCCCGCCCCAGGCGCGCCACCCGCACCGCCTCTTCTGCCGTCTTACAGCCCGCCGTGTTGGGCAGCATCCAGATTTTTGTCCAGTCTAGAGCCTCCGCTAACCCTTCATGGCCGGGGGCCTTGGTTTGCACCCGCCGCACCGCCACCGTCACAATTTCGCAACCGCTAGCGACGACGCTCTCTTGCATGACCCCAAGGCTGGGATATTTGCCTGTTCCTGTCATCAGCGCGAGGAAAATTCTCGTCCGGCAATGATCAAGGTATCCACGGGCGCTGATTCTGAATCGGCGGCTTTCAAAGCGTAAGCCCCAACGGCATTACTGTCAGAACGCTGGGGATGGAAGCCATTTGGCTCTGGTGGCAATTGGTCAGCAGAAATCATAGCAAGTTTAGGGGATTCAGCCGGTTGAGAAAAGCGATCGCAGCGAAAAGCATCCAGCAAGGGGTCAACGGTTTGCTCCCAAATGAATTGAGCCAGCAACGACGCCGTGATGGGAGCCAGCAGAATACCGTTGCGGTAGTGGCCGGTCGCTAACACTAAATTGTCCCAGGGGCCAGGGCCAGGATGGGCGCTTCATCAGGGTTCCCGGACGGTAGCCCCACCAGATTTCGTCAATCGGCCAGTCCTGCAATCCGGGGTAAAGCGCGATCGCCCGATGCAACAAGGCTTGAATGCCCGCAGGGGTATTGTGAGGCGTCCAGCCGACGGCTTCTACCGTGGCCCCCACAATTAAACGCCCATCCCGTCGCGGCACTAAATAGGTATCCGGCCCGAAAATAACCCGCTCCAGGGGCAGGGGTTGATAGGGCGCTACCGGCATCCGCAGAGACAGCATTTGGCCTTTCACGGGACGCACGGGCAAGGGCAGTAATTGACTCGCCCAGGCTCCCGCCGCTAAAACGTAAACCTGGGCCGAGAATTCCCCTTGGGAAGTGAGGACGCTCTGGATTTTTTGCTGTTTTTGAGCGAAGGCCTGGACTGCCACCCCTTCTCGCAGATCGATCTGGAGGGCATGGGCTGCCTGCAACAAGACCTTGGCGAGAGCGCGGTTGTCTACCTGTCCATCTTCGGGATACCACCAACCCCCCGCGACTTCTCGACCTAACCCCGGCTGATAAAGTTGAATGGCGTCGCGCTCCAACCAGTGGCCGCTGCGATCGCTGGACGGGTTTTCCGTCGGTAAGGCAAACACCGGAGCCAAGATCCCGCAAGGCCAATAATGGGTTTCGCCACCGGATAGGGCTTCTAATTTCTGCGTCCATTGGGGATAAAGCCAGCGGGATGCCTCACATAATTCTTTGAGTTTTCCCCCAGGCAATCTCTCTGCCCCAGTTGCCAGCATGCCCGCCGCTGCTTGGGTTGCCGCCTGGCCAAAATCTCGGCTCAAAACCGTCACCGAGGCCCCCCGCAATTTCAGCTCAATGGCGATCGCAAGGCCGATAATACCGCCGCCAATAATTAAAACCTCGCTGGTTTTCTCCATGCCCCAAGCCAAACGAACAGGTCACAATGCTTGTTTCTAATCTAACGTTAAAGGTACTTTTGCACGACACCCCAGCCCGTGGCAGTGGTAAAAATCAATCCGACGAGCAAAATAATATTGGTGGTGACATGAAGGGGTCTGGCCCAGGGATGCTTGGGACTAATTTGGGTCGCACTACCGGCAGAGAGCAGCACTAATAAAACAACGGCAATACCCGCAAATAGATGAGGAGAATGGCCGAGGCTACCGTAATGCCCCAGGGTGCCAATTAACCCAATGGCCAGCAGCAGCAGCACTAAAATTACCATAATCGTGCCGGTAACGTAATGAAAGGGCCGCAGCCAGGGGGGACGGGGAGATTTACTCCAGCGGCGCTGCCACAACCAAGTCCCGGAGATGCCCAAAATCAAGTAGGCGGTCAAGGTCAAACCCATCGACCAAGCCGCAATTTTCCACAACCACAGAAATGACGGTAAATTCACAGCCAATTTTCCCAACGCTATTTCCAGCCTAGCGTTTCGCGTTGCCCAAGTTATGGCTCCCCGGTCAAAATATCACTCTCGCATGCAGGGGATAGCCCCAAATCTTCTGGGGCAGTTTTGATGTTTACATGTTTACAATATCGATGACCTTCGATCTCTGGCAACTGTTACAAACCCCCCTTGGGATAGAGAAAGAATTTGACTTAAATGCTAGTCCCCAGAGCAACTTCCTGCATGCTTAAATAATTGTGCAATTGCCAGCAGCGATCGCGAACATTAACTATGGCTGAAAACTACAATTATCACTCCTCTACTTTGCTGATAACGCTCAAGTTAGAGCTATTAGGTTTAAATTATTGTCTTTCTTACCAATCAGAATTTGCGGGCAATGGTTTCTGGAAAAAATTGCATTTAACTTTTAGAGAGGAGTAGCAGAAGGCGACAAAATCCCGAAACAAGAGAAACTAGTTTTTTATTTGGGAGATTATCAGAATTGCGATGGCTTCAAGAGTTGACTAGCATTAGGTGACCTTAAAAATGGGGGTAGTAAATGAAAGAATTGCCAAATGCTGACAAGCCCTTTTTCTCCCTTAGGTTTACTATCTTAATTGCCACAATCCTGATTATTCCTTTTACGTTAAAAACTTTTTTCAATTACAAGTTAGAGCCGTCAATTGCGGTTATTCTGCCATCAGGAGCCGGAAAAATAAATCTTAATGAGGAAGTTATTAGCGTTCGGCAACTGTCTCTGTATGGCTATGACTCGCAGGGAGATTTAGTCAAAATAGACCCAGAAGAACTGCTCTATCCCCTTCCCGATCGGTTTATTTATGCGATCGCAAGCAATAATTTTGGATTACAGCAAAAGAAAATCGAGAAAATCTGGATTAGGGGAATGGGAGACTTGGGCTTCACCAAACCCCTAGAAATCAGACGAAAAACCGCCAGCCCGCCAGAAAAAAAATTTGCAAAAGCCTGGATGGCTGATAAGTTACAAGCACTGGAATTATCACCAGAATCATTCCTAGTTAGGTACGAAGAGAAGGAAATCAATGTAAATACGGGTGAAGAAGTCTCAAGAGCCATCAAAAATGAAAGAATTATATCTCTACGCTAGATCGCTGAACGCCATTTTTTGGCAGCGGGTCGTTGAATCGACAACGGTTTCAGAAAATTCCCTCGGCATTTTCCGCTGGATTTTTGGGCTGTTTCTGCTTTTCTTCAGTCCCGCTCACGCCAGCTTGATTTCAGAAGCTCCCAGTGCCTTCTTCGATCCGCCCTATCTTAGTCTGGCAAACCTACTTGGCCAGTTTCCTCCCCGTCCTTTTTTTCTGATTTTAGACATCGTAATCCTGACCAGCTTGCTTTTCTTGACAATCGGGATTAAGTCCAGATGGTTTAGTGCCATGATGCTGATTTGCTGGATTATCAGCAGTGATTTTGCCACCGCGTTTGGCAAAATTGACCACGGAATTATGCCGCAGGCAGTACTGTTTTGCATGATTTTTACCAATTGGGGATGCTATTACGCTTTAATCCCAGATCGTCGATTGTCGCCCGCCGTCCCGCAAAAAAGTTTGGCGCTTTTGTCCGTTATTTTAGCGTTTGGTTTCTTTACCGCAGGTTATGAAAAAGCCTTGAAATGGGTGGATTTGGATTTTAGTACCAGTGGTTTTTTCTCCTGGTTCTATCGAGGATATTTTGATTTAGGAAGAGATAAATTATTAGCCCCTGCTGTTTTTCCGTGCCAAAGTGGGTTTTTGAATTTGCCGATTATGGCGCTGTTATCTTTGAACTCTCGGCATTTATCATGCTATTAATGTCAAGGCAATGGTGGTTATTATGGCTCACGACAGCCTGCTTTTTTCACCTAGCCAATACTCTATTACTTAATATCTCCTTCTTGAATCACTTTGTGGTTTACACGGCTTTTATCGATTTCAATAGGTTTAAGCAGCGATTTTTTAACTGGGGAGGATATTCAGACATAGATAAACTCAAGTATTTTCTAACAGGACTTGCTGTAATTTTATTTCTTCGTAACTTTTTACCCAAGTTGGCGGGGCAAAGCCTTTTTCTTGCCGATACACTCTATGTTAGTCTTGTGGTTTGGGTGATATCAATGGTTGTAATTTTGACGGAATTATTGATTTCAAGAAACTTTGAGCAGGCTTCCCAAAAACGCAGAAAACAAGCCTAAAAGCTCAAGCCGTCAAATTTAGTGTGTTTTTCACGAAAAAATCTCCATCGTTTAAACTAATCCATAAATTTTTTTATGTCTCAGCTTTCCCCTAGCTGCAAACTTGTGCCAGAATGTCGCGATGCAGTAAAGCGCGATCTACCAGAGAATTAATGCGATCGCCATTCAACGGGTCACCATTGGCATAATGCTCCAGCCAAACCTTGCTGATGACATTGGGATCTGTGGGTAATTCCCCT
>JAAUTE010000087.1 GCA_012031815.1 Chloroflexaceae bacterium
CCCCGGCCCCAGATTGAATGATGTTTATATCCGGTTGTATTGCAGAGGCAATTCTGTGAAAAACTGGAATTTGCCGGGTCATCTAGCCCTTCGTCCTAGTCTAAAAAAGAAGAAACTTTGTCGGGAGACTGTAAATGGCAGAGCCAACCTTGATCCAAGAAAGAGATTACACCTTAATTATTGACAAGAGCGGTAGCATGTCAACGGCCGATCAGCCCGGTGGCAAGACCCGCTGGGAGGCGGCCCAGGAATCCACCCTTGCTCTAGCAAGGGCTTGCGAAAAAATTGACCCCGACGGCATTACGGTTTATCTATTTTCGGGACGTTTTCGTCGTTATGACAATGTCACCTCGGATAAAGTCGTCCAAATTTACCAAGAAAAATGACCCGATGGGCCGCACCGATTTAGCCAGTGTCCTACAAGATACTCTCAACAATTATTTTCAGCGAAAAGCGGCCGGGAAAACCAAAGCCAACGGCGAGACGATTTTGGTGATTACCGATGGCGAACCCGACGATCGCAAAGCGGTGATGCGCTTGATTATTGAGGCTTCTCGCCAGTTAGAGCGTAACGAAGAGATGGCTATCTCCCTGATTCAAGTCGGCAAAGACCCTGGCGCTCGCGAGTTTCTCAAGGCCCTCGACGACCAACTCGAAGCGGCTGGTGCGAAGTTTGACATTGTGGATACCAAAACCATGGACGAAGTGGAAGGACTATCCTTGGCGGAAGTTCTCTTGGAAGCGATCGCCGACTAGCTTGCCCCCTTGCCCCAGGGTCGAGGCAGTGGCTCAACGATCTTGCCCTTGGGGTAAAATAGCCTACCAAGGTCTTTTCTAAGCGGTTTTAGCGATAAAGCCCTGGCCTGCCTAGCGATCGCCAGTCGAGACCGTACAACTGTGCTAGGCTAAGCAACAAAAGCCCTTGAGCTAATCAGTACCCTATTCAACCCCAGCTTGAGACCATCGGGTGACCTCTTCTCCTCTCCAGTCCCTTGACAGCGGAACCTGGTTTAAATTAATTTGTGGCGCAAGTTTTCAAGACTTGGGAACAATCCGCAATTTAGCCCTGGTTTATGCCCTTGCCGGAGCAGATTGCGTAGATGTGGCTGCGGACCCGGCGGCACTGTGGGCGGCTCGCGACGGACTCGCCCAAGCGGCCAGCTTAGCCAAAGCTGCTACCCAACAGGGTTTTCCGGTTTACTACCAACCCTGGCTGATGGTCAGCCTCAACGATGGCGAAGACCCCCATTTTCGCAAAGCCTACCTGGAAACCCCTGCCTGCCCCCCGGACTGTTCCCGTCCCTGTGCCGTAGTTTGTCCCGCAGACGCCATTGTTTTTAGCAGCGCCACTGCCCAAATTCTCACGCCGCTTTGCTATGGCTGCGGCCGCTGCTTGCCCGTCTGTCCCAATCATTTAATCGGGGCCCAGACCTATGTGGCCGCCCCCCCAAGCCCTCTTGCCCTGGCTGGATCGGATAGATGCCCTGGAAATTCACACCCAGATCGGACGAGAGGCTCAGTTTAGCCGCCTGTGGGCCGCCCTAGCTCCCCACTGCGATCGCCTAAAGCTATTGGCGATCAGTTGCCCCGACGGTGGCGATTTAATTGCTTATTTGTGCCACCTCTGGGAACGGTTACAGCCCCTACCTTGTCCCCTAGTTTGGCAAACCGATGGCCGGCCCATGAGCGGCGATCTGGGCATGGGTGCGACCCGCGCCGCCGTCAAATTAGCCCAAAAAGTCCTCGCCGCTGATTTACCCGGCTATGTCCAACTGGCCGGCGGCACCAACGACCATACCGTTAGCAAACTCAACGCCTTGGGGTTGATCGCCCAGCCTTCCCGTCGCTCCCCATCGCGAACCATTGCCGGAGTGGCCTACGGTAGCTATGCCCGCAGCGCGATCGCCCCCCTACTCAAATCCTTAAATGAAACCGGAGCCGACACTGCCTTAGAGAATTCCCCTGAGCTGCTGTGGCAAGCCGTCACCCAGGCCCGCCGCCTTGTCGGCCAGCTTAAAGGCCCTTTGCCAGGTGCAAGCCATGAAGGTTTTTCTCTGGGTGGGGGAGGGGCCCCGGTCGATACAATAAAAATTGACGAGTCTAGATGCTTATGATAAATCCCCTTCCCTGGCAAGCCATCAACATTTAAGAAAACCTCCTTTCGCTTCACCACCCACGTTATTGATGACACAGAGAGTTATCCCCGCCAGCCAATCCCAGATTACAGACGAGCTTGATAAATTACTGGCAATTTTGCCCGATCGCATTCGCGTCGAAATTGAAGAACAGCCCCAGCGCGACCAGTTGGTCGAAGTCGTCATGGATTTAGGTCGCCTGCCGGAAGCCCGCTTTCCTGAGAGCGCCATCGATCTGGGAACCCAATCCGTCACTAAAGCCGACCTAGAATATTGTATCGACCGCGTTGGCAGTTTTAGTGGCGACAATCGAGCCGGAATTGAACGAACGCTCCACCGCATCAGCGCTATTCGCAACCGTACAGGTAACATTATCGGTTTAACCTGCCGCATCGGACGGGCAGTTTTCGGCACCATTGGGCTAATTAGCGACCTGGTAGAAACGGGTCAGTCGATTTTGCTCTTGGGGCGTCCCGGCGTTGGCAAAACCACGGCCCTGCGGGAAATTGCACGGGTGCTAGCCGACGATTTTGGCAAGCGCGTCGTCATCATCGACACCTCCAACGAAATTGCGGGAGACGGCGATATTCCCCATCCTGCTATTGGACGGGCCCGTCGCATGCAGGTGGCTCGCCCGGAATTGCAGCATCAGGTGATGATTGAGGCGGTGGAAAACCACATGCCCCAGGTGATTGTCATTGATGAGATCGGCACCGAACTGGAAGCCCTTGCGGCCCGCACCATTGCCGAACGGGGCGTTCAATTAGTGGGAACTGCCCACGGCAACCGCATTGAAAACCTGATCAAAAATCCCACCCTCTCGGATTTGGTGGGGGGCATTCAGTCCGTTACCCTCGGCGATGAAGAAGCCCGCCGGCGCGGTTCCCAAAAGACGGTGTTAGAGCGCAAGGCCCCGCCCACCTTTGAAATTGCGGTGGAGATGCTGGAGCGGCAGCGCTGGACGATCCATCAAGATGTGGCGGAAACCGTTGATAATTTACTGCGGGGCCGGGAGCCGTTAACCCAGGTGCGTACCCTTAACGAGCAGGGAGAGGTGGTTGCGACCACAGAACCCGCTTCCCTCGCTCTTAGCTATTCCTTGGGTCGCAATACGGCGTCTTTAGCTCCCCTGCGTCCGGGGGGCTGGCGGGCTTCAGGACGGATGGTTCCCCTGTCTCCTGTGGAGGTGAACTACACCAGTACGGCGGGCGAGGAAGATAATACAGAGTTTGACCAGCTTCTGGATCAATCCTGGCACCAAAGCGAGGGCGTGCCCCAGAAAATTCGCACCCCCGGCCCCAACGGCGAAGATTGGCCCATTTATGTCTATCCCTACGGCTTGGGGCGATCGCAATTGGAGCAGGTTATTTCTGCCTTGAATTTACCCGTGGTACTCACCAAGGATCTGGGCAGTGCCGATGCCGTTCTCGCCCTCAAAGCCCACATTCGCAACCATTCCAAACTCCGCCAGGTGGCCAAGAGCCATCAGATTCCCATCCATGCGGTCAAGGCCAGCACCCTTCCCCAAATTGCCCGCAGCTTGCAGCGGCTGTTGGATCTAGATGATCCTGGGGCGGGAACCCCAGATTTACGCCTGTTTGCCCACAGCGGCAGCGACGACGAAATCGAAGCCCTCGAAGAAGCCCGCTTGGCAGTGGAGCAAATTGTTATTCCCACCGGTCAGCCCGTGGAACTGCTGCCGCGCTCGGCAAAGGTGCGAAAAATGCAGCATGAGTTGGTCGAGCATTATCGACTTCACTCCGATAGCTTTGGGGAAGAACCCAATCGCCGCCTCCGCATCTATCCAGCCTGAGAGAAACGACCTTCCTATGGAGGATTTCAAGGGGAGTTTCCCTCGGTGATTTCCGGTTGGAGGCAAAATTTGATAGCCTAGACCAAACGGATTGGGGAACGGAGCGTGGATATTGCAATCGGTCGCGGAAAAACGGCTCGCCGAGCCTATGGTATTGATGAAATTGCGCTGGTGCCGGGAACGCGAACGCTAGATCCTTCCTTGGCGGAAACTGTCTGGGAAATCGGCGGGATTAAACGCAATATTCCCATTATTGCCAGCGCGATGGATGGGGTAGTGGACGTCCGCATGGCAGTGTTGCTCTCGGAATTGGGCGCTTTGGGCGTGCTTAACCTGGAGGGACTGCAAACGCGCTACGAAAACCCCCAGCCCCAGCTTGATCGCATTGCTGCGGTGGGAAAAGAAGAATTTGTGGGGTTAATGCAGCAGTTGTACGCGGAACCCGTCCAAGCAGCCCTGATCGAGCGTCGCATTCAGGAAATTAAACAAGCGGGGGCGATCGCAGCGGTGAGTTTGACCCCGGCGGGGCGATGAAATTTGGGACGGCGGTGGTAGCGGCGGATTTGGTATTTATTCAGGGGACGGTGGTTTCCACAGCCCATTTGTCTCCAGCGGCGATCGCCCCGTTGGATCTGGCTAAATTCTGCCGGGAGATGCCCATGCCCGTGATTTTGGGGAACTGCGTCACCTACGAGGTCGCCCTGAATTTGATGAAAGCCGGAGCGGCGGCGGTGTTGGTGGGCATCGGGCCGGGCGCGGCCTGTACCTCTCGCGGGGTATTGGGGGTCGGCGTGCCCCAAGCCACGGCGATCGCGGATTGTGCGGCGGCTAGGGCAGACTTTGGGGCAGAAACGGGGCGATACGTGCCGATTATTGCGGATGGGGGCATCGTGACCGGGGGCGATATTTGTAAGTGTATTGCCTGTGGTGCCGATGCGGTGATGATTGGCTCGCCCATTGCCAGAGCCGCCGAGTCGCCTGGCGGCGAGTATCACTGGGGCATGGCCACGCCCAGTCCTGTACTGCCACGGGGCACAAGGATTAATGTGGGAACCACGGGAACCCTCAAGGAAATTCTGGTCGGCCCGGCTCGCCTGGATGATGGCACTCACAATCTGCTGGGAGCGCTCAAAACCAGCATGGGAACCCTGGGAGCCAAAAATCTCCAGGAAATGCAGCAAGTGGAAGTGACGATCGCCCCCTCGCTGCTGACGGAAGGGAAGGTTTACCAGAAGGCGCAACGGCTGGGCATGGGCAAATAATCCGCTCGTAGAGGCACTGGTCTGGTAGATTTTTCTAAACTAGGAGAAAAGCGCCTCTCAAGGTCGCCGGGCGAGCCGCCCGCCCAAAGACCTCAATTACGCGAAAAACATGGATTTTCAGCCCAACCATCAAACGAGCGTCGCGATCGCCCCCTACTCATCGTCATTGTGCGCCTGGAAAACATTGCTAAAGTCTATGGCAGCGGCGATACGGAGGTGCGCGCCCTAGACGGGGTGAATTTGGTCGTTGAAAAAGGGGAATATTGCTCGATTATGGGCGCATCGGGATCGGGGAAATCCACGGCCATGAACATTATTGGCTGCTTGGATCGGCCGACCGCAGGACGGTACTATCTGGAAAACCAGGATGTCTCTCAACTGTCCCCCGCCGCCCTCGCTAAAATTCGCAATTTAAAAATCGGGTTTGTGTTTCAGCAGTTCCATTTGCTGCCTCAACTGACCGCGTTGGATAATGTGATGCTGCCGATGGTTTACGCCGGGGTGGCCGCCGCCGAACGTCAGGAGCGAGCTGCTTCCGCTTTACGTCGGGTGGGGTTGGGACGCCGCCTCCACAATAAACCCACCCAGCTTTCTGGGGGACAGCAACAGCGGGTGGCGATCGCGAGAGCCATTGTCAATGAGCCGGTGATTTTGCTGGCAGACGAACCGACAGGAGCCTTAGATTCCCGCACTACCCAGGAAGTCCTGGATATTTTTGCTGAATTGCACCAGAGCGATATTACGGTGATTATGGTGACCCACGAGCCAGAGGTGGCGAAAACCACTGAGCGAATTGTCTGGTTTCGGGATGGTCAGGTCGTTTACCCGAATTTGACGCCAAGCGAGATGTTAAAAGTAATTGCGGCATCCTAGATCGCGCCAGCCGCCAACGAAAAAGCTGAAGGATAGACTTCCCAAATCAGGTTGGCAAGTTCCTTTCAGCTGTGATTGCCGTGAATTATTCTGAAAGCGAGTTGATCTGGCGATCGCCTGCAAGCGTTTTAGCACTGTTAGCGCGACTCGGTGCCTTGATTGGGCGTGCCGGGGCGTCTGATTGTACCGCCGGGGGCATCTTGCTCCGCGCCGGGACGGACATCGCTGCCAGACTCTTGACCGGTCATGCGCAGGCGCTCATCCAGGGGCGTATTGCCTTCCTCGGTGGTAGGAATCTCGGTTTCCGTACCGGGATTATCTTGGGGATCATATTTTCCTTCCTCTTGTCGAGTATCAGAAGGCGTCTTAGCTGCCATGATTTGTCTCCTTTGTTTATCTTATCCTCCAAGAATAATTAGAGATTGTGTTTAAATTCTCTATCTATGGACAGGACTCTCCTTGAGAGAAGTTTCTGAGCAAAAAACAAATTAATCGGGATTTTGAGGGCAGTAAAAATTGCAAAAGTATAATCAAGCTCTAGCCAAGAGATAGTTTTCTCCTGGCACTCAAGCGGCAAGGGACTGGTTAATTGTAGGCCGCAGCGACGAGCCAGATCGAGCATTTGCTCAAGATCGCGACGTTGAAAGATCCGTACCGGCGTCCCAAATGCTACTTTACCTTGGGTTGCGATCGCGCTTTCGTAATAGTCTGTTGAGGTAATTAAAACGCCGCCCGGTTTGAGCAGCCGCGACATTTCCTGAAAGTATGCTTCTAGATTTACCCCATGTTCAATAACGCTTAAACAAGTAATGGCATCAAAGCTCTGGGATGGGTATTGAGTTTGGGTAAGATCGCCGAGTTCATAAACAATGGGCGGGCGATCGCCAATTTGCTCGTAGGACAAATTCAGGCCCCTCAGCTCCTGGTAGCCGTAGTGAGCCAGCCAGGGCAAGATAACCGAATAGCCTTCAGCCCCGGCGTCAAGAATGCGAGCGTTAGGGTCAGTCCGTCGCAGAATTGTGGTTAAAGCCGCTAAACTATCCCAATTTTTCGGCGGATCGGGATGGGGCTGCAAACCTAACGCTATGACCTCTTGGAGAGCGCTCTGCCATTGCTCTTTTGTAAGTAGTACCGCATTCTCCCAATTGCCTTGGGGCAACTTCATGGTTATGGGGGTTGGCGATCGCGTTCGCTCATTGTAGAAGCTCAGTTTGCTGGAGCATGAGTGCCTTAAGAGAGAGGTGAGTTATGGCAACTCAAGGGCCAAAAAAAGAGGCCCCGGCCTCGAAGACAGGAAACAGGGAAACCCTGTCACCTGCTAGCTGGAAATGGAGACGCTAGTCAGCGCTCGCCTCTCGGGCCGCCGCTGCCTCATCGGGGTGGATGCCCAGGCGGGTCAAATTCAACCGGCCGCGGTTATCAAAGCCCCCGCACCTTAACCACCACTTCATCGCCAAGGGCCAGCTCATCTTCGACGCGAGCCACCCGACCTTCGGCCAGTTGGGAAATATGCACCATGCCCTCTTTGCCAGGCAGCACTTCCACAAAGGCCCCTATGTCAATAATGCGAGTGACGCGACCCACGTAAACATCACCTTCGTTGAGCTTGCGGGTCATATTAGCGACGATTTTCTTAGCTTTCTGAGCTTTTTCTCCATCTACCGCCGAAATGGTCACCGTACCATCATCCTCAATATCAATTTTGGCTCCGGTCTGCTCCGTAATCCCCTTAATCGTCTTGCCGCCCGGCCCGATCACCAGACCAATAAACTCCGGATCGATCTTGAGGGTGAGCAAACGCGGGGCAAAGGGGGAAAGCTGCGATCGCGGTTGGGCCAGGGTTGCCAGCATTTTTTCGAGGATGTGTAGGCGAGCGGGTCGGGCTTGCTCAATGGCTTTAGCAATGGTCGGCAGGGACAGTCCCGTAATCTTCATGTCCATTTGCAGGGCGGTAATCCCCGTATCGGTTCCTGCTACCTTAAAGTCCATATCCCCCAGGAAATCCTCAATCCCCTGAATATCGGTGAGAATGCGGACTTCTTCGCCTTCCTTGATCAAACCCATCGCCGCCCCGCTGACGGGTTTGAGAATGGGAACCCCCGCATCCATCAGAGCCAGGGTAGAACCGCACACCGATCCCATCGACGTGGAACCATTGGAGGAAATCACTTCAGAAACCACTCGAATCACGTAAGGAAAATCCTTCTGGGCGGGCAGCACCGGCATCAAGGCCCGCTCGGCTAGGGCCCCGTGACCAATTTCTCGGCGTCCCGGCGATCGCATGGGCTTGGTTTCCCCCACGGAGTAGGGCGGGAAGTTGTAGTGGTGCAGGTAGCGCTTCTGGGCTTCCGGGTGGAGGTCATCGGCCAACTCTTGGGCATCGCCAGGGGTTCCCAAGGTGGCAATGGACAGGACTTGGGTTAAGCCCCGCTGAAACAGGCCGCTGCCATGTACCCGCGAGGGCAGCAACCCCACCCGGCAGCTAATGGGACGGACTTGATCCAGCTTGCGGCCATCGACGCGAATGCCCTCTTCCAAAATTTGGCGGCGCATCAGTTCCTTGGTCAGGGCTTTGTAAGCTTTGGCGATCGCCTTGCTATCTTCCGCCACGGCCAGTTTAATCGGGTCATCCTCGGTCAATTCCGCCAGCTTGCTATCGAGGTTACTGATTTTAAGCTCGTTCAGGGCCGCATCCCGGCTGCTTTTATCAAAATCGTAGTGGGTGAGTACCTGCTTGACCGCCGCCGCTGTCTGTTCCCGCACAAACTGGGCGATGGTCTCATTGCTGGAGGGTTCCGGTTCCTGCACCAATTCCAGCCCCAGGTCTTGCATCATCTCCTGTTGGGCCCGAATCAAGTCCATGACCGCCTCATAGCCAAAATCAATGGCCTCAATCACGTCCTGCTCCGGCAACTGGTTGGCGCCGGCTTCCACCATGACCACGCCGTTGAGACTGCCCGCCACCACTAAATCCAGGTCGCCTTGCTCAATTTCCTGGAAGGTAGGATTAATGATAAAGTCATCCCCAATCAAACCCACTCGAACCGCCGCCATTGGCCCAAAAAAAGGAATTTTAGCCAAAATAACGGCAATGGAAGCCCCTGTCACCGCCAAAACGTCCGGGGGAACCAACTCATCCATTGATAGGGTCGTCGCCACAATCTGCACGTCGTCCCGCAACCAGTGGGGCAACAGGGGTCGCAGGGGCCGGTCGATAAGGCGGCTAGTGAGAACAGCCTTTTCCGGGGGCCGGCCTTCCCGCCGGAGAAACCCGCCCGGAATGCGCCCAGCCGCATAGAGCCGTTCTTCATAGTCCACAATCAACGGCAAAAAATCCATGCCTTCTCTGCCTGGCGCTCGCGTTGCGGTAATTAATACAGCCGTATCTCCTGATTGAATTAAGACTGCACCGCCTGCTTGTGGGGCTAGCAAGCCAGTTGTCAGCTTAATATCGCGACCGTCAAAGGAGATGGACTTCTCATACTCCTGCATCTAGTCTTTTTCCCTTATTTATGCGCATCTCTTTCTGTCGCAATCCTAGCACTTATTGGGAAACGACGGGCGTTGCAACCCTCTGCAGCACTCAGCCAGCTTGCCTAGGACAAACCTAATCAAGGGCAGGTTGCGATCGCGCTTCGGCCCTAACCAAAGTTTACGGGCTGGGGGGAGTGGGGGTTGATTTCGAGGTCGGCGATCGCTCCCAGTCATTGAGGATGTCTTTCACCAGCACTTCTTGAAGCCAAACTTGAGCAATAACCACAAAAGGGAGGGACAGAAATAGTGCCAGAAGGCTAAAGAAGGTTGCAAAGGCAATTTGAGAGAGGAGCGTAATTGCGGGCGGGAGGAACACGGTTTTTCGCATCACAAAGGGAACCAAAACATAGCCTTCAACCTGCTGGATCACAATATACAAAATGACCACTCCCAGAGCGCGCCAGGGGTCTATGGTTAGGGCCACAAGGGTTGGGGGAATGACGCTGAGCGTCGGGCCGAGATTAGGAATGGTTTCTAGAAATCCGGCAATGAAAGAATTGGCTAGTACCAGGGGAATTTGCAGAATCCACAGCCCGATCGCACTGACGAGACCAATAAAAACCGTGTCGATCAAAATCCCGATGGCCCAATTGACCAGAGCAGTTTCCGATTGGTCTAAAATTTCGCAGGCGCGGCGGCGATAGAAGGAGGGAAACAGTTGGATTAAAAGATGTCGATAGAGCTGGGGATTGGCCAAAAACATGGTCATCAACACCAAGACCAGCAATATGCTGCCCAGTAAATTTAAAAGATTGGCAAAGAAACCAAAAAAAGTCCCAAACAGACGGGTTGCCCAAGGTTGCAGCCTGGCAAAGACAGCATCCGTACTGGGCAAGTAGCCCTCAATTCCCCCTGGCAGGCGTTCTTCCATGCCCTCAAACCAGGTTTCAATCCGAGCAATCGCCGTCGGCAGCAACTCAATGAGGTCTTCCACCTGCTCAATGAAGGGCGGTACGACGATCCAAACAAAGCCTACCAATAGCAGCAACAGTCCCAACATGGCGATCGCCACGGCAAGGCTGCGATATCTCACCCAACGCTGGAGTAATTTCACCAGCCGATTGATCACCGTGGCCAGCACTAGGGCGGCAAAGGCGATTAGCAGGACAGTTCTAAGGCGCCAGAGAATGTAAATCGAGAGAATTAAGGCTAAAAAGCCCACCCAGCGACCTAACGTCATTCCTAACTCCTTAAAAATGCGATCACAATAGCGCAAGCGATCGCTTGCGCTATATGGGTTCAGGGTAGTTATTTTTCTGGGATTGGCCGTCTTTCCTAGGGAAGCAATCCTGATTTGGCAAAAATAGATCGCTGTCGTTCAAAGAACCAAAAAAAGAGGGGGCAAATGCCTCCTCTCGCGGATTTTCAAGGTATGTTAAGGACACGGATCGATAGGTTGAACAGATTAGGGGTATCTTAATAAGCCAGACCCATGCTGCGGGTGGTTTCAGCACCCAAGTAAACGCGGATGCTCAAGAAATCGGTCGGGCAAGCCGTTTCACAGCGCTTGCAGCCAACGCAGTCTTCCGTCCGGGGAGAAGAGGCGATTTGGGCAGCCTTGCAGCCATCCCAAGGCACCATTCCAGTACGTCCGTAGGGCAAGCACGAACGCAATTGGTGCAGCCAATGCAAGTATCGTAGATTTTGACGGTATGAGACATGAAATTCGGCTCCTTGTAACCGAAGTGTTCTCCTAAGCGGATAATCGCTCAATCAAGGTAAGTTTACCCTACAGCCATCTCCCTAATGAGGAACTGGGAATATAACTTCAAATTCCGTAACAACCTTTTCCGGGGCTGTCCTACAGAGTCCGGGCAGGACGGAGGAGGAATTGCGCCCGCGATCGCACCCGGTTTGTTCATTGCAAAATATTAACAATTCCTGCTTCTGTAAAGATTTAAAAGCGGCTGGGGGCGATCGCCTTAATCAATCCGTAAATTAAGGGTAATCGGGCATAAACACCTTGGGGGTCGTTTAGATCGCTCAAAACAGCCAGGTCGGACTCTAGACGCTCTAGCTGTGCCTGGAGTGGATGGCGCGACGCTTGTTGGGTTTGTCCCCCCAGGGCATTGACTAGAAGCTCGCCGAGTTGTGGCACATTGGGATACTCTTCCACCCGCCAGTCGTCTGCGAGGGCAGCCCTTTGGGCCGCATAATTCAACGCTGCCTCCAGACCGCCCAGTCGATCCACCAGCCCCAGGGAATGAGCGTCTCTGCCCGACCAAACCCGTCCCTGAGCGATGGTTTCAACCTTGTCCAAGGGCAGTTTTCGGGACTCAGAGACTTTTTTGAGGAACAGTCCATAGGTGTCATTGACAAATTGCTGCAAAGTCGCCAGTTCTGCGGGGTTTTTTGGGCGTACAACCGAGTTCAAATCGGAAAACTTACCTGTTTTGACCACATCCCAGTTAATGCCGTTATTATTGGCCAGTTGCTCGACGTTGGGCAGGAGTCCAAAAACCCCAATGGAACCCGTAATGGTGGTCGGCTCGGCAAAAATATAATCTCCCGCCGTCGCAATCCAGTAGCCGCCAGAGGCTGTCACGTTGCCCATAGAAATGACTAGGGGCTTTTCTTGCTTAATCAAGGACAGTTCTCGCCAAATTACCTCTGAAGCAGTGGCACTCCCCCCAGGACTATTGATGCGCAACACCACCGCCTTGACCGACTTATCCTCTCTAACCTCCCGCAGTTCCCTCGCGAGGCGATCGCCCCCAACCTCTCCCAGGCTTCCTTCTCCATCTACGATCTCACCTTCGGCATAGACCAGGGCAATGGTGTTCGCTGAGCGCCGATCGCGAACGGCACGGCTGGCATAGTCCTGGAGGTCAATCTGACGGAAAGATTTGTCGTCTTGACTGTCGGTAAGGGTCTTTAAGTTGGCAACCACCTCATCAAAATAGGCAATGCCATCGACTAATTTCGCGCTTTTAGCCGCTGTCGCCGTGGTGAATCCCTGGGCGTCCGCCAGCGCTTGCAATTGTTGGGGAGTCAGTTGCCGGCTCTTGCCGACGCGATCGCGATAGTCTCGCCAGAGATTGGCCAGCAATACCTGGGTTTGTTCCCGGCTTTCTGGGGACAGGGACTGGCGAGTAAAGGGTTCGACCGCCGCTTTATAACTTCCCACACGAACCACTTGGACGCCAATGCCAAATTTAGTCAGGGCATCCGCAAAAAAAGGCTGTTCTGAGCTAAAACCGTTCACTGTCACCGTTCCCAGGGGATTAACCCAAACCTCATTGGCCGCAGAGGCCAAAAATAGTTTTGTTCGCTCCAGTCTGTCCCGTAGGCGATAATTTTTTGCCCGTGGCGCGGAACTCTTCTAAGGCAGCCCGAACTTCTGTGAGCGTCCCATAGCCATTGTCTACAT
The DNA here is from genome assembly GCA_012031815.1 of Chloroflexaceae bacterium. Classification (GTDB taxonomy): domain Bacteria; phylum Cyanobacteriota; class Cyanobacteriia; order Cyanobacteriales; family JAAUTE01; genus JAAUTE01. The sequence continues at coordinate 12,988 of JAAUTE010000087.1, forward strand.
TTAGGGCGCGACCATCGAGAAAGAGGGCCACAATGCGATCGTCCTTGGCGGCTTGGTTAATAGCGTTTAGCACTTGGCGCAGGGTTATAACCTCTGTCCCATTCCCTAAAGCCACCTCTGCTAAGCTTCCAGGGGTTTCTGCATCAGTAATTAGCAAAGATAAATCGAAAACCAATGCTGATTTGTTGGCAACGGAGGAACTACCGCCGAGGGCTGCTGCAATAATCAATAAGGCTAAGCCACTCGCCCCCAACGTCACGAAAACAAACAAACCGATCAGGCTTCCCAAGAAACTAGCCAAGGTTTGTCGCAGAAATTGACCCATAAATGCCCTGTCTTTCTAAAAAAACGCTGCCGCGCCAGACGGCTCTAATTTACTCTATTTTAGCCGCTGCTGTCAGGAAGTTCTGAGAAGATTAACGTTAAGATTATTTTTGGAAGCGAACGACGTACCACTGCCAATATTCCCCAGAATCGAGCTTTAATTCGCAGTAGTTGTGGCGCAGGTAGCGAGCCTGTTGGTCGAGGGTCTTCCTAACTTCCAATTCTTGCCGCAATCCGGCAGATAGCTCGTCCCAATGGGATTGAATAACGGTTTGAAGCTTTTCCTGGAGTTCTGCGGCTGCTAGCAGTTGTTCCGGCTGGTCAGTTTCGAGAAGCACATAGCCGTCTTCTTGATACATGATTGAGTTTGACATCTATTTACCCAGAGACTTTGCCGATTTTTAGCGTTATCACTGCTCTTTTAATTATTATTTAAATATTGTATTGCCGGGGGGTCATTCTCAACCTCCGATCGCCTATGAGCGTCCCGCCTGCTAATCCCCTACTAACCCTGACCTACGAACCTGCCCTGGAAAGCTGGGGAGACGATTATTGCGATCGCGTGGAGGCGGCAGTGTTTCCCCAACACTTGTTACGCTTTCGTAATGATAATTTATTACCGCTGTTGGGTCTGGTGCCGGCGGCGGTCAGGGATGGTGATTTTATTGAAGCCTTTGGCAAGTTTCAAGGGGAGCGACCTCTGCTGGCCCTGCGCTACCACGGCTATCAGTTTGGGGAGTACAATCCCTTTCTGGGAGATGGTCGGGGCTTTCTCTACGGTCAGCTGCGGGGGATAGATGGCTACCTCTACGATTTAGGGACGAAGGGATCGGGGCGAACCCCTTACTCGCGTACAGCCGATGGCCGCTTGACCTTGAAAAGCGGGGTGCGGGAAGTCCTGGCCGGGGAA